>NZ_BAAAEH010000039.1:0-142386 GCF_039522915.1 Sphingomonas oligophenolica
GCAGAATCCTCAGGATTTGTCTGCCGTGCACCAACCCCTACAGATAAAATCCCGGACAGCAGTGGGAGGTGTGCCGGGGTCCAATCGTGCCGCAGCGCGTCGCCCAGGCCTAATCGAACAGCCCGTCCTGCGTGCTCGCGGGCGGGTTCAACCCGAGATGCTTCCACCCGCCGGCATTGAGGCAGCGTCCCCGCGCCGTCCGTGCGATCAGGCCGAGCTGGATGAGATAGGGCTCGATCACTTCCTCGACCGTGTCGCGCGGTTCGCTCAAGCCCGCCGCGAGCGTCTCGACGCCGACCGGGCCGCCGCGATAGACGTCGGCGATCATCATCAGATAGCGCCGGTCCATCGCATCCAGCCCGAGCCCGTCGACCTCGAGCCGGGTGAGCGCCGCGTCGGCGATCTTCGCGTCAACGGTCGCATTGCCGGCGACATTGGCGAAATCGCGCACCCGCCGCAGCAGCCGCCCGGCGATGCGCGGGGTGCCGCGCGAGCGGCGCGCGATTTCGTGGGCGCCGTCGGGCGCGACATGGAGATCGAGCAGGGTCGCCGCCCGCGTCACCACCCGCTCGAGCTCGTCGACACTGTAGAAATGGAGCCGCACCGGGATGCCGAAGCGATCGCGGAGCGGCGTCGTCAGCAGGCCCTGGCGCGTGGTCGCACCGACCAGGGTGAAGCGCGGCAGGTCGATCCTGACCGAGCGTGCCGACGGCCCTTCGCCGATCATCAGGTCGAGCGCACGGTCTTCCATCGCCGGATAGAGAATTTCCTCGACCGCCGGCGCGAGGCGGTGGATCTCGTCGATGAAGAGAACGTCGCCGTCCTCGAGATTGGTGAGGAGGGCGGCGAGATCGCCCGACTTGGCGATCACCGGGCCCGAGGTGGCGCGGAAGCCCACCCCCATTTCGCGCGCGATGATCTGGGCGAGCGTCGTCTTGCCAAGCCCCGGCGGGCCGAAGAACAGGACATGGTCGAGCGCCTCGCCGCGGTTCTTCGCCGCCGAGATGAAGATGCGCAGATTCTCGCGCGCCGCCTTTTGCCCGACGAAATCGTCGAGGCTCTTCGGGCGCAGCGCCGCGTCGATATCCTCGGGCTTGCGCGCGGGCGTGATGAGGCGGTCGCTGTCGGTCACGTCACGGCGATAGCGCGCCGATGCTGGCGGGGGCAAGGCGCGCGCCTTATGAGGACGAGATGAGCGATCTTCCCGACCTGTATCTCCCCGCCGCGATGGCGCCTTCGTTGATGGCCGAGCTGGCACAGCGCTTCCGGATCCATCGCGACAACCCGCCCGCCACGACGCGCGCGATCGTCGGCGGTGGCTCGGTGCTGGTCGACACGGCATTGCTCGATGCGCTGCCCGCGCTCGAAATCGTCGCGGTCAACGGCGTCGGGCATGACCGGATCGATCTCGCCGCGGCACGGTCGCGCGGTGTGCGGGTGACGACCACGCCCGACGTGCTGATCAGCGACGTCGCCGACCTTGCGATCGGGCTGATGCTGGCGGTCGACCGGCGGATCGCCTTCAACGATCGCGCGGTGCGGGCGGGCGGCTGGGACGTTCCGCTCGGCCGGCGAACCAGCGGGCGGCGGATCGGCATTTTCGGCTTCGGCCAGATCGGCCAGGCAATCGCCCGCCGCGCGGAACCCTTTGCCAGCGAAGTGCTGTATACCGCCCGGCACGAGCGCCCGGACTTACGCTTCCGCTTCGTCCCCGATATCGCGGCGCTGGCCGATGCCTGCGACACGCTGATCCTGATCGCGCCGGGCGGAAAGGAAACCCGGCATATCGTCGATGCGGCGGTGCTCGAGAAGCTGGGCGAGCAGGGCGTGCTGATCAACGTGGCGCGCGGCAGCCTGGTCGACGAGCCGGCGCTGGTTGCTGCGCTCGCCGCCGGCACCATCGCGGGCGCCGGGCTCGATGTCTTCGAGAACGAGCCGCAGGTGCCCGACGCGCTCAAGGCGATGGACCGCGTTGTTCTCATGCCGCATCAGGGGAGCGCCACGGTCGAATGCCGTGTAGCAATGGCCGCTCTCGTCCTCGCCAATCTCGATGCGCATTTCGCGGGGCTGCCGCTGGTGACTCCGATCCTGTGACCGGGTCGGCGCCGCGTTGAAGGTGTCGATTCAACTTCGACCGAGATTTTGGAACGGATGGAGCGGGCGGAGTCGCAGGTCGATTTCGCACCGCTCTTTGACATGACTGAAATCCGTTGACCGACAGGCGCCGCTGTTATCCCGCTGTTCGCCGCTGTTGTGGCCGGCGGCGCCGCTGTTAATCGCCGCTGTTCCCCGCTGTTATTCAACAACAGCGGGATCGCCGACAAGCGTTTGATAATACGTAAGGAAATTGCCCGCAAAATCCAACATAACAGCGGCGGAAAAAATTTTTCGAAAGAACAGCGGGAACAGCGGGCGGGCGAGCTCTCAGGCGATTGCCTGGGTCCGGGGGACCGATCCGATTTGCACGGCCCTCCCTATCGGGCTGCCTTCCTGAGCGCGAGCCGCACCAGCGCATCGAGGCTGGCGCTCCCGCCCAGCTCCTCCTCGGCGGCGGCCACCGCGCTGCTCGCTTCGGCGGGGCGGAAACCAAGGTTGAGCAGCGCCGACACCGCATCGGCGCTCGCGCCGCTTGCCGCGATCGGGGCCGCGCCGCCGATCGCGACGCCGCCGATCTTGTCCTTGAGTTCGCGCACTATGCGCTCGGCGAGCTTTGGGCCGACGCCATTGGCGCGCGCGACCATTGCCTTATCCTGGGCAGCGATCGCGCGGCTGAGATCAGCCGGATCAAGCGCTGAGAGGATGGCGAGCGCCACCCGGGCGCCGACGCCCTGGACGCCGGTGAGCAGGCGGAACCAGTCGCGTTCGCTTGCGGTCGCGAAGCCGACGAGACGGATGAAATCCTCCGCGACGAGCATTTCGGTGTGGAGCATCACCGCCTCGCCGACCGGGCCGATCGCGGCGAGGGTTTTCGTCGAGGCACCGACCAGATAGCCGACGCCGCCGACGTCGATCACCGCATGGTCGATGCCGGTTGAGTCGAGGCGGCCTTTGAGATGGGCGATCATGTCGTGGTCTGGTTCAATCCGTCATGCCGGACTTGTTCCGGCATCCACCGGGCCGCAAGCGCCGCGCGCTGTTCGTATGCGGCACGGTGGACCCCGGAACAAGTCCGGGGTGACGGGTCAGGCTCGGGGCACATGCCGCGCCGACGCCATATGATGCGCGTGGCATATCGCCACCGCAAGCGCATCGGCCGCATCGGGGCCGTCGATCGTCACGCCCGGCAGCAGCCGCGCGACCATCGCATGGACCTGGGCCTTCTCGGCAGCGCCGGTGCCGACCACCGCCTTCTTGACCAGCCGCGCGGCATATTCGCCGACCTCGATCCCGCTGCGCGCCACCGCGCACAGCGCCACGCCGCGGGCCTGGCCGAGCTTCAGCGTCGATTGCGGGTTGGCGTTGACGAACACTTCCTCGACCGCGGCGCTTTCAGGCGCATGATCGGCGATCAGCGCGACCAGCATCGCGTCGAGATGAGCGAGACGGCGAGGGAGCGCCGTCGTACTGTCGGTCTTGAGCCTGCCATTGGCGAGGTGGGAAAGCCGGTTGCCCTCGGCGCGGATCAGGCCCCAGCCGGTCGTGCCGAGGCCCGGATCGAGGCCGAGGATGATCAGCCGAGCTTCTCCATCACTGCATCCGACACTTCGTAATTGCCCCAGACCTGCTGGACGTCGTCGTCATCGTCGAGCGTGTCGATCAGCTTGAACAGCAGGCCGGCATCATCCTCGCCGACATCGACCATGGTCTGCGGCCGCCAGGCGAGCTTGGCGCCTTCGGGCTCGCCGAGCACCGGCGTGATTGCCTTGACGACCTCATGGAGCGATTCGTTCGACGTCCAGATCTCGTGACCTTCATCGCTCGATTCGACATCCTCGGCGCCGGCATCGAGCGCTGCCTCGAACACCTTCTCGGCGTCGCCGGCACTGGCCGGATAGGAAATCAGCCCCATCCGGTCGAAGCCATGGCTCACCGAGCCGCTCGCGCCGAGATTGCCGCCATTCTTGGAAACGGCGGTGCGGACATTGGTGGCGGTGCGGTTGCGGTTGTCGGTCAGCGCCTCGATGATCAGCGAGACGCCGCCTGGACCAAAGCCCTCATAGCGGATTTCCTCGTAATTCTCGGCGTCGCCGCGCGCTGCCTTGTCGATCGCGCGCTGGATATTGTCCTTGGGCATCGACTGCGCCTTGGCGGCGTTGACCGCCGCGCGCAGGCGCGGGTTCATGTCCGGATCGGGCGTGCCCATCTTCGCCGCGACGGTGATTTCGCGGCTGAGCTTCGAGAAGGCCGCTGACCGTTTCTTGTCCTGCGCGCCCTTGCGGTACATGATGTTCTTGTATTTGGAATGGCCTGCCATCGGGTCCTCTATCTCACAATCCGGGCGGAGCCTGTCGGTCCGCTCTTTTCTCTGAACCCCGGGGTAGAAGAAAGAACGGCCCTTCGACAAGTTCAGCGGCGAAGCGACGGGCTGATCAATCCAGCCCGAGCGCCGCCTTGTAGGTCTCGAGCAGCATCTCGGCCTCGTCGCGGTGATGCTTTTCCATCCGGCGCAGACGGACGATCGCACGCATCGTCTTGGTGTCATAGCCGTTGGATTTCGATTCGGCATAGACGTCCTTGATGTCGTCAGCGATGCCCTTTTTCTCTTCCTCGAGCCGCTCGATCCGCTCGATGAAGAGTCGAAGCTGGTCGGCGGCGATCACGTCGCTCATGGATATTCCTCGGTTGAATCGGTGAAGGTGGCGGCCTTAGCGGCGCTGGTCACGCGCGTCCATTCTTCGCGACGCTTGTCGCCATTCGGGCGAGCTGTTCGGGCGTCGCCTCGGGCTGGTTGGCCTTCCACTGCGCATAAGACATGCCGTAGATCGCCTCACGCGCCGCCTCTTTGTCGAGCGCACCCCCGGGGACTTCGGCGCTTGCCTCCCGCACCCAATCCGACAGGCAATTGCGGCAGAAACCGGCCAGCCCCATCAGGTCGACATTCTGCGCATCGGCACGGTGCCTGAGATGCGCGACGAGTCGCCGAAAGGCGGCGGCTGCCACCACATCATCCAGGTCTTCGATCGTCGCCATGCCATTCTCCCAACTTGATCGTCCCGAGATAGGGATTAGAGGCAGTCGCGCACAAGCCGAGGAAAGCGTTGTCATGACCAAGGCCATTCATCCGCGATCGCGTCAGGTACGCGTGCTGGCGACGCTGGGCCCCGCCAGCAACACGGTGGAAATGATCGGCCGCCTTTTCGAGGCGGGCGCCGACGCGTTTCGCGTGAACATGAGCCATGGCGACCAGCATTCGAAGATCGCGGTGATCGCTGCGATCCGCAGCCTCGAGAAGAAATTCGGCCGGCCGACGACGATCCTCGCCGACCTGCAGGGCCCCAAGCTTCGCGTCGGCAAGTTCGAGGGCGGCAGGACCGAGCTCGTCACCGGCACCAGCTTCACGCTCGATCGCGACAAGGCGCCGGGCGACGCAACCCGCGTCGAGCTGCCGCACCGCGAGATCTTCGAGGCGATCAGGCCGGGCGCGCGGCTGTTGCTTGACGACGGCAAGCTCGTGCTTCGGGTGGAAAGCCATGATGAGAAGACGATCGTGACGACGGTGGTCGTCGGCGGGCCGCTGTCGAACAACAAGGGGCTGAACGTCCCTGATGTCGTGCTGCCGATGGCGGCGCTGACCGAGAAGGATCGCAGCGACCTCGCCTTCGCGATCGACCAGGGGGTCGACTGGATTGCCCTGAGCTTCGTCCAGCGGCCCGAGGATCTCGCCGAAGCGCGCAAGCTGATCGGCGGCAAGGCGGCGCTGCTCGCCAAGATCGAGAAACCCTCGGCGATCGACCGCCTCGAGGAGATTGTCGAGCAATGCGACGGCGTGATGGTCGCGCGCGGCGACCTCGGCGTCGAGCTGCCGCCCGAATCGGTGCCGCCGCTCCAGAAGAGGATCGTCGAGACGGCGCGGCGGCTCGGCCGGCCCGTGATCGTCGCGACCCAGATGCTCGAATCGATGATCACCGCGCCGACGCCGACCCGCGCCGAAGTCTCGGACGTCGCGACCGCGGTCTATGACGGGGCTGACGCGATCATGCTTTCGGCGGAAAGCGCCGCCGGCGCCTGGCCGATCGAATCGGTCGCGATGATGAATTCGATCGCCAACGCCGTCGAACGCGACCCGATGCATGGCGACCGGATCCACTTCACGATCACCCGGCCCGACCCGACCACGGCGGATGCCCTTGCCGAGGCAGCGAAGAACATCGCGGCGACAGTCTCGGCGGCGGCGATCATCTGCTTCACCTCCTCGGGCTCGACCGCACGGCGGGTGGCGCGCGAGCGGCCGTCAGTGCCGCTGCTCGTCCTCACCCCCAAGATCGATACGGCGCGGCGGCTCGGGCTGCTCTGGGGGACTCATGCCGTCCACACCCGCGACGTCGAATCGTTCGAGGACATGGTCGCCAAGGCGAAGCGCATGGCGCTGCGCCACAATATCGCCAAGGCGGGCGACCGGGTGATCCTCATCGCCGGCGTTCCGTTCCGCACGCCGGGCTCGACCAATGTGCTGCATGTGGTGCGCCTGCTGGGCGACGAGCTGAAGGGCTATGGGGGTTAGGCGAGCAGCCCGAGCCTGACGAGATCGCTTCGCAGCGTCGGCGCATCGACGAAGAGCAGGCCCTGAATCCCCACGGCTTCGGCGCCTTCGATATTGTCTTCGCGGTCGTCGACGAACACCGCCTCGCCCGGCTCCAGCCCGAAACGATCGAGCGCTAGCCGGTAGATCGCCGCATCCGGCTTGACGAGCTTCTCGTCGCCCGAGACGACCACGTCGCGAAAGCGATCGAAGATCGCGGCTTCCCGCGCGCGGAACGGCACCCAGAATTCGCCCGAGAAATTGGTGATCGCGTAGAGCGGAACGCCCGCCGCATCGAGCTCCTCGACCAGTTCGGCCATGCCCGGCAGCATGCCCGGGATCGTCTCGCTGAAGCGCGGACCCCAGGCGGCGATATGGTCGGCGAATTCCGGATGCGCTGCACTCAGCTCGGCCGAAGTCTCGGCAAAAGGCCGGCCGGCATCATGCTGGAAATGCCATTCCTTGGTCGCGACATCGCGCAGGAATGCATCGAGCGCCCGATCATCATCGATCAGGCGCTCGTAGAGGAACCTCGGGTTCCAGTCATAAAGGACGTTGCCGACGTCGAAGACGACGGCAATCGGCCGCGTCACTTAGCCCTGGCGGGCCTTGAAGCGGCGATTCGTCTTGTTGATGACATAGGTACGGCCACGGCGGCGAATCACGCGGTTGTCGCGGTGACGCCCCTTGAGCGACTTGAGTGAATTGCGGATCTTCATGAGAGCGCTTCTTTGATTCTCGGGTGTTCGGAAAAGAGGCGCTCGCATATGGTCCGGGGGGCTTCAAGTCAACCCGCATGGGCATGGAACCCGTAAGCGGCTATGGAGCGTTACAAGAGCGCAACAACCGGTTTCGAAGAGGATAGCATGAGATGAGCACGGCGCGGATTTTGCTGGTCGCCCTGGCGGCGACGGGCCTGGCAGGTTGCACGACGACCGAGAGCGGGCCTGTGCATGTAACGCGTTACCACCTCGGCGCGCCGCTCGAGCGCGGCACGGTTGCCGTCGAACCGGCGGTTCGGGGCGGCCCTGCGAGCCTGGAATTCGAGACCTATGGCAATGCAGTCCAGAGCGAATTGCTCGGCCAGGGCTATAGCGCCGCGGCGCCCAATGCACCGACTCAATATCTCGCGGTCGTCAGCTACACCAACACGCTGCGCGAAGGCCCGCCAAAGCCGCCACCGTTCACCATCGGCATCGGCGGCGGCGGTTACAGCGGCGGCGGCTATCATGGCGGCGGCGGGGTCGGGATCGGCGGGGGTGTCTCCTTTCCCGTCGGCAAGCGCCGCAGCAACGATCTGGTCGTGACTGAACTGGCGGTTCAGATCAGGCGCCGCAGTGACGGCACGGTGATCTGGGAAGGCCGTGCGCAGACCGAAGCGAGCGAGCACGCCGCAGCCGCGCAGCCGGGCGTCGCGGCGGCAAAATTGGCGCACGCGCTGTTCCTGGGCTTTCCCGGCGAATCGGGCCGCTCTATCACGATCAAATGAGCATCCAGATCAACGCCGCCTTTGACGGCGGCAATATTCGCCTCGTCGCGATTGATGGAGACCGTGTCGACCTGGAGATCGCGCAGGATCACCAGTCCGAATTCTATCAATGGTTCTATTTCCGGGTGGCGGGCGCGACTGGCCGCAAGATCACCTATCGCATCGTGAACGCGGGGAAATCGGCCTATCCATTCGGCTGGCCGGGGTACAAGGCGCGGGTCTCGACTGACCGGCTAAGCTGGCGGATGATCGAGACGCGCTATGCGGACGGCGTGCTCGAATTCGACTGGGCGGGCGGCAGCCAGCTCGTCTGGTTCGCCTATTTCGCCCCCTATACGATGGAGCAGCATGACGCGCTGGTCGCGCGGATTGCGGCGCAGCCCGGCGTGGCGCACCGCCAGCTCGGCGAATCGCTAGACGGCCGCGCGATCGATTGCCTCGACATCGGTAGCGGGCCGAAGCCGGTGTGGCTCTATGCCCGCCAGCATCCCGGCGAGACGATGGCCGAATGGTGGATGGAAGGCGCGCTCGAGATGCTGACCGACCGGGCGAACCCGGTGACGACGGCACTGCTCGGGAAAGCGACCTTCCATGTCGTGCCCAACATGAACCCGGACGGCTCGTTCCGCGGCCATCTCCGCACCAATGCGGCCGGCGTGAACCTCAATCGCGAATGGCATGCGCCGTCGCCCGAAAGAAGCCCCGAAGTGCTGTGCGTGCGGAACGCGATGGACGAGACCGGCGTCGCCTTCGCTATGGACGTACATGGCGACGAGGCGATTCCGGCCAATTTCCTCGCCGGATTCGAGGGCATCCCGAGCTGGACGGAGGCGCTCGGCGACAAATTCTACGCTTATGCGCGCCGCCTTGCCGACCACACCCCCGATTTCCAGCTCGACAAGGGCTATGAGAAATCGGCGCCCGGCAAGGCGAACCTGACCATGTCGACCAACCAGCTCGCCGAGCGCTTCGGCGCAGTCGGCATGACGCTGGAGATGCCGTTCAAGGACCATGACCCGAACCCGGATGCCGAATATGGCTGGTCGCCCGAGCGCTCGAAAAAACTGGCGCATGCCTGCCTCGAAATACTGGCTGACGTGATCGACACCATCTGACCCATTGACGCGGTCACGCCGACCCTGTTTCAGCGTCCCCGCACGGTCTGAAGGAAATCAATGCCAATTCTAGTCCTGATCCGCCACGGCCAGTCGGCGTGGAACCTCGAGAACCGCTTCACCGGCTGGTGGGACGTCGACGTGACCGAAAAGGGCGCCGAGGAGGCGCGCGCGGCCGGACGGCTGATGGCCGAGAAGGGCCTCGATTTCGACCAGACCTTCACCAGCGTGCAGACCCGCGCGATCAAGACGCTTGACCTCGCGCTCGAGGAAATGGGGCGGCTGTGGCTTCCGGTCGAGAAGGACTGGCGATTGAACGAACGCCATTATGGCGGGCTGACCGGGCTCAACAAGGCCGAGACAGCCGCGAAACATGGCGACGAGCAGGTCCATATCTGGCGCCGCAGCTTCGACATTCCGCCGCCGCCGATGGCGCCGGGCAGCCCCTTCGATCTCTCGCAGGACCGCCGCTATGCCGGCATCGCGATCCCGGCGACCGAAAGCCTGAAGGACACGATCGCCCGGGTGCTGCCCTATTGGGAGGGCCGGATCGCGCCGGCGCTCAAGGCCGGGCAGCGCGTGCTGATCTCGGCGCACGGCAATTCGCTCCGCGCGCTGGTCAAGCATCTGTCGAACATCCCGGACGACGCAATCACCAGCCTCGAGATTCCGACCGGGCAGCCGATCGTCTACGAGCTTGACGAAGCGCTGAACGCGACCGACCGCTATTATCTGAGCGAGCGCTGAGCTTCATCCGCCATGCCGGAGTCGTTCCGGCACCCGCTGCGCCGCAAATCCTGCAGCCTTTGGGCTGCGGCACGGTGGACCCCGGAACAAGTCCGGAGTGACGGGTTGCGGTTGCGGCTGGGCATGGTTACCAGCGTCCCTCCTCCCACCGGGTATCTCTCATGACGGATCACCCCCTTGTCGGCATCATCATGGGCAGCGCTTCCGATTGGGAGACGATGCGCCATGCCGCCGACATGCTCGCCGAACTCGGCGTGCCGCATGAGAGCAAGGTGATCTCCGCGCATCGCACGCCGCAACGCCTCTATGATTATGCGATGCAGGCCGAGATTCGCGGGCTGAAGGTGATCATCGCCGGCGCCGGCGGCGCCGCGCATCTGCCGGGCATGACTGCCTCGATGACTCATCTGCCGGTGCTCGGCGTGCCGGTCGAATCCAAGGCGCTGAAGGGCATGGATAGCCTGCTCTCGATCGTCCAGATGCCCGGCGGCGTTCCGGTCGGCACGCTCGCGATCGGCAAGCCGGGCGCAAAAAATGCCGGACTGCTCGCCGCCGCGATCCTCGCGACGCATGACGCGCTGCTTGCCGAGCGGCTCAAGAAATGGCGGGCGGCGCAGACCGAGGCAGTCGCGATCAACCCCGAATGACTGCCGAAAAGACGATGCTACCTCCAGGATCGACGATCGGCATTCTCGGCGGCGGCCAGCTCGGGCGGATGCTGGCGAGCGCAGCGGCCGAGCTCGGCTATCATACCCGCGTCCTCGCGCCCGACGCCGAAAGCGTGGCGGCGCAGACTGCGTCGAGCTTCACCCGCGCCGATTATCACAGCCGGATCGTGCTCGACGAGCTCGCTTCCTCGACCGATGTGGTGACGTACGAGTTCGAGAATATCGCGCTCGACCCGGTCGAATATCTGGCGAGCCAGCTGCCGGTCTATCCGCCCCCCGCTGCGCTCAGGGTCGCGCAGGACCGGGCGACCGAGAAGGGCTTCGTCGAGGCGCTTGGCGGCCGGACGGCGCCGTGGCGCAAGGTCACGAGCCTTGACGAACTGCGAGGCGCGCTGGCCGAGATCGGCGCGCCCGCGATCCTGAAGACGCTGAGGCTGGGCTATGACGGCAAGGGCCAGGTACGCATCCGCGACATCGCCGATGCTGAAGCGGCGTGGGACGCGATCGGGGCGCGACCGGCGATCCTCGAAGGGTTCGTCACCTTCGGGCATGAATTCTCGATCCTGCTGGTGCGCGGCGTCGACGGCGCGATGGTCAGCTATCCGCCGCCCTGGAACGAGCATGTCGACGGCATCCTTGCCCGCTCCTCGCTGCCCGCGCCGGTCGAAATCGCGCGGCACTGGACCGAGGCGGCGGCGCTGGCCGGCCGGGTTGCCGACAAGCTCGGTTATGTCGGCGTGCTGACCCTCGAATATTTCGCGACCGACAACGGGCCGGTGTTCAACGAGATGGCGCCGCGAGTGCATAATTCGGGGCATTGGACGATTGAGGGTGCCGTCGCGTCGCAATTCGAGAACCATATCCGCGCAATCTGCGGGTTGCCGCTTGGCGATACGGGACTGACGGCGGCGCACATCGAGATGGAGAATCTGATCGGCGAGGATGCGGAGCGCTGGGCGGAAATTCTCGCTGAGCCGGGTGCCCATCTGCATTTGTACGGCAAGACGATCCGCCCGGGGCGTAAGATGGGGCACGTCACACGGCTGGCCCGATAGATAGTTCTCCCCTTGCTCGGGGAGGATTTATTTGACCCCCGGCAGGTCGATATAGCTCTGCCCAACGGCCGCGACCGTCACCTTTTGCGTCGCCTTCACATGATCCCCGGGCTCGGGGCAGCGGACGCCTGAACGAGTCCGGGGTGACGAAAAGGAAAACGGCCCGCCTCCCGAGGAAGACGAGCCGCTTTCGCAAGCAGGGGTAGCCGCCCGCTTATGCGGCGCGCGTGCCGCTCATCGGGAAGCTGCCGAACGCGCCGGCGCCGACAGTGCCGGTGATCGAATCGCCATCGGCGGTTGCCTTGCAGTCGAGCGTCATCGGCATCGGCACGGTGATGCTCATTGACCAGGCGATCGTATCGCCGTCAGCAGTGCCGCTGATGTCGACCGAGCCCATTGCGCCGACATAGCTGCCGCTGAAGGCACCGCCGTCGGTCTTGACCGTCAGCACCGCCTTCTGGTCGCCGAGCGGCGATTTCACGACCGTATCCCAGCTTCCGTCGATACCAGCCATTGAGTCTCTCCTAGCCTGAATTCCTAGCGCACTTCCGCGACGGAAGCGGCGGGCACCACCTCAACCGGCAGCCCGAGGCTGTCAAGCTGAGGGCGGACCTTCGCCGCGTCGCCGACGACAATCCAGATGAACTTGTTCGGGTCGATTGCCGCGCGTGCCGCAGCGTCAAGCTGCGGTAAGGTCAGCGCGCGATATTTTTGCGTGATCGTCGCATAATAATTGTCCGGGCGGCGATAGAGGTCGTTCGACTGCATCGCACTCAACACAGCGGACGAGGTTTCGAAATTGCCGGGCAAGGCGCGAATCGCGCCGACGATGGTGCGATCGAACTCGGGCTGGGTGATCCCGCTCGTCGTCAGGAAGTCCTTCACATCGCTTTGCAGCGCGGCGATCGAGGCGCCGGTCTTGTCGGCCTGGACCGGGGCCTGGATCAGATAGGGCGACGCGAATTCGGCGCGGCGAATCGTGCCCGAGACGCCATAGGACCAATGCTTGCCTTCGCGCAGGTCCATGTTGATCCGCGACAGGAAATTGCCGCCGAGCGAATCATTGGCTGCAATGACCGGCAGCAACTCGTCAGTGCCGACGAGAGGCGTCGGCGCAGCGCCGATGATCAGCGATTGCGGCGAATCAGGGCGGTCGATCAGCAGGATCTTCGGCGCTGACGGGCTGGACGCGACCGAGAAATCCTTGGTCCCGGCCGGCCCCGTCGCGGCCCAGCTGCCGAAGCGCGAATCGAGCACTGTCCTGATCTCGGCCAGCGGCCGATCGCTGACGACGAAGATCTTCGCCTTGTCAGGCCTGAGCCAGGCGTGCTGGAAGGCGATCAGGTCATCGCGGGTCAGCAGCGCGACTGCCTTGGGGTCGCCGCTGCCGAAGCCGCGGGCGTAAGGCGAGGCCGGACCATAAACGAGCCGCGGCAGCACCCGCGAGGCGAGGCCGCCCGGATTGGTCAGCTCGGCCGAGATCTGGGCGAGCTGCTGCCCCTTGACGCGCTCGACCTCAGCCGGCGCGAACGCCGGATTCTCGACCACGTCAGCGAACAGATCGACCGCTGCGCCGAGATTGGGGCTTGGGGTGAACAGCGAGAGGTTGGTGCGATCAGTAGTCGCGCTCGCCCCGATATTGGCGCCGAGCCGCTCCTTGGCCTCGGCAAGCGTGATCGAGTCCCTGCTCGTGGTGCCCTCGCCCATCATCGACAAGGTTAGCTGCTGCGTGCCGAGCCTGGTCGCCGGATCGGCGGCAACGCCCGCATCGAAACTCATGATCATGCGGGTGACCGGCACCGCCGCCTGGTGCGCATAGACGATCTCGATGCCGTTGCTCAGTTTGGTGCGCTCGACCGCCGGAAAGACGAGATCGGCGATCGTGCCGACCGCCGGCAGCGCGCCGCGCGTTCCCTTGGCGGGCGGGCTGTTGTCGGCGGGCGCCTTGGCGGGCGTGCCCGCCTCGGCATAGGCGGCACGCGGACCGGGCTCGACGGTTAGCGCATAGACCGGGCGCGACAGCCATTTGGCGGTCGCTGCCTGGACCGTGGCGGGAGTTTCAGCGGCGAGCGTCGCCAGCTCCTTCTTGTAATGGTCGGGATCGTGCGAATAGAGCTCGCCCGACGCAAGCGTGACTGCCTTGCCCCCGAAGCCGCCGACGGATTCGAGCCCGGCGATGGTTCCCGAAACGCTGCCCGTGGCGACGCGCTGCACTTCGTCAGCAGTCGGGCCCTTCGCGATCAGATCAGCAATGATCTCGTCGAGCCGCTTCGACACCAGGGCCGGATCGACGCCCGGCTTCACATCGGCATAGACGGTGAAGAGGCCGGTCTGCGCGAAGGTCTCGTTGCTCGCGGTGACTCGGACGGCGAGCTTCTCGCGGCGCACCAGCGCATTGTCGAGCCGCGAGCTCGACAGGCCGCCCAGCACGCCGGCGGTCACGTCGAGCGCGACCGAATCCTTGTTGTCCAGCCCGGGCACCGCCCACATCCGGTAGAGTCGCGTGGTCGAAACCCGGTCCTTCATCACCTCGGATTTGGGTGCGGCCAGCGTCGGCACATTGGCTGCCGGCACAAGGCTCTCGGGGCCGCGGGGGATGCCGCCGAAATATTTCTCGACCAGCGGCTTCGCGGTCGCCGCATCGATATCGCCGGCGAGCACTAGCACGGCGTTGTTCGGGCCGTAATGGCCGCGGAACCAGTTCTTCACATCATCGAGGCTCGCCGCGTCGAGATCGGCCATCGAGCCGATCGTCGTGTGGCCATAGGGATGATTGGCGGGGAACAGGGCCTCGATCTGCTTGTATTCGACCAGCCCGAAAGGCTGGTTGTCGCCCTGGCGCTTCTCGTTCTGGACGACGCCGCGCTGCTCGTCGAGCACGCCTTGGGTCATCGCGCCGAGCAGATAACCCATCCGGTCGCTTTCGAGGAACAGGGCCCGCTCGAGCGCGGGTGCGGGCACCGTCTCGAAATAATTGGTGCGATCGAAATAGGTCGTGCCGTTGAAGTCGGTCGCGCCGACTTCCTTCAAGGGCGTGAAGAAATCGCCCGGCGCATTCTCGCTGCCGTTGAACATCAGATGCTCGAACAGATGGGCGAAGCCGGTCTTGCCGGCGGGCTCGAACTTCGAGCCGACATTGTACCAGACGGACACGGCGACGATCGGCGCCTTGCGATCGGTATGGACGATCACCCTGAGGCCGTTGGGAAGCGTGAACTGCTGATAGGGAATATCGACGCTCTTCACGAGTGCCGAGACCGGCGCCGGCTTGGCGGCATCGGCCTTGGCAGGGGCGGCGGCGACCGGCGCGGCAAGCGCGGCGAGCGCCACGCCGGCCAGCGCGAAGAGCTTTATATTCATGAAGTTATACCCTCGAAATAGAAAGACTGTCTTGCGATGGTATAGCAGCGCCTTTGGGCCACGCAATCAGGGGCGATAGACCCTTTCGAGATGATGCCTGAGGTCGGCGGGATCGAACCAGACCGGCTTCAGCTGGTGCCGCACGAACAGCGGCGCCTGATCGGCATAATGCGGCGAATCAGGCCGCGTGGTCGCCGCGCCGAAGGGCTGGATCGACTGCGAGCTGACCTTGCCCTGTTTGTCCCAGGCGATGAACATGATGAAGCTGTCGCCATGCTTCACCGCGAGCCGGCCATCGGGCGCCTCGTCCCACAACTCCGCGGCGTGGAGCACATCGGGGCCGCCGTCCATCGCCAGGTCGACCTTGCCCTGACGAACCCGCAGGACCTCGCCGAGCGGCGGATCGAGCCGACCGAAATGGCTCTTCAGATAGGCCGCCGCGGTTGCGAGCGCATCGCGTGGATCCGCCGGGGGCCGGCGCTGATAATGCCATTTGTTGCCCGCGCGCATCAACAGCGCGGCGATCGCATCCGCCGGTCCCTTGCCGTCGAAATTCCAGTCCCATCTGGCGAGCAGCGCCTTGGCGTCGATCAGTGCGCGATCTCCCCTGGGATCCACCGCCGCCAGATCAGCGAACCATTTCGCGGCCCAACTGACATGGCTCACCCCGGTATCGAACTTGATCGCGTGGAGATCGGCGTCGCTGATCCTCGGGTTCGCCCCCATCAGTTCGAGCGCGCGCGTGGCGCGGTTGGTGGTGTCGGTCTCGATCCCGAGCAGCGGCGAATAGTCTTCCGGCCTGATCTCCGAGCCGGTGCCCGCCGCCTGGAAAGGCGTATTGTTGGCGTTGATCAGGAAGCCCGATGCCGGGTTCACATTTCGCGGCACCTGCGACCAGGGCACCGTCCCCGCCGCCAGGTCGCGCGAAATATCGCCGGGCAGGACATGGGCATAATCATAGCCCGGCTTCCGGTTGAGGAAGCTCGCATTGTAGAAATAGGCGATATTGCCCTTTGCATCGCCATAAATGAAATTGGTCGCCGGCACGCCCTGCATCGCCAGCGCCTTCTGCCATTCGCCGAAATCGCGGGCGCGGTTGAGGCGGTAATATTCCTCGACCATCTTCAACTGATCGGCGCCCGCATAGCGGATCGCGAAATCGCCCCTGGGCGTTTCGACCACCGGGCCCTGCACTGCGCGCAGCACCGTCTTCGGCACCGGCAGGACGAACGGGCCCCAGAGCTTCACGTGCAGCCAGACCCGGGTCCTTTCAAGCGGCCGCCACTGGCCATCGAAGCGGTAATGGGTGCGATCGCCGTCCAGGGCGAGCTTGTAGACGTCAGTCAGATCGGGGCGGTTTACCGTGTTGGTCCAGCCCAGAGTCCGGTTGTGGCCGAGGAGCGGATAGGGCGCGCCCGGGAAGGTGGCGCCAGCGAAATTCCAGCCGGTGCCTGAATGCACCACCAGCTCATACCAGGCCGCGCCACCGCGCCAGGGCTGGTGCGAATTGGAGACGAGGCGGGTGAAGCCGTCCGACGACCGCTTCGGCGCGACGACGAAGGCGTTCGATCCATTCTCGTTGCCGTTGGGGCCGATCGGCGTGATGTCGGGCCCGTCGGGGGTCGGGCCGGCGCTGTCGGGCGGCAGGGCAGTGTCGCCGGCCAGCGCTCCGAGCACCTGATCGAGCCCGAAGAAAAAGGGCGAGCGCAGCACGAATCCGGTCGCGACGTCCTCGCCACTGACCGGGAAGAGCCCCGCCAGCCGGATCTCGCCTGGATGCTTGTCGGCATAGCGGTTGAGCCCCGAGGCATAGCCGTCGAGCAGCGCCCGCACATCGGACGGCTGCTTCCCATAGTCGCGCGCGACGGTCTCGCGTGCGCCGAGCAGATGGAGGACATAGTCGGTCTTCGCCCCATCCTGCCCGGTCATCGCGCCGAGCCGGCCGCGAGTCATCGCCAGCACTTCCTGCAGAGTCGAGAAATCATCCTCGGCATGGGCATAGGCGATGCCATAGGCGACATCGGGGTCGGTCTTGCCGAAGATGTGCGGCACGCCGAACGTGTCGCGGGCAATCTTCACGTCATAGGCATGGGCGGGCGGCGGCGCAGGAGCGGTCGCGGTCAGCGGCTCCCAGACGGCGAGGCCGATCGCGACCAGGATCAGAAAGACGACCAGTCCGGTCGCGCCCCGCACGAGATTTCGCCGCATTCACCCTCACCCGCTCTATTGTGCGGCGAGTGTAGCGGCGGGCGATGTCCGGGGCGAGCGCGATTGCACCGAAGCGCGGAGGCGGTTCATGGCAAATCCTGTCGCGACGATGCCGACAAGGCTGGTGACATAGGCCAGGTCGCACATGAAACTGGTCCAGCGCAGCGACATATGGGCGAAATTGCGCAGGAGCAGGAGGAGCACGCTGCCGCAATAGCCGCTCGCATCGGCGACATAGATGAGGAATCCGGCATTGCCGGCGGTGGCGGTCGCCGCGATCATCCGGTCGAACAGCAGCGCATTGAATGGCGTGTAGGAAAGATACAGGCCGGCGCCGACCGCTATCATCCAGGCCACCGGCCCCAGCCACCCAAGCTGGAAGGCTGCCGTCGCCAGACCCGCCACAGCGAGGCCGATCGCGATCAAAGCGAGGTTCCACAAGACCGCATCGCGATTGTCGCGCACCCGGATCAGCAAGCTGAGCGCGACCAGGACGACGATCGCGACCGGCAGTTCGGACCAGGTGAAGATGCTCGCCTCGCCGCCATAGCCCAATTCGCCCCAAATCTCGGCGGCGAAATTATCGCGGAAATCCCGGAGCATGGTCAGCAGCACATAGACTCCGATCAGCGCAATCAAGGCTGGTGCATGGGCAGCGAAAAACCGGCGCCGCTGCGCTGCATTCATCGGCGTGCGCGGCACGCGCTCGAGTTCGTCGCGCGCGTCGGGTGGCGGCAGCTGGACGAGCGCCCAGACCGAAAGCAGCAATATCGGCGTGAACACCAGGCCGGTCGCCGCCGGCATCCAGCGCTCGCTCGCCCAGCCGCCGACCAGCAGCGCAGTCCCCGCCGATTTCACGACCCCGGAGGACAGGATGAAGCTCGCGCACAGCATTGCGCCGAGGACCTCGGTGAGGCGGCGGCCCTCGAGGAAACCGAATACCAGCCCCCAGATCATGCCGAGGCAGAGGCCGTTGAGGAACAGCGCGGCGACGCCCGCGACCGGCGGCACGATTGCGAAACCGGCCAGCGCCACTTCGGACAAGCCGATCAGCAACAGGATCGCGCCGGCACGATGCGCCGGCGGCATTTCGGAGACGATCTTGATGCCGATCAGCTTGGAGAGCGCATAGCCGGCGACCTGTGCGATCACGAGCATGATCTTGAAATCGATCACGAATGGCCAGCCGGCGACATGCGCATAGTTCGCCGCGGTGAAGGGCTTGCGGAAGGCGTACATCGCGAAATAGGCGCCGAACGCCGCGAGCCCTCCATAGAGTGCGAAGGCGGCAGGCGGAGCGGTGCGCAACCAGGTGGTGACGGCGCTTTCCCGGCGGGTCCGCGCCACATCCAGAGGCGCGTGCAGGGTGGTCATGCGCCGGGCCTCTCGCCCGCGTCGATCCGCGCGGCGATCGTCTCGAGCACCGGCCAGAGATCGGCAACGCTCGGCACGACATAATCAGCGCCGGCGGCGCGCAGATCGGCCGCGGCGGCCGCGATCCGCTCGTCGCGCTCGCCTTCGGGCAGGGCAAGCAGCGCCTCATAGCCAAGGCCGACGCCGTTGCCCGAGGCTGAGAGGCCAACCGTCCAGGCGCCGGCCGCACTGCCTTCGCCAATACCCACTGTCGCGTCGTCGACCTTGACGCAGGTCCAGGCGGGCCAGACGCCGAGCTCGACCAGGCCTTTCCAGAGCATCAGCGGCGACGGGCGGCCCTCGAGGGTCTCGCCCGAGCAGACCACGACATCGGGCGTATAGCCCTGCTCGGCGGCGAGCGGCAGGATGTCCGCCATCATCGGGCGGGTATAGCCGGTGCAGGACGCGATCCTGACGCCCTCCGCCCGGAGCCTGACCACCAGATCGGCAGCGCCCGGGATGAGCGCGGCGCAGTCCTTCGCGGCGCCGCGCATCATCGGCTCGACCGCATCGTGGAGACTGGCCACGTCCGCTTCGGTCGGGGGAGCACCATGCATGGCGCGCCAGGCCTCACCGACGCGCGGCGCGGCGAGGATCGCACGGATATGGTCGCGCTTGGCACGGCCCATATCGGCTCGCGCCTCGGCCTCGGAGATCGGCGTCCCCGCCTGCTCGAACACCCGCTGCAGCGCCACGACCGGCGCGCGGCAGCCATGATCGATCATCGTGCCCGCCCAATCGAGGATGACCGCCCTGATAGCGAAACTCATTTCACGAAGCTCATGCGGCGGCTCCAAGCCTGTCATCGGTGAGGTCGGCGATCACCTCCTCGGCGAGCGCGAAGGAAGTCGAGGCGCCGGTGCCGCTCGTCACGACGACCAGCCGCACGCCCTCGAGCGGCGCCTCGACGATGCTGTGGC
The DNA here is from genome assembly GCF_039522915.1 of Sphingomonas oligophenolica. Lineage (NCBI taxonomy): Bacteria > Pseudomonadati > Pseudomonadota > Alphaproteobacteria > Sphingomonadales > Sphingomonadaceae > Sphingomonas > Sphingomonas oligophenolica. Next base: position 19,655 of record NZ_BAAAEH010000039.1, read on the forward strand.
CGGCCGCCGACGCGTAGGTGCCTGTCCAGCGTTCGAGGACAGGCGGCACGCTGCCGAACACGGCGCGGAACTCCTCTAGGATCAGCCGGTCGACCTGGTCAGAGGCGAAGGGGTCGGGCGTCCGGGCATAATGATGGCTGTCGCCGACGATGAGGCTGCCATCGGCGCCCTGCGCGACGATCAGGTGGATGCCGTTGGCGAGATGATCGGGGCGCTCGGCCTGAAGGCGCCGCTTGAGCGCCTTCGCCTCGGGCAGCGCGGCATAGCCGAGATAGCGGACCATCCCGAGATCCGACATGATCGTCGCCGGGAGCCCGTAGCCGGGCGACGCGAGGCGGAGCATCTGCAGCTTGCAGCGGGTGATCTCCGCTTTGGCGAGCGCGTCGGGAAAGAGCGTGGTGAGATCGTCCCCGGGGCAGACAATGATATGCTGCGCCCGGATAACGCCTTCGGCGGTTTCGAGCCGCCCGCTCTCGACATGATGGACAGCGACGCCGCGCCGGAACGCGACCCCCCGGCCCTGTTCGAGCCACGCAGCCAGCGCCGGAATGGCGGTGCGGGATTCGACCCGAAGATCAATCATGCTCGACAGCACGCCTTCGAGATGGGTCGGCCGCATGTCGCCCAAGAACGCCCTGGCCGCTGCACCCTCGATCCAGGTGCAGCCCTCCGCCATCTCGGTTGCGAGAAAGGCTTCGCAGACCAGCCGCGCTTCGGGCCGCTGGGCGACCATGGCGAGGCCGCGCTGCTCGACGGCGATCCCGGCCGGGCCGGCGATCTCGGCCCACACATCGCGCGAACGACGGGCGCGACGCCACACATTGCCCTGTTCCTGCCCCGTCACCGTGACGAAACCGAAATTGCGGATCGAGGCGCCATTGGCCTGGGCGTCGCGGTCGACAACGACAGCGCTCAGGCCGAGCCGTGTCGCCGCCAGCGCATGGGCGAGGCCGACAATGCCGGCGCCGACGATAGCGATGTCGAACGAATCCTGTGCCAATCCACTTACTCCCGGGCGCCTGTTCTGGGCTCGGGCAGCGGGGTCGCGCCAAGGCTTTGGCCATATGGCACTCATAGACGGCGCCTATGGAAAATGCCGCGCGCGCCGAAAGCAGGTTGCGCCCTTCTTCAGCCCGACCCGAACAATCATGGTGTCGGATACCGCAGCGCGCGGAGAGGTTGAATCGCGTGCGGTTGTAGGGAATGTCATGAGGGTCGCTGACATTTCCAATTGTACAGAAAATTGTACAATGTCCGGGAAAAGGCGCGCGGTTACGGCAGGTGCAGCATGGTCGCAGGACCGCCCATTGCCGGGTCGGAAATCGAATCCCGGCCGGTTTCCAGGCGGCCGGCGAAACGACGCAGATAGCGGCTGTCCTCGGGCACGCGCACCGCGATATCATACCAGCCATGGGTGGCGGACACGGACCAGCGTGCGGTGGTGGATTGGCCTGGCGCAAGCGTGAAGGATCCTGGGCCGAGCGCATGGCCATAGGCCATGGGGCGGGCCTCGATCCGCCGGGTCGCCTTTCCCGGATTGGCGATCGTCAGGGCGATCGACAGGCGGTCCGGATCGGCACTCAGCGAGACCCGCGGCTCGGCCATGGCGAGCCTGCCCGCGACGTGGCGATGGAAGCCGTTCGGGCCGAGTATCCAGAGATCAAGAGGTTCGTTCTCGCGCCCGCCCCAATCGCCGGTCAGCCTCTCCCCGGGCCCGACCGTGTAGCGGCGCGGGATGCGGTCGCGGTGCAGGCGATCATAGACATGGAAGACGGCGGCGGCCCGACCGGCATTCTCGAAGACCAGCCGGACGCCATCGTTCGCGACGTCGGCGCGCACCTCGAGCCTGTAGGGAAGCGCGCGCGATCGGCGCGCGCCGCTCGCCTGGACCGGCATATGCGGCTCGGCCGGCGGCGCAGCCGGCGTCTCGCCGGGAAGCGCCGCGGCGCGCGCCGATTGCGCGGCCGTCGCCGGCAAGGGCGCCCAGTTCCGCGCGTCGTTCGGGCGGCGGAAGTCGAAGGCCGATGTGAGATCGCCGCACACCGCCCGCCGCCAGGGCGAGATATTCGGTTCCTGGACCCCGAACCTTTGCTCGAGGAAACGGATCACCGAGGTATGATCGAAAACCTCGCTGTTGACCCAGCCGCCCCGGCTCCAGGGCGAGACGACATACATCGGCACGCGCGGACCCAAGCCGTAGGGGCGGCCGATCAGCGCCGGAGTCTCCGACTTCGCGTCAGCCTCGGAGCGGACGAGATGATATTCGCCGCCGGTCGCGACGGTCGAACCGCCGGCCAGCCCGTCCGGCGCGGCCGGATCGCGCGAGGGCGGCGCCGGCGGCGGCACATGATCGAAAAAGCCGTCATTCTCGTCGAACATGACGAACAGCACGGTGCGGCTCCATACCGCCGGATTGGCGGTGAGCGCCTCGATCACCCGGGCGGTATAATCAGCCCCCTGGGCGGGGCTCGACGCGGCCGGATGTTCCGAACTCGCCGCGTCGGCGACGATATAGGAGACCTGCGGCAATTTCCCCGCCAGCACGTCCCGGCGCAGCCGATCGAGCTTTTGCGTGCTCAGGCCACGATCGACCAGATCATGATCTGGGCCGCCCGGCCCGGCATCGTGCGCATCGCGGAATCGGGTGAAACCGGCGAGCGGATTGTCGGTGAAATTGTCCGCCATGTCCTCATAGATGCGCCAGTCGATCCCCGCCGCCTGCAGGCGCTCAACATAGGTGGTCCAGCGATAGCCGATCGGGGAGCCGCCATCCTTGACCAGGCTGTCATGCGAATTGCCGATCGCCGGCCCGCCCTGCGCGCCGCCGGGGTCATTCGTCCCGCTCCACAGGAATAGGCGGTTCGAGTTGGTGCCGGTCTGAATCGAGCAATGATAGGCGTCGCACACGGTGAACGCGTCGGCGAGCGCAAACTGGAAGGGGATGTCCCCGGCCAGATAATATCCCATCGAGCGCACCGTCTTGGCTTCGGGCCAGCGGCTCATCCGGCCTTCGTCCCATGCCGCCTGCGCGTCGGGCCAGCTGTGGGGCGTCCCCTCGGCGCGCATCAGCGCGAAACTGGCCTTGGTATCCAGATGGAAGGGCGCGACCGCGGCGGGCGTCGCCGGATCCTGGAATTGAGTCCAGACGGTCTGGCGCGGATGCCCGGCCGCCGACGGAATCGGGAAGCGGTCGCCGAAACCGCGCACGCCGGCCATCGATCCGAAATAATGATCGAAGCCGCGATTCTCCTGCATCAGGATCACGACATGCTCGACATCCATCAGCGAGCCCGAGCGGACATCAGCGTCGATCGCGAACGCCCTGGCGATCGGGCTTGCCGCAACCATGCCGGCGCCGGCAGCGAGGAGCAATTTTCTCCGGTCCATGTCCACCATCGAGCGCTCCCCTTTCATGACCGGTACCGGACCATCGCGTCGCCCAGTGCCTCTTTCAATGGCTCGAGCCAGGGCTCATATTTCTTCCACTGATCGAGCCCGTCGCGAAAGATCGGCTGGCGCACCTGTTCAGAGCTCGGCGTCCGGACGCTGCGCCGGTTCTGGTGGAACGCGATACAGGCGGCCTCGAAATCGAGCCCGACATGATCCAGGATCCGCCGCACGCTGCCGTCCAGATCGTCGACGACATCCTCGTGCTGCACCCGCAGGACTCGTCCCGGCAGCACCCTGTCCCAATGCTCCATCAGATCGAGATAGGTCCGGTAATAGCGCGCGATATCGTCGACGCCGTAGGAGAATTCCTGCCCCTGGGCGAAGAGCTGTTTCAAATTGCTGAAGCAACAGGAGATCGGATCGCGCCGGGCATCGATGATCGTCGCATTGGGCAGCATCAGATGGATCAGCCCGATATGCCGGAAATTATTGGGCATCTTGTCGATGAAAAAGGACCGGCCGCTGCGATAGACCCGGGTATCGTCCCTGTAGCGCCTGCCGAACGCGTCGATATCGTCGCGCGTCAGGTCAGCGAGGACAGCGGGGTAGCGGGGATTGTCCAGACCCGGATCGCGCCCCTGCAGATCGAGCACGATGCGCTGCACATCAGCCAGCTCCTGCGTGCCTTCGACCTGCGAATGCGAGGCGAGGATCTGCTCGATCAGCGTCGAGCCCGAACGCGGCAGGCCGAGGATGAAGATCGGGTCGCGATCGGGGATTCCCCAGCCGGCGCGGTTTTCGAAGAAGGCGCTTGTGCACACAGCGATCTGCTGCCGCGTGTTGGTCTCGAGGATTTCCGGGCGGTAGCGGCTTTCAGCGCGCTGCAGGGCATTGCCCCGCTCATAATGGAGCCAGGAGTCAGCAATCTCGCCCCGGTCCTCGAGCGCCTTGCCGAGCGCGAAGCAAAGATGGACCCTGTCGATGGCGGCGGTTGAAGATAAGGCCTCAACGGCGCGCATGCTGGTGATCTCGGCGTCGGTGAAAAAATAGCGTTTGAGATTCGCGAGGCTCCACCAGGCGTCTCCGAAATCGGGCCGCGCGGCAATCGAGGCCCGATAGGCAGCGATTGCCTCGAGCAATTCGCCCACCGTCTTCAAGGCATGGCCGAGCCAGAGGTTCAGGTCGGCCCGCGCCTGGACCGATATCCCGGCATCCCGCTGGCCGGCCGGCGCTGCGGCGATCTGGGCGAGCATGGCGCGGTAGAGCGCGATCGCCTCGTCATGTCGGCCCAGCCCCACGGCGATGGTCGAGGCGAGTTCGCGAAAATCGTGACTGGTCGGCTCGGCCGCCAGCAGCGGCGCGAGCGCGGCGCGCGCTTCGGCATATTTGTGGCGATAGGTCAGCGCCTGGGCATATTCGAAGCGTGCCGCGCGGTGATCGGGCATCATCTCGAGCACGCCGGCCAGCAGCAGCTCGGCATCGTCATAGACTTTATGGGCAAGGCCGATCTTGGCGAGCAGCCGCATCGCCTCGGGATGGTCGCCGTGCGCGAGGAGGAAAGCGCGGATCATCGCCTCGGCCGGGGCAAGGTCTCCGTCGAAGAACAGCGCCGTGGCGGCGACCACCGGTGGCGGGAGCGCCTGCAGCGCAGCGACATGGCCGGCGGCGATGGCGGCATTGTCGGTGTCGCCCGTGATCCGGTAGAGTCCGGCGAGCATCTTCCAGCTCATCGGCAGCGCGAGGTTGATGTTGACCGCCTCGAGCAACGCGGCGATCGCCGCCGGTGCATCCTTCCGCGCGACATGGCAGAGCCCGCGCTCCTGATGCATCAAGCTGAAGCGCGGATGATGCAGAGCGAGCCGGTCGACGCTCGCCAGCGCCTCGTCGATGCGGCCAAGATGGCGCAGGCTGACCGCCTCGATCAGCAGCAGATCCCGAGCCTCGGGCCATGCGGCAAACGGCGCGCACAGCTGCGCCAGGACGGCCTCGTGCCGGCCGTCGTCCTGCATTCGCCGCAGCCGGGCGATCTCCTGTTCAAGCTGAGCCGGCGCGCCGATCGGGATTTGCGTATTCATGCGTCAGGGTCCGTACCAGGGAAACGGGCGGCACCCTGGATGCCGCCCGTTTCAGTCTGGTGACACCGGGCCTAATCCGGCGGGTCGGCGTCAGAAATCGACGCCGACCTTGAGGCCATAGGTCGTCGGCCGCACCACAACCTCGGATTTGATGAACTGCGCCGAGGAAGTGAAGGTGCTGGCATGGCTGTCAGCGATATTCTCGCCGAAGATCGACAGGTTCCAGTTGCCATGCTTGAAGCCGATCGCGGCATCGACCAGCGCATAGCCGGGCTGGCGATAGCGCAGCAGGGTCGTGCCGGGGACGACCACGCCTTCGCCCGAAGGATAGGTCGAGGGCTGGTTATAGGTCACGCCCGTATAGGAGACGCCGCCCGAGACGAACCAGTCGAGCTTGGCCGGGCCGGTCCACTCATAGCGGGCGCGGATATCGCCCTGGACATGCGGGGCATAGGGCAGGCTCGAACCGAGCGCGCCGAACGGGCTCTGCAGCGGGATCTTGTTTCCGCCGCTGTAATAATAGGTGATGCACTTGCCCAAAGTCTCCGAACCCGCGACGTTCGAGATGAAGCAGGGCGCCGAGACCTGCTTGCTTTCATTATAGGTCGCGCTGGCCTGGATGCTGAGGCCGGCCATCGGGCGCGCCACGACCTGCGCCTCGAGCCCCTTGACGTGGAAATTGGCGCCATTGGTGACGAAGCTGGTGTTGCCGAAGCCGCCGGCCGGATTGAAGAAGCCGATCTGCACATTCTCCCAGATCATGTAATAGGCCGAGAGGTTGAGCTGAACCTTGTGGTCGAGCAGGTCGGTCTTGATGCCCGCTTCCCAGTTGGTGAGGCTGTCGGGAGCGTAGCCGTTGGGGCGGTTCAGCTGGGCGACGCCGTTCTGGCCGGGCAGGATCAGCTTGGTGGCGCGATTGAAGCCGCCCGGGCGGAAGCCCTGGCTGAAGGTCGCGTAGAGCATGGTGTGATCGCTTGGCTTCCAGGACAGCGACCCGCGGCTCTTGAAGCCGTGATAGACGACATGGTCGTGGGCTGCGTCGATGTTGACGTTGCCCGACCCGGCGACGGCACAGACAAGCACCTGATAGCAATTGCCCGCATAGGTCTGGTACTGCGAGCCGGTCTCGAACTCGCTGTAATGATAATAGCGGGTGCCGCCGGTCAGCGTCAGGTTCGGCAGGATGTCGAAATCGACCGATCCGAAAAAGGCATATTGATCATAGCCGCGCTGCGTGTCCTCGCCAAAGGCGGTGCTGTTCGACTTGAGCCCGGGCGTGTTGATGGTCGAGCCCGGATAGGGCTGGACCAGGCCCGAACAGGCAGCGTTGGCCGCGATCAGCCCGGTGGTGCAGGTCGGGATCGTCTTGTAGTTGAAATCCATGACATCGTAGATGCGGAACTCTTCATAGAAGGCGCCCGCGATCGCCCGGATCCGCTTGTCGTCGGGCGTGCTGACCCGGAATTCATGAGTCATGTGGGTGTTGCGCACCTTGTCGTGCCAATAGGCGACCGGCGAATAGCAGAAGGGCGTGCCGCTGCCCCAGCCGGTGCCGCCGCCGGTGCACTGATAATACATGCCGCCGCCGGTGCGCGAATAATTGGTGTAATCCTGCTGGGTTTCCAGATGCCGGGTCATATAGGCGCCGGTATAGACCATCTTGAAATCGCCGACCTTGCCGTTCAGCGTCCAGGCGGTGTTCCAATATTCGTCCTTGTTGTAGCTTGGCGAAAAGACGGTGGTCTGGAGCTCACCCAGCTTCTGGAAATCGGAACCGGTCGGGTAGGTCGCGAACGTGCCTTCGGAATGAATCCGCTGATAGCTCTCCGAGATCAGCGCGTCCCAATCGGGGCTGATCTCCCATTTCGCCGAAACGCGCCCGCCGATATAATCGACCGGGTTGAAGTCCTTCGCCGCCAGCGCGTGGTTGTCATATTGGCCCGCATTTGATTGCAGGCTCGGCGGCAGCACATGGCCGCCATTATAGGCGTTGAAATAGGAATTGCCGGTATCCGAATCCGAGCGGGTGAAGGTGCTCGGCACGTTGTCGATATAGCCGCCGTGATGATCGGCATAGATCACCGCGCGGACCGCCAGCTTGTCGTTGATCACCGGCACATTGACCATTGCGTTGAACGCGCCGTTGGGCGCGCCGCCGATGGTGCCGCCAACGGTGCCGTCGACATGGCCCTCGAAGGTGTCGAGCTTGGGCTTGTTGGTGATGTAGCGCACCGCGCCCGCCTGGGCGCCGCCGCCGAACAAGGTGCCCTGCGGGCCCTCGAGCACTTCGACGCGCTCCAGATCGACCGCATAGACATCGGCGTTGCGCGCCGGGAACTGCATCGACTGGTCGTCAAGATAGAGCGCGACGTTCGGGAAATAGGCGATCGTTGCCGAGGACTGGTTGCCCGCGAAGCCCGACGACAGGCCGCGCATGAAGATCGCACCCTGGCCTGGGCCGTTGTTGCTGTAGGTGACGTTGGGCGTATATTTCAGCAGGTCGTTGAAGGTGGTGACATTGAGCTGCGCCAGCGTGTCGCCCGAAAACGCCTGGATGGTGGCCGGCACCTTCTGGATGCTTTCGTTGCGGCGGGTTGCCGTCACGATGATGTCGCCGCCCTGTTCGGCGGGCTGGGCCGCCGCCGGCTGATCGTCCGCGGGCCTGGCGCCGGCTTCGATCGGCGCTGCGTGCGCCGCGGTGCTGAGCACCGCCGCCGCGGCACAGGACATCAGATATCGAGCTTTCATCGCCTTCATCCCCAAAGAGAACCGCCCGGGCGAAGCGACTTTGCGTCGCGCCCGGTGCAGATTCATGTTTCCCCGTCGGGCCGAGTCGATCCGGTCCCGCGAGAAACGCTTTCATCGGATTGCTGCACTGCGGCTAAGTCTTTGGCTGGATGGCCGCATAGGCGCCGCCTATGGAAAAGTCGCGAGATCGTCACGCAAGCGTCACGGCTCGGGGTTAGGCGTGACCCCATCATGGCAGCGAATTATCAGCATTTACGGACGTTTCACGCCATCGCGGCGGAAGGAGGCGTGTCCCGCGCGGCGCGACGGCTCAATGTCTCACAACCGACGCTATCGCAGCAGCTCAAGGCGCTCGAAGCGCGCTACGGCGTGACGCTGTTCGAAAGCCGCAAGGTGCCGCTCCGGCTGACGAGCGCCGGGCTCGAACTGTTCCGGCTCACCCAGAGGCTGTTCGCGACGGCCGGCGATATCGACGAGATGCTCGGCGAAACCCTGTCGCTTACCGGCGGAGTGCTGCGGCTGGGATCGGACAACCCCTTTTACGCGGCCAAGACGGTACAGCTTTTTCGCCGCGACAATCCGCAGACCGTCGTGCAGGTCAGGATGGGCAATGCACGGGAGGTGATGCGCTGGCTGAACGATGCGCAGATCGATGCGGCGCTGGCGAGCGACCCACCGGGCGACGGCACCCTCGGCTATGAGCCCCTGGCCAGCGACACCCTGTCCTGCGCCCTGCCGCACGATCATGCGCTGACCGCGCTCGATACCGTCCCCATCGCTGCGTTCGCGCGCGAAACGCTGTTGCTGCGCGAGCCCAACTCGAAGACCCGCGCCTTTACCGAGCGCGCCCTGGCCGATGCCGATATCGAGCCATGCGCGTTGATCGAGCTGCAGAGCCGGGAGACGATCCGCGAAGGCATCGCCCTTGGCCTTGGGATCAGCGTGTTCTTTACTTCCGAATGCCCGCCCGACACGCGCATCGCCTATCGCCCGCTCGATACGGGCGATCGCCAATATCAGCTGAGCAATTATCTCGTTTACCAGAAGGAGCGTCGGCGAAGCGCGCTGATGCGGGCACTGCAGTCGATCGCCGCTGAACTCAGGGCACCCTGACCCATGCTATAGCGTCAGCCGGTCGAGCAACGGCCCATAGGCTCTCCGAACCGGTCGAACAGATCGAAGACGTCATCCAGGTTGATAGTGGTCATTCTCATCGGCGAGTCACTCATGTCCAATGGATGGGACGACTCGCGACGCGTAGCGACCAATTCGGGCAGTTATGTTGCGCCTGGGCGCTGCGTGCCCACCGGGAGCGCGAGAGTGGCAAGTCGCCTTCGTGACAATTACGTATCGACCGCGCCCGCGCCGCGGGACATGTCAGCAAAAGGGCTTGTGTTGCAAATGTGCAACACCATATCGCGTGCGACATTGGAGGGACATTCATGAACCTGGAAAAATTCACCGATCGCGCGAAGGGTTTTCTGCAATCGGCTCAGACCGTTGCAATCCGGATGAGCCACCAGCGGATCGCGCCCGAGCATATCCTGAAGGCATTGCTCGAGGACGAGCAGGGCATGGCAGCCGGCCTGATCACCGCCGCCGGCGGTGACGCGAAGCGGGCGGTGACCGAGACCGATGCCGCACTGGCGAAGATTCCGGCGGTTTCGGGCGGCGGCGCGCAGCAGACGCCGGGTCTCGACAATGATTCAGTCCGCATCCTCGATTCAGCCGAGCAGATCGCGACCAGGGCGGGCGACGGCTATGTCACGGTCGAACGGCTGCTGGTGGCGCTCGCGCTGGGCTCGATCACCGCGGCAGGCAAGGCGCTTGCCGCCGCCGGGGTGAAGGCGGAAGCGCTGAACGCAGCGATCAACCAGGTCCGCGGCGGGCGCACCGCCGACACGCCCGGCGCCGAGGACCGGTTCGACGCGCTCAAGAAATTCGCCCGCGACCTGACCCAGGCGGCACGCGACGGCAAGCTCGATCCGGTCATCGGCCGCGACGAGGAGATTCGCCGCACCATCCAGATCCTCGCGCGGCGCACCAAGAACAATCCGGTGCTGATCGGCGAGCCCGGTGTCGGCAAGACCGCCATCGCCGAGGGCCTCGCGCTGCGCATCGCCAATGGCGACGTGCCCGATACGCTCAAGGACCGCAAGCTGATGGCGCTCGACATGGGCAGCCTGATCGCGGGCGCCAAATATCGCGGCGAATTCGAGGAGCGGCTGAAGGGCGTGCTCGACGAGGTGCGCGCCGGCGAAGGCGACATCATCCTGTTCATCGACGAGATGCACACGCTGATCGGCGCCGGCAAGGGCGACGGGGCGATGGACGCCTCGAACATGATCAAGCCGGCGCTCGCGCGTGGCGAGCTCCACTGCGTGGGCGCGACCACGCTCGACGAATATCGCAAATATGTCGAGAAGGACGCGGCACTCCAGCGGCGATTCCAGCCGGTGTTCGTCGGCGAGCCGACCGTCCCCGACACGATCTCGATCCTGCGCGGGCTGAAGGAGAAATACGAGCTGCACCACGGCGTGCGGATCACCGATGCGGCGATCGTCGCCGCCTCGACTCTCTCGAACCGCTACATCACTGACCGTTTCCTCCCCGACAAGGCGATCGACCTGATGGACGAGGCGGCGAGCCGGATCCGGATGGAGGTGGAATCCAAGCCCGAGGAGATCGAGAATCTGGATCGCCGGATCATCCAGCTCAAGATCGAGCGCGAGGCGCTGAAGAAGGAAACCGATGCGGCTTCGCGCGACCGGCTCGTCGCGCTCGAAACCGACCTCGCCAATCTCGAGCAGCAATCGGCAGAGCTGACCACACGCTGGCAGGGCGAGAAGGACAAGATCAATGCCGAGGCAAAGCTCAAGGAGCAGCTCGATGCCGCGCGGCTCGAGCTCGATCAGGCGCAGCGCGCGGGCGACCTAGCCCGCGCCGGCGAGCTTTCCTATGGCACGATCCCGCAACTGACCCGCCAGCTCGACGAGGCCGCCGGGGCGACCAAGGGCGCCATGCTGCGCGAGGAAGTGAACGCCGACGATATCGCGGCGGTCGTCAGCCGCTGGACCGGCATTCCGGTCGACCGGATGCTCGAGGGCGAGCGCGCCAAGCTGCTCGGCATGGAGGAAGCGCTCGGCAAGCGGGTGATCGGCCAGAGCCAGGCAGTGCGCGCTGTCTCGACCGCGGTGCGACGCGCTCGCGCCGGCCTGCAGGAGCCGAACCGGCCGCTCGGCTCCTTCCTGTTCCTCGGACCCACGGGCGTCGGCAAGACCGAGCTGACCAAGGCGCTCGCTGAATTCCTGTTCGACGATCCCGCCGCGATGGTGCGCATCGACATGAGCGAGTTCATGGAGAAGCACGCGGTCGCCCGCCTGATCGGCGCCCCTCCCGGCTATGTCGGCTATGAGGAAGGCGGCGTGCTGACCGAGGCGGTACGGCGCCGGCCCTATCAGGTCGTGCTGTTCGACGAAGTCGAGAAGGCACATGGCGACGTGTTCAACGTGCTGCTCCAGGTGCTCGACGACGGGCGGCTGACCGACGGCCAGGGCCGCACGGTCGATTTCTCGAACACCTTGATCATCCTCACCTCGAATCTCGGCAGCCAATATCTGTCGAGCCTCGCCGATGGCGCCGATGTCGCGAGCGTGGAGCCGCAGGTTATGGAGATGGTCCGCGCGCATTTCCGGCCTGAATTCCTCAACCGGCTCGACGAGATCATCCTGTTCCATCGCCTCGGCCAGAGCGAGATGGCGCCGATCGTCGATATCCAGGTGAGCCGCGTGCAGAAGCTGCTCGCCGATCGCAAGGTGGTGCTCGACCTGACCGATGGCGCGCGGGCGTGGCTGGGGCGGGTCGGTTACGACCCGGTCTATGGCGCCCGGCCGCTGAAGCGGGCGGTCCAGCGCTACCTGCAGGACCCGCTGGCTGACCTGATCCTGCGCGGCGACGTGAAGGATGGAGCCACCATTCGGGTCGACGAGGGCGACGGTAAGCTGGAGTTGAGTGTCGCGTGATCGCGGGCGCCGGTACGGCGCGGCCGGAGATTGTCGGGGCAGCAACGCGTCGGCGGACTATTTCCTGCAACCAGGCAGAATATATCCGCTCGCGGATCCGGCGCGTGGCTGGCCATGATGCGTCGGCCCGCGCCGGCGGTCCCGCGTAGAGCGACATCGGATCAATCGATCCGTCCGGCAGGAGGTTGCCGAACTGGGCTGCGTGGCGGGCGCCACCGGTGATCGTCGGCGCTGCCTGCTCGAATCGGGTTTCGCCGCCCTGATAGCCCCTTGAGGCAGACAGGCTCGGTCTTGATGCGCTGATCAGGCGCCGCCAGCACGTCGGTTTCGGCCAGCTTCTTTGCCATGACCTCGATCCCGAGAGCGCTGTCGACATTGCAGGCCGATGCGGAGCCGGTGACTGGCGGAATCGTTCAGCCACGTGAGCGCGCCGGCCAGCGGCTTCGCCGATGCCTCGGGCAGCCCTCCGGCGCCACGTCAGCGCCGCGCTATGGATCACGACCGTTAGCGCCTGCAACAAAATTACTCAGGCGGCACTTATGTTGCACGTCCATGTCGCCGCTGTGTCATTTGGGATACATGTCCGGCGAAAGGTGAACGCCGATTATGAATGGAAGCTTTACAGCCCATCGCGGCCTGTTCAATCAAACCACATGTCTTTGGGGCCGTATTGCGTGCGGCGACAGGGGCTTGGCAATCACCTTGCCGGATCGCAACAGCGGCCGGAAGGGTCAAGCGAGGGAAAAATTACGTGATCAACAGCACCCTTTTCGCGCGGAAAATGAGCTTGCTCGCCACCGTGGCGCCGATCTCCATCCTGCTGGCGGCGACACCCGCTCACGCCCAGGCTCAGACTGCTCCGGCTTCCGTAGCCGACGCGGCAGCACCGGATGACGCCAAGGCCGACAAGGACGAGGTCGTCGTTACCGGCTCGCGCATCGCGCGCCCCAACGACAATTCAACCGTTCCGGTCACCACCGTCACTGCCGCCGAGATCCAGCAGACCGCGCGGGTTTCCGTCGGCGACGTGCTGAACGATCTGCCGGCGCTGCGGAGCACCTTCAGTCAGGCGAACTCGACTCGCTTCCTCGGGACATCGGGCCTCAACCTGCTCGATCTTCGTGGCCTCGGCACCCAGCGCACCCTGGTTCTGGTCAACGGCCGCCGCCATGTCGGCGCCGACATCCTGAACAATGCCGTGTCGCCGGACGTCAACACCTTCCCGACCGACTTGATCGAGCGCGTCGACGTCGTGACCGGCGGCGATTCGGCAGTGTACGGCTCGGACGCGCTGGCAGGCGTCGTCAACTTCGTCCTCAAGGACCATTTCCAGGGCCTTCAGCTCCACGCGCAGGGCGGCATCAGCCAATATGGCGATGCCGGCTCCTATTATGCCAGCGTTCTCGCCGGCAAGAACTTCGCCGGCGGCCGCGGCAACATCGCCATCGACCTCGAATATGCCCGCGAGAACAGCCTCTACGCATCCGAGCGCGACTATCTGCGGCACGCTGATGGCTTTGTATCCGTCGAAAGCGATGCGGCCGGTCTGCCCAACGGCAGCGATGGCATTCCTGACTCGGCGTTCTTCCACGACATTCGCGTCGGGACCTTCTCAGCCGGCGGCCTGGTCGCTTTCAGGGGCAACGGCACCACTTGCGGAAAAGACTTCGCCGGTCGGGCATATACCTGTAATTTTCTGTTCCAGCCCGATGGCACGATTACGTCGGAGACCGGTAGCCGCATCGGCATCGCGGGTGGATCGGTGGCGGTTCCCAGCGCCACGCCGACCGGCTCGTTTCTGGGTGGCAATGGCGACACGCGGCGTACCGGCGATCTCGTGCAGATCCTGCCGCAGCTCGATCGCTATTCGGCTAACCTGATCGGTCACTTCGAGGTTTCGGATGCGTTCGTGCCGTTCGTCGAAGCCAAATATGTCCGTACCGATTCAGTCGGCCAGGGCGGTTCGGGTCCGGCATTTTACACGGGCGGAACGATCGACGGCTTCTATGAGCGGCCGCGGCTCGACAACCCATATCTGAGTGCGCAGGCGAAGTCGGTGCTGACAACGCAGGCGCTCGCATCCGCGACTGCGGGCTTCCAGCCCAATACTGGCGCGGCGTTCGCGCCCACCTTCAATCCTGACGGCAGTGTCAAACTGACGGCCGCGCAGGTTCAGCAGAACACGATCAACGCGATCAACGCGGGCTCGTTCCGCTTCATTCTGCGCAAGAACCTGACTGACCTCGGCTCGCGCACTGAAGCCGCCAAGCGTGAGACCTATCGCATCGTCGGCGGCGTGAAGGGCACGTTCAACGACGATTGGCACTATGAAGTGTCCGCCAACTATGGCGAGTTCCATGAGAAGACCAAGGTCCTCGGCAACGTGAACGTCCAGCGCGAGCTGCTCGCGCTGGATGCGAAGAAGAACTCGTCCGGCCAGATCGTCTGCGGCTCGCAGATCGATCCGACCCGCGCCTATGACGATTTCGGCGGAAATCCGGCGACGCTCGCCGCCGATATCGCCGCGTGCAAGCCGCTCAACCCGTTCGGCGAGGGCAGCATCTCGCAGGATGCCAAGAATTATATCCTGCAGGACACCGTCGCGACCGGCAAGATTACCCAGCTCGACCTGACCGCCTTCATCAACGGCGATTCGAGCAGCTTCGTCAACCTGCCGGGCGGCCCGATCGGTTTCGCCATCGGTGGCGAGTATCGCCGTGAAACCGCCTTCTTCCGGGAGGACCCGCTCGTCGAGAAGGGCTACACCTTCTACAACGCGATCCAGAAGTTCGCGCCGCCGTCGTTCGAAGTGACCGAAGGCTTTGCCGAGCTTCGCCTGCCGGTTTTGAAGGACCTCCCCTTTGCGCACGAGCTGACGCTGAGCGGCGCCGGTCGCGTGTCGAGCTACAAGGGGTCGGCCGGCACGGTCTGGACCTATAATGCCGGTGTCGATTACGCGCCGATCCAGGACATTCGCTTCCGGGCGAACTATTCGCGCGCCGTTCGCGCACCGAACCTGTCGGATCTGTATTCGCCGCTGGGCCAGAATTTCGCGCCGGGCTTCTCGGATCCCTGCTCGAACGTCAACATCTCCAGCGGAACCACGTTCCGCGAGCACAACTGCGCGTCGGCAGGCATCAACACCACCGGCCCCAACCCCTATGACTTCCGGTACGCCCAGTCGCTGGAGATCATGAGCGGCGGCAACCCGAAACTCAATGTGGAGAAGTCGGACTCGTACACTTATGGTGTCGTGCTCCAGCCGCGTTTCGTGCCGTGCCTGAGCCTTTCGGTCGACTACTACAACATCAAGGTGAACAACGTGATCACGGCGCCGTCGGCGCAGCAGATCGTCAATAGCTGCTATGACTCGCCGACCACCGCCAACCAGTTCTGCGCGCAGTTTAAGCGCGATGACGCGGCGGGTACGGTTACCGGCACCCCGTTCCGCATCATCGAGGGTAGTCTCCAGCAGGTCACGCTGAACTATGCGCGGCTCCAGGTTCGCGGCATCGACGTCGACCTGAACTACACGCATCGGTTTGGCGACGTGCGGTTGACGTCCCACCTGGTCTATACGCACTCGCTCACGAACGAGACTTTCCTCGATCCGAGCCAGCCGGGCTTCGCGGATAACCTGAACGGCGAGATCGGTAACCCGAAGGATGCCTTCAACTGGAATATCTCGGGCGACTTCGGCCCGGTGTTCCTGAACTATCAGCTTCGCTATCTGTCGAGCATGGCGGTCGGTGCGATCGAGAATCACGAGGCGTTCCAGGGCCGTCCGGCCCAGAACATCGACGATTTCAGCATCCCCTACTATCCGTCGGTTCTCTATATGGACGCTCGTTTCGGGTTCAACATCAGCAAGGGGTCGAACTTCTATCTGGGGGTCGACAATCTCACCAACCGCCTTCCCCCGCTCGGCTCGACCGCCATCGGTGGTGGTACGGCGATCTACGAGCCGGTCGGCCGCCGCTTCTATGCGGGCGTGACCGCGAGTTTCTGAGTAACCTGCAACAGGCTTTCGAGGGGTCGGCGATATTCGCCGGCCCCTTTTTTTGTTAGTGAAGGTTGATGAACGACACAGGCAGCGTTGCCCGCGCAAACGTACTCCTCGCCTCCGGGCACACGGCCCAGGCAATCGAAACGATCGAGACGGCCGCAGCTGCCGGTGATCCCGACGCATCGTTCACGCTGGCGGTGTGGCTGCTGGCAGGAAACCCGCTCCCGCGCGATCTGGCCCGGGCTCGCATCGTGCTTCGCCGCTGTGTGGAGATGGGCCATGCCGATGCCGCGCTCATGGAAGTCGCGCTCGTCGCCACCGGATCGGGCGGGCCATCCGACTGGCGCGCGGCCCATGGCCTGCTTGAAGCGGTGGCCGGGGATCCGGTCGCCGCAAACCAGCTCGCTCTGCTCGCGTTGATGGACCTCGACGAGGACGGACGCCCGACCCGGGTGCCAGTCGGCGAACGCCTGAGCGAATCCCCCGACGTGGTGCGCTTTCCCGGCCTCCTGTCACCGGCCGAATGCCAATATGTCGCTATGACGGCGCAGGACGTGCTCGAGCCCGCCGTCGTCATCGATCCGCGCACCGGCAAGATGGTGAGCCACCCTATCCGAACCTCCCTCGGCGCCGTGATCGGCCCGGCGCGCGAGAATCTGGTAGTCCGCGCGATCAACGCGCGGCTCGCCGCGGTCAGCAACACCGCCATAGAGCAGGGTGAACCCCTCGCCGTCTTGCGCTACGCGCCCGGACAACAATATCGTGCCCATCTCGACAGCATCGACAATGCGCCGAACCAGCGCATCAAGACGGTCCTTGTCTACCTCAATGAAGGCTTTCGTGGTGGCGAAACCCGGTTCACCGCCAACGGACTGAACGTCTCGCCGCGCGGGGGCGACGCCATCCTGTTCTCGAACGCTCTGGCCGACGGATCGCCAGATCGACGATCGGAGCATGCTGGCCTACCGGTTATTCAAGGCGTTAAATGGCTCGCCACCCGGTGGATACGCCAACGACCTTATAATCCGTGGAATCCTGGTTGAGGATATGAGCGACGCCTTCGCCGGTCGGGTCGACGCATTGCGGTGATCTGCTGCTGTTTTCTCGGTCTTGGAAGCTCATCCCTGCCGAGACGGATCCGCATTGAATCGCGGATGGTCCGGGCGCAGCGGCGGTTCGAGATCCTCGCGGCGCCAGATCGCGCTGGCCGGTTCCCCGGGGTCGGGAATGTCCGACAGCTCATGCGCGACCACTGGCTGTCCAGCCGCACCTTCTCCTCATGCGACGTCTCCTCATACGACGATATCGTCGACCGTAGCTGCCGCGCCTCGAACAGCCTCATCGATCAACCCTGGCGCATCATGTCCATCGGACTGCGCCAATGGGCTCATGAATATTGATCAATGCACGCTGGTATTACTGACACAGACGCCCGCCTTCACCGACGAGGGCAGGTTTCGACGCAACGCCGGGGACGCCTGCCGCCGCTGGGGCAGGCGCCGATCGCGGGTTATCCAGTGCGGAATGATCGGTCGGGCGCCAGTTCGCGTCGGTGGCCCCGCGTCGCGGTCAACAACCGCCGTTACGCACGCAGGGCGTGAGCTGCGAGCGGTCGACCAGGTCGCGGTCCGACTGGCGTTGCGCGTCCCATTGCGCGCGGGTCATACAGATTTTCTTGACCGCCAGTCGACTGCCGAGCACTTCCTGCTTTTCGCACAGGACCTCGTTCGGGTCGTGCTTGCGGGCTTCGTGGTGAGACGTCCCGCTCTGCGCCCCAGCCGGGACCACCAGCGCAAAGCCCGCAATCGCAAACAGGCCGCGTTGGATTGAGGTTGGCATCGTCAATCCTTTCCAAGGTGAATATTTCCGCAGGATGACCGACCGCTGCGGAAAGAGCAATCGCTGGTCGATCACCGGGGTGGAGCAACGTCGAATGCGATGGTGAGACGCTCGCCATTCGCGAAGGGACGCGTTCCATGCCACATCCAGGAAGGGAACAGGACCAGCCGGCCTTCCCGGGGCTCGATCAAGTGGGTCGGGCGGAGATCAACACCGAGCGCCGCCTGCGGCTCCCCAAGAGCCAGCCAGCCCGCCTCGGGCGACTCTCCGGGCTGTCGCGCCGGAAGGGCGACATAGAGCGCCGAACTGATCCAGCCCTGCGGATGGACATGGTTGGCATGATAACCGCCATCGCGGAGCCGAACCGACCAGCTCCCGGCGAAGCGGATGCGGCGATCGCGACGATGGCGCAGCAGAGGATGCGAGGCATCATTGTCCGGCAAGTCGGCAATATAGCGCCCGATGGCCGTCACCACCTCTGTCCGTGCCGAACGAATCAGCGGGTCGATGCGGCTGAATAGCGGGCCGTCAGTCTGCGTACCGCCGCGCACCGACTGGTCCAGATACTCGCCTTTCGCGATATGCAGCGAGCGCAACAGCGCCGCCAGGCGATCGAGCGACGGAAGGCCGCCGAGATCGATCGTCGCCACCAGTCGCGAATCGGCTTCCAGCCAGCCGCTGCGCGCGTCGCCGGCTAGCCGCCACGCCATCGCGGCATAGGGCCAGGCGGCCGCCGCGCGCTCGCCCTTCAGTTCGTTATCGATCAACCGCAGCGCTCGATCGAGCTGCCCGGTCCGCAAGAAATGGCGGATCCGCCAGATCGCGAGCCTGGGTTGCGCGACGGCCGGGACCCGGTCGAACAGCGCCGCCGCACGATCTGCGTCATCGCGTTCGGCGGCGGCCACCGCGGCATATTCCGAGCACAGTCCCTCGTCCTGGCCCGCCGTCCGTGCTCGCCCGACGGCAACCTCGAGCGCGGCGAAATCCTCACGACGGAGCGAAAGATCGAACAGGCTGGTCCACAGTGCCGGCTCGGCCGGCATCGCCGCCAATGCCCGTTCTATCGACGCCGTCGCCTGGGCTGAATGGCCAAGGACAGCGCGAAGCTGGGCTAGTTGTGCGTGACCCTGCAGCCACAGCGGCGCCTGCGCCAGGATCGCGTCGAGTTCGGCGATGGCCTCCTCGCCCCGCCCGACGGCCAATCGCGCGGCAGCGAGAGCGAGCAGCAAATCTCCCTTCTCCGGCGCGAGCCGGCGTGCATGCTCGAACAATGCGACGGCATCCAGCCCTGCCTCGAACGCGACCTGCGCGCGGCCACGGGCGATGCTGGCATCGAACGGTGCAATCCGCGCGGCGCGGCCGAAAGAGGCCAACGCATCCTCATGCTCGTCGAGCGCGCGCTGCAGCAGCCCTGTCCATTGCCACAAACGCGCGTCCGGCGACCGCTCGGCCCCGCGCACCAGGAACGGGAGAGCGGCTTCCTCCTCCCCCTGGGCAAGCGCAAGTTCAGCGAGGTTCGCGAGCTCGTCAGCGCCGGCATGGCCCCGCCGGACGGACTCAAGCCGCGCCGCGAAAGTCACAATCCCTCGGCCGAACCGCCCCCCTCAAGGGCGATGAGCGCGGTGACCGCCTCGCGCTCCACTGCACTGAGGTCCGGGTGCCAAAGGTCGAAGATGAGGACGACGCGGAGTTGATCGCTCGGATTCAGCGCCTCGTGCTCAATCGTATCGTCGAACACGAACGCCTCGCCGCGCCGCCAATATCGGGTCTCGTCACCAACGCGAAACCAGCACCCCTCGGGGATGATCAGCGGGAGATGGCAAACGAGGCGCGCGTTGCTCACCCCGACATGGGGCGGGATCGCGGTCTTCGGCGCCAGCAGCGAGAACATGGCATTGGGCGACGCCCCGGGAATGGCCGGCTGGCCAATCTGATCGAGCAGCGCGAGCGTACGCGGGCAATGGCGCGCATTCGCCTCGATCCGCCTGCCGTTCTGCCGGAGGTGAATCGCCGTCCAGTCGCGATTGTGGTTGAGCGGCTGCCATTGGCGAAGCGGCAGGTGCTCGGCATATTGGATGTAGGGAACAAGCTCGGCGCGCTCGGCCTTCATCGCGATGTCCAGCTCGGCCGCGATGGTATCGGTTTGCGCTTCCAGCTCCGACAGCCAGGGAAAAAGGCGGCGCGGGTGGAATTCGCGTTCGGCCAATTCCGGGAAATGAAAATGAGTCGGCTCGCTGTGATAGGGCCGCGTCCGGCGCAACACGTTGCTGCGGAAGCGGGCGATCCGCTGGCGCTCTTCTCGATCGGCGACGCGTTCGATGGCCTCCATGCCCTCCCTTAGTCGCGCCTCACGCTGATCGAGCCACGCCGCATGACGACGTTCTCCATCGGCCAGCGCGGCGGCCAGCTGCGGCGGCAAATTTCCGTCGGGCTTCTGCGCGATCGCGTGACCCCAGGCCTCGCCAGCGTTCGTATCGCCCAGGCGCTCGAGCAGGCTTGCCCGCATGAGCAGCGCGGTGAAATCGAGCGGGGAGACGGCAAGCGCCCGATGAATCGCGTCGAGCGCCGCGCGCGGTTGCCCGGCGGCGCGGGTGACCCCTGCCAGCCGCATCCATATCGCCAGGCTGTCAGGCTGCGCCTCGGCGGCCTGGCGCAGCAGCACGAGTGCGCGGGGCAGATCCTGCGCCGCCAGAGCGCGATCCGCTTCGGCCAGGTGCGTCAGCGGATCGATGCTCAAAGCGAGTAGCCGAACTTTCGCACCCAGGGCTCGATCGTCGGCAGGATCGGCTCCAGATGCGTGCGATATCGCTCCCATCGACCGGCCGCACGGGAGTAGATGGGCTCGGTAACCTGCGAATAGCTGGCGGTGGTGATCAAACCGCGGGACTTCGCCGTCCGCTGATGATCAAGCGCTGCTTCGTGCCAGTCGAGCCCGAGGAAATCGATCAGCGGCCGCACTTCGGCTTCGACATTGTCGACGAGCCGCTCATAGACGACCGTATGCACGTCCATGTCGAACAGCGCCTGCGATTGCTCCCAATGCCGGAAATTCAGATCGTAGAATTCGGCCGCGTCTTCCAGACGCAGGAAATTGGCCATTGCCGAGTTGAGCCGGAAATTGCTCATGAAGCAGCTTAGCAACACGTCGCACGGATGACGCAGCGCAAGGATGAACCGCGCGCGCGGGAAGAGGCGCTTGATCAGGGGCACCTTGTTGAGAAACAATGGTGACTTGTCGATCAGCAGGTTGCCTGGCGGAGGCGCGGCCAGCTTTTGAACTTCGGCATAATAGTCTGCCTGCGCTTTCGTGATCGCCGCCGCGTCGAGCGTCGGAATCGCGGCGAGGCCGCCAATCGCCTTGTCGACGAAATTGAGCGGCGGTTGCTCCTCCATCACCGTGACGGCAGGATGACCCATCAGGATCGTGTCGAGCAGCGTCGTCCCGGAACGCGGAAAGCCGACCAGAAACACCGGATCCGGACGATCCGCGACCGGCGGTGCCCAGGCCCAGCCCGCCGCCCATTCGGGCGTCATAAACTGCAGCTCGGCGCGAAGCTCGGTCCGAAGCTCGGCGCCGCGCCGCAGGGGCTCGGTCGGGCTCGCCTGATGCACCTGCGCCGCTTCCTCGAACGCACCGAACGCCTCGTCCGAGCGGCCCAGTCGATCGAGCAGGGTCGCCCGGATATGCGCCGTACGCTCCGGCTCCACTTCGGGCGGCACCAGTTGGATGCAGGCGAGTCCTTCCTCGAACCGCTTGGCGCGACGATGTTCGAGCGCCCGCAAAAAGGCGAGCGGGCCGGCCTCAAGGCCGTTTGCCTCGGCAAGCGAGATCAGCGGTGCGAATTCCTCCTCGCGATTGGTATGCTCATATTGAATCGCCAGGCCGAGATAGGCATCGACGAGCGTCGCATCGAAGCTGATCGCAGCGCGAAACGCTCGCTCCGCATCGGCAGGCCGCCGAACGAGACCATATTCCACACCCAGTTTGAGCTGCAGGCCTGCGTTGGAGGGGTTGCGGGCGCTCGCTTCCTCGATGACGGGCAGCGCCTCGTCATCGCGCCCATCGTGCTTGAATTCGACATAAAGCTCATGCAGCGGGCGATCGTCGTCCGGAAAATCCCGAGCCGCCTTGCGCAGCACTGCTTCGGCCTCGGCCGCACGGCCCGCCGCGTGCAACGCGATGGCGAGGTTGAGGCGCGTCGGCGCGGCGAGCGGATCGAGCTCCACGGCGCGCGTGAGAGCGGCGACGCTGCCGTCGAAATCCCCGAGGCCGGTTCGGGCGTTGCCCAGATTGTTCCAGCTCTCGAAATCGCGCGGTGCGTGCGCGACGACATGCTCATAGGCCTCCGCCGCAACCTGGAAATTGTCGAGCGATTGGGCCAGAAAGCCGCGGTAGCGCGCGATCCGCAGGCTGGGATCGGCAAAGGCGAAATCGTGCGTCGCGACCTCGAGCGCCTCCGCCGGCATCCCGGTTTCGATCAGCGCCGAAATCAGGTTGCACGCGATGGTCGCGTCATCGGGGCGACCGCGATGCGCCAGCTTGAGATGCCGGATCGCACCCGCGGTGTCACCGCCGCGCGCCCGCAGCATGCCCAGAAAGGCGTTGAGCGCGACGACATCCCCGCCCCGCGCCAGAGCCCCTTCAGCGAGCGCGCGCGCGTGGGACAGATCGCCCCGCTGGGCAGCGCCCATGGCCTGTCGCAGCGCATCTGCGGTTCCGGCATCTAATATGGGTGAAGTAGCCACCTTGGCCTTTTGGACCGGGTATCAGCGCCAATGCAATCGAATTGCTCAGCGATGCCACAGGGAAGAAACGGGCAAGACAAGGGCGGCGGGCCCGAAGGCCCGCCGCCCCAGATTTTAGAACGGCGACGGCGTCAGAAGTCGAGCGTGACGCCAGCGAACAGATAGCGGCCGAGCGCATCATAGGTCGCCGGATAGGTATTGCCGTTGCATGGGCCCGTCGGGCACAGATTCGACCCATCCTTGCCGCCATTGCCCGAGGTAACGAACGGCGGCTGCTTGTCCATCAGGTTGTTGACCCCGAGCCGGAACTTGAAACTCGAGCCGACGGCGAAGGTCGTCGCCAGGTCGAAATAGCTGTACGACTTGATGTGCAGGCCCGGATTGAACTGGTTCGCGGCGATAGCGGACAGAGCCTCATAGTTGCTCGTCGTCTCGGCCGAAACGGGACCGATATAGCGCCATTGCAGCGACAGCCCGATACCGCTCGGATGCTGCCAGGTCAGGCGAGCCTTGTGGCGCCAATGCGGCATCGTCGCACCGCTGACCGTGGTGCCACCGCTGCTGCAAACCGGGCCATAAAGGCCGGCGCAGTCATAGGCCTGCTGGGTGACCCCGTTATCGACCATGTACTTGTCGAGATAGGTGCCGTTGAAGGCCAGCGCCAGCGACCCGATTCCGCCGAGCGGCTGCGAATAATTGGCGCCGACCTCAATGCCCTTGGTCTGCACGACGCCGCGATTGTTCGGGAGGTTGTTCACATAGCCACCGGGGGTGAGCCACAGCGAACCCGCGGCGTCGCGGTGCACCAGGGTGCATGATTCAGGCGTGAACGTCGCGGTGGCATGAAGCACGCAGTCCTTCAGGATCGCGTCCTGCGACGGCGGCTGAATCGCGTCCCTGATCTTGATGTCGAAATAATCGACCGTCACCGCGAGCCGGGGAATGAAGCGCGGCTGGAACACGACACCGAACGACTTGGTCGTCGCCTTTTCGGGCGTCAGATCCGGGTTACCGCCGATCAGGCCGTTATACTGGCCGGCCGGATTGGACGACGGATCCTGGCCGATGGCGAGACCCTGGGCGCGGCAACCATAGTCTGAGGCGTGAACCCCGCCCACTATTCCGGTGCACGGGTCCTTGCTGCCGTTGAGGCCGACGGTCGGCGTGGCGAACAGTTCCTGGATGTTCGGTGCCCGCACCGCACGGTTGAAGGAAGCGCGGAACCGGATGTCGCGCACCGGCGCGAAATCGAGACCCAGCTTGAAGGTGTTGGTATTGTAGCTGCGGCCGGCGCTCGTCTTGTAGGACGAGTAGCGATATCCGCCGTTAAACGAGATATCGTGGACGAAATTGTCCTGCACCAGCGGAACCTGCGCCTCGCCGAAGAACTCGATGACGTGGAAGCTGCCCGAGATCGGCAGCGTCGCACCACCTTGCCCGGTCAAATCACCGGTCGAGAAGGCTTCGTCGGTTTTCAGCTCGAGCGATTCCTTGCGATATTCAGTGCCGATGTTGACGCTGACGCCGTCAGTGGCCCACGGCGTCTTCACATCATATTGGCCGAGATCGCCGGTCAGCGACGCGTTGGCGATCTGCTCGGTCGTGGTGCCGCTCTGGAATCCAGTCTCCGAAAGATAGGCAACCGACGCGGCCGAAGCCGCCCCTGCCCCGCCGAACACATTATAGGGCACGCAGTTCGGGTCGCCGCCCGGCATCAGCGTCGTACGGCAGACAATCTGACCAGTGGCCGGATTGCGTACCGCGTCGAGCGCGAGGTTGAGCTTACGGACCGAGAACTCGTTGCTGTAGATCTGGGTGTATTTCACCCGACCATATTGATAATAGGCGTCGTACGACCAGCCATGGCCGAGATCGCCCTTGACGCCGACCACGCCGCGGTAATCGGTGTGCTGCAGATCCGCTTGGCGCGGACCGCCTTCCACATTGCGACGCAGCAACTGGAAGAAGCCGAGATTATAAGGATTGCCAGTGGTCGGATCGATGAACGAGAGCGGCGCCGCACCCGGATTCGGGTTGAAAGGCGCCCCCGCTGCCAGCGGGAAATTGCCGAGATAGCCGTTGATCAGGTTGCCCGGGGCGAAGATGACAGCGCGCTGCGCCGGCGAGATGAACGGGTTGTCCGAGTTGATCGTCAGCGTATTGCCGAAATCGCCCGAGGGCGCGATCTGCGCGACCGTACGATCGTCCATGAACATGAATTCGAGGTACGGCTTGACCGCATCGCTGATCTCGTAATTGACGAACGCGCCCGCCGTGTAGCGCTCATCCGGGCGCTGATAATAGTTGGTCGGGGCGAAGTTATAGAGGCTGGTCGAGTTGTTGAAGCCGCCGTTCGGCGCGAATGTATAGATTGTCGATGTGCCGCCCGCGAACACGACGGCATTGCCATTGTCCGACGTCGCGGAGCCGCCGCAACGCGGCTTGCCGGCACCAGTGTTCTGAAGGACGCACGCGCTGTAATCGCGCCTGCCCTGCAGGATCGGGTCCACCTTGCGGTATCCGAAATAGGCCACTGCATGGCCGCGGTCATCGTCGAACTTGGCGCCCATCGAGACAGTCGCGTCGACGGTGCCGCCGTCAGCGACATTGCCCCGCGGATAGCCATAGCCGGCAAGGCCCTGGCTCGCCCGCGTGTCCAGCAGCGGCGTCAGGAATTTGTCGCGATTATTGTGCTGATAAAAGTTGTACTGGCCGTCGACCCGAACGCCAGTGAAGTCGGTATCGATGATGAAGTTGACGACGCCCGCCACCGCGTCCGCGCCGTAGGTCGACGAGGCACCGCCGGTCAGCACTTCGACCCGCTTCAGGATCGAGGTCGGGATGATGTTGATGTCCGCGGCCGAACCGCTCGTCGGGCTGGGATCGCCGGGGACGATGCGCCGGCCGTTCACCAGGGAGAGGGTACGCGTGGTGCCGAGGCCGCGCAGATCGACCGAAGCCGTCCCGTCCGCGCCATTCGACAGCGACGACGCCTGGCTCGCGAAGACCGACGGCAACGAGTTGAGCAGGTCCTCGACCCGCGTCGTGCCCTGCAGCTTGATTTCCTGGCTGGAGACGACGGTCACCGGCGCAGTCGATGTGAGGTTCGGCTGCGGGATGCGCGACCCGGTTACGACGACGTCGCCGCCCGGTGCGCTATCCGAGGTCTGCGTGGTGGGGAGTGTCGTATCCGCCGACGTCTGCGGCGCGGCCTGCGCATGTGCCTGAGCCGAGAGCAGCGCCAGGCCCAATGCGATCGGTGCGGCGCCATTCTTGAGCGTTGCGATTGTTACGTGCTTTTTCACGTGTGCTATTCCCTTTTTTTAGCCGCAGTCGAGCCACGGCGTTTGGGCCGAACGGCGAACAGTTTTTGTTCGGGTCGGGCAAGATTTGCTGCGTGCGCCCCTGCCAAACTTCTGTAAACGGGATTTGACCGCACCGCACAAATTTGCATCGCCAGTGTTGCAACCGTGCCACATGACGAAATATGCGATACAGGACAGTCAGCCTGAAGAACGAAGGAAGAAAGCTATGAGGCTGGGTTACATCGCTTTGTTCACCGCAGTCATGACCGGGCCGGCCGTGGCGAAGCAGACCGAAGCGTCTGGCCGGGCGCAGGCATTCCAGCGTCTCGTCGATTGCCGCGCGATAAAGGAAACGGCAGATCGGCTTGCCTGTTATGATCGGGAAGTCGCATCGCTCGACGCCGCCGAGAAGGCGAAGGACGTGGTGATCGTCGACAAGGAACAGATTCGCGACGCGAAGCGCAGCCTGTTCGGGCTGACGCTGCCCCACATCAGGCTTTTCGGCGACGCCAACGACAAGGGTCCGGCCGAAGTCGCCCAGATCGAATCGAAGATCGCATCGAGCCGCGAGGGAGTCGAAGGCTGGACGATCCGCCTCGAGGACGGCTCAGTCTGGCAGCAGACCGACACCGGGCCGTTCTACAGAAGCCCGAAGCCAGGTCTTGACGTCGTGGTGAAGCGTGGGGCGCTTGGCAGCTTCGTCATGCGGGTGGCGGGCTCGCCAGGGGTGAAGGTCAAGCGGATATTATAGTCCGGTGCGCGCAACCCCGTGTGCGCACGCCGAATAGGTTGGTCCGCCGCGGTGCCGACCAAAAACCCAGCGCCCGCTCCGCGATCCCCGCATGGACGGCCCTTGAGAATGACGTTCGCGACACCGGCGACAGGACAGGCCTCGCGAACCTGTAGAGCGTGCATTCAGGTTGAATGAAGGGGTTCATCCTCCTGTAGCCAAAATGACACGATCGCGACATTGTTGCGCTGCACTGGGGCAGCAATACGTAACTTTATTGCGGCCGCGAAAAAGTGAGGCCCCTTCCCCTCATTGCGCGACCGGCATCGGCCCGGCGACCAGCAGCGGATCGATACGGGAATCGCGCCATTTCATGCTCCAGTGGAGGTGCGGCCCGGTCGCGCGGCCGGTCATCCCGACCAGCCCGACCGGCTCGCCGCGCTGCACCCGCTCACCGACATGGACGGTGATCTTCGACAAGTGAAGAAAGGCGCTGTTGAGGCCCATGCCATGGTCGATCATCAACAGATTCCCCTCGAGCGTGAAGGGGTGGTCGGCGGCGAGGATGACCACCCCATCGGCGGGCGCGAGCGCGACGGTGCCCGTCGGCCGGGCGATGTCGATGCCCGAATGATAGGAGCCGGCCTCGCCATTCTTGTAGATACGCTGCGAGCCGAACAGGGTGGAGATGCGGCCGAGCACCGGCCACAGGAAAGGCTGGCGCCATCCGTCCGAGACGACCTGGGTCCGCCGCGCGGCGTTGATCTGCGCCAGCTCCGCCGGACGGATCTTCTCGAATTCGGGTTCGGGCACCGGGAATTTCGGCAAGGTGTCCAGCCGCGAGATATCCCAGGCGCGCGGCGCGACGGTCAGCGTGTCGCGCACCTCGCGGCCGTCGTCGAGTGTCGCCACGAGCGTGGCGGAGGGGCCGGCGTCGCGATCGAACGCAATGAGGAAACGCCGGTCGGGCGCGACCGGAATGGCGGCGCCGTTGAAGGCGAGCAGGGAGGTGCCGGCGGGCGCGATGCCGATCACCATCCCGCCCTGCATCATGCGACCCGAATAGCTGAAACTCCCCCGCGCCGCCTCCCGCGCGCCTGCCTGTATCGGCTGCGGCACCGGCGTGCGCGCGGTCGCCGTAACCCGCTCGGCGGCGGCGCGCGGTTCAGCCGCGGTGACGCAGCTTCCGAGGACCAGCAGCGCCGAGACTCCCCATGTCCAGCGCCGCGCCCGCTTCATTGCGGCGCCATCGCCTGCATCGCCAGCTCCGGGCTGGCATAGGGCTCCTGTCGTTCGACGCTCCAGTAGCGCAGGTCCTCGAGCGGGATGCGCGCGCCCGAGATCGCGCAGACGACATGGTCGCCGGTCGCAAGCACGCGAAAACCGTTGGCCATATAATGGAGGCGGGCGGGGCGATCGCTATTCGACATCAACATCGGTGTACTCTGCTCACAAAGGGACTGGATTCACAACAGGCTGGGCTGATCCGGGCTGGCCTTCTCATATGCCTTGCCGCCCGGCCGCTCAAGGCGCGCATCGACTGGCCCGTCCCGGAAGTGGAGCGTGACGGCGCCGGCGGCGCGCGCCGCCGCTGCCGAGCCGACCACGACGCCCGAAGGCCGTGCCGAAACATAGGCATAGCCGCGGGCGAGCACGCTCTTGTGGCTCAGCGATTCGACCAGCCGCCAGGTTCGGGTCAGCCGGTCATGCGACGCGGCCAATTGGCGCTCCAGCACTGAAAGCCGCAGGGCCCCGGCCGACCGGTCGAGCACGCCCCGCGCCAGCGTCACTCGCCGCTCTAGCCCGCGATCGAGCCGCGCGCCGAGATCGTCGGCGCGCTGGCGCTGCGGCCCGAGCAACGCGTCCCGCCTGGGAATCACGCGCACCAGCGCCTCGAGCCGCTCGCGGGCGCGCTCATGATGGCGCCGCGCGCAGCGTTCCGTGCGCTGGCCGTAGCCGTCGAGCGCCAGGCGCAGGTCGGCGAGCACCGGCACCGCCATCTCCGCCGCCGCGGTCGGTGTCGGCGCACGCAGATCGGCGGCGAAATCGACAAGCGTCGTGTCGGTCTCGTGGCCGACCGCCGAGATCAGCGGGATCGAGCAACCCGCAACGGCGCGGACCACGGCCTCCTCGTTGAACGCCCAGAGATCCTCGATCGAGCCGCCGCCCCGCGCGACGATGATGAGATCGGGGCGCGGCACCGGACCGCCCGGCGCGATCGCGTCGAAACCGCGGATCGCGCCGGCGACCTCGGCCGCGGCGCCGTCGCCCTGCACCTTGACCGGCCAGACCAGGACATGGGTCGGGCAGCGATCCTCGAGGCGGTGGAGGATATCGCGGATCACGGCGCCGGTCGGCGAGGTGACGACGCCGATCACCCGCGGCAGGAAGGGCAGCAGCTTCTTGGCGCGAACGTCGAACAGACCCTCCCCGGCAAGCTTCGCCTTCAGCTTCTCGAGCAGCGCCATCAAGGCGCCCTCGCCGGCCAGCTCCATCCGCTCGATGATGATCTGGTATTTGGAGCGGCCCGGATAGGTGGTGATGCGACCGGTCGCGATCACCTCGACCCCGTCCTGGGGCTGGAAGGCGAGGCCCGAGACCTGTCCCTTCCAGATCACGCCGTCGATCACCGCGCTGTCGTCCTTGAGGCTCAGATAGGCATGGCCCGAGGCGACTCGCTTATAGCCCGAAATCTCGCCGCGCAGGCGGACATGGCCGAATTCGCCCTCGACGATGCGTTTCAATTTGAGCGCGAGTTCGCCGACGCTGACCGGTGCGGCGTTGTCGCCGGGCAGTTGCTCGGCTACCAGCCGCCCGGCCCCATCCTGGGCGGTGTCGGAGAAAGGGTCGGCCATGAATGTCCTGCTGATCGGATCCGGTGGTCGCGAACATGCGCTGGCATGGCGGCTGGCGCAATCGCCGCGCCTCGGGAAATTATATGCAGCCCCCGGCAATCCGGGGATCGCGGCCCATGCGGAGCTGGTCGCGCTCGATCCGGCCGACCACCGCGACGTGATCAATTTCTGCCATCGCAACTCGATCGGCCTGGTCGTGATCGGCCCCGAGGCGCCGCTGGTCGACGGGCTCGCCGACAATATCCGGACGATGGGCATTCCCGTCTTCGGGCCGAACAAGGCGGCGGCGCAGCTCGAAGGATCGAAGGGCTTCACCAAGGATCTGTGCGCCCGCGCGAAGATCCCGACCGCCGGCTATGCCCGCGTCACGTCGCGCGACGGCGCGCTGGCCGCGCTCGGCGATTTCGGCCTGCCGGTGGTGGTCAAGGCCGACGGGCTCGCCGCCGGCAAGGGCGTGACGGTCGCGACGACGCGCGACGAAGCCGAGGCAGCGATCGCCGACCTGTTCGCGGTGCGCGGCGCCGAGGCAGTGATCGAGGAATTTCTCGAGGGCGAGGAAGCAAGCCTGTTCGTGCTCACCGATGGCGACGCGATCCTGCCGTTCGGCTCCGCGCAGGACCATAAGCGCGTCGGCGATGGCGATACCGGGCCCAATACCGGCGGGATGGGCGCGTACAGCCCGGCCCGCGTGCTCACGCCCGAGCTCGAACAGCGCGCGATCGACGAGATCATCCTGCCGACCGTCGCCGCGATGAAGGCGGCCGGCATGCCCTTTTCGGGGGTCCTTTATGCCGGCCTGATGTTGACCGCCCAGGGCCCGAAGCTGATCGAATATAATGCCCGCTTCGGCGATCCCGAATGCCAGGTGCTGATGATGCGGCTCGACGAGGATCTGCTCGGCTTGCTGCTGGCGACGGCGGAGGGCCGGCTCGCCGGGCACGCGCCCGCGCGTTTCTCGGCTGACACCGCGCTGACGGTGGTGATGGCGGCCAAAGGCTATCCCGGCACGCCCGAGACCGGCGGCGCGATCGCCGGGATCGAGGCGGCCGAGGCAACCGGCACGCGCGTTTTCCAGGCGGGGACCCGTCGTGACGGCGACACGCTGGTCGCCGCGGGCGGGCGCGTGCTCGCGGTCACCGCGATCGGCCCCGATGTGGCGTCAGCCCAGGCCGCGGCGTATCGCGGCGTCGACAGCATCGACTTCCCGACCGGCTTTTGCCGCCGCGACATCGGCTGGCGCGAGATCACCCGCATCGGCTGATCTTCCGTCTGTGTCGATGCTCTGGGGATTCAACATTTCGGTTCCTCCGCGCCGCCATGATTTTTCACGCGAAGACGCGAAGACGCGAAGAATATGCGCGGATAAAGCCATAATCCCGCGTTCTTCGGGCACCTCAAACCTGAGGAGCAAAAAGCCCGCCTTGCGATAACCTCTTCGCGCCTTCGCGTCTTCGCGTGAATCCCTTATAGCGGTATCAAACGCCGATCCGCCCTGAAACGGTCACGGCCGCCGCAGCAGCGCCACCGTCCCATGCCCGCCATCGGCACAGACGCTGACCACGGCAAGCGTGCCGCTCGGCATCGCCCACAACTCCTTCACCGCCTGGCTGAAATCCCGCGCACCGGTCGCCGCGAAGGGATGGCCGATCGCAACCGAGCCGCCATTGGGATTGACCCGGTCCCAGGGGAATTCCCCAAAATCGAAATCGACCCTGGCGCGCTCCCGCGTCCAGCCCGGCTTTTCCAGCGCCGCGACATTGGCGAGCACCTGCGCCGCAAACGCCTCGTGGATTTCCCACAAGGCGATGTCGCCGTAACGCAACCCGTGCCGCGCGAGCAGCCGGGGAATGGCGAAGCTCGGCGCCATCAGCAGACCGTCCTCGGCATGGTCGACCGCGGCGATCTCGTGATCGACCAGCTCGGCATAAGGTGTGCCTTCGGGCAGCCGCTTCAGCCCGGCTTCGGTCGCGACCCAGCAGGCGGCGGCGCCATCGGTGATCGGCGAGCTGTTGCCGGCGGTCAGCGTGCCCTTGCCGCTCTCCGGATCGAAAGCGAGCTTGAGGCTCGCGAGCTTTTCGATCGAGGTGTCGGCACGCGGATTGGCGTCGCGCTGAATCTCGGGCAGCGGGATGACGAGATCGTCGAAGAACCCGCGCTCCCAGCCGGCGACGGCGCGCTGGTGGCTCTTCAGCGACCAGTCGTCCTGCGCCTCGCGGCTGATGCCCCAGATCTGGGCCGTCTCCTCCATATGGTCGCCCATCGTTCGCCCGGTGATGCGATTGGCGAAGCCCTTGATCGGTAGCACGAGATCATTGGGGGTGAGTGCCTGAAGCGCCGACAGCGCCTCGGCCGGGTTGGTGCGGAACAATTTCACGATCCGCTTCGACGCCTCGAGTTTCAGCCCGATCGGCGGATTGCTCATCACTTCCGATCCGCCGACCAGGGCAAGGTCCTTGTCGCCGCCGAGCATCCCGCCGGCGGCGAACGCAGCGACCATCGAGGTCGAGCAGGCGAGCACCGCCGAGAAAGAGGGCACGGTCGGATCGAGCCCGGCATCGAGCCAGATCTCACGGCCGATATTGCTCCAGCCAAGGCTCGGGATCACCGTGCCCCAGACGAACAGGTCGGGCCGCGCCTTGGCGGCCATCGCCTGCGCCACCGGCACCGCCAGGGTGATCGCGTCATGGTCGGCAAGCGCCCCGCCCCCTCTCCCGAACGGGGTGCGAAGGCCGGCGGCAATGAAGATGGGCTGGGCGAATCGGTGCATGGCGATCTCCTCGGTAGAGCCCGGATCTGGCCCCGGCGCGCCTGCCTCGCAAGGGCATGTTCTCCGCACCATCATTAAACCAGGAGGTTGACAATTCGGCGCCGACCGGAATAGATAAACCAAATGGTTGAACGACTCGACATGATCTTCGCCGCGCTCGCTGATCCGACCCGCCGGGCGATGCTCGCCAGCCTTTCGGACGGCGAGCGCAGCATCGGCGAACTCGCCGCACCGCACGCGATGAGCTTCGCCGGCGCCGCCAAGCATGTGAAGGCGCTCGAGCGCGCCGGGCTGGTCGAGCGGCGCAAGGCCGGCCGGCAGCAATTGTGCCGCCTCCAGGCCGAGCCGCTGCGCGAAGCCGAAATCTGGCTGCGGCAATGGGAGAAATTCTGGAACGCGCGCCTCGATGTGCTCGAGGCGCTGATCAAGGCCGAGAAGGAGCGCGCGGCATGAGTACACCCGTCGTCCTGACTGTCTCACGCGACTTCGATGCGTCGCCCGAAACGATATTCGATGCGTGGCTCGACCCGGCAATTGCGGGCAAATTCCTGTTCGCGACGCCCGACGGCGAGATGCTCGAGGTCGAGATCGATGCGCGCGTCGGCGGCCGTGCGCTGATCGTCGAGCGCCGCGCTTCAGGGGATGCCCGTCACCATATCCTGTACCAGGTGATCGATCGCCCGCGTCGCCTGGTCTTCCTGTTCCGCGCCGACCCGGCCGGGGAAGGCGAATGGACTCGCGTCGCGATCGAGATCGCCGCCAGGGACGGCGGCTCGACCCTCACCCTCACCCACGAGATGGATCCGGCCTGGGCGTCCTATGAGGAACAGACCCGCAAGGGCTGGACGATGATCCTCGGCAGCCTCGCCCGCATCCTGGAGGAAGCTTCATGACGGACACCGCACCTGAGACCCGGTCGCTGCATTTCGAGCGGCTGCTCGACGCGCCCATCGACATTGTCTGGGAATGGCTGACCGATTCCGACAAGCGCGGCCGCTGGTTCGCTGCGGGAAACATGGAATTGCGGGACGGCGGCGATGTCGAGTTGATCTTCGATCACGACAATCTGTCGGCCGAGAAGGTGCCCTATCCGCCGGCCTATGCTGCGTACAAGGGGATCGTCGTCCACGAAAAGATCGTCCGGATCGATCCGCCGCGCCTGCTCGCCTTCACCTTCGAGGGCGACGGGAACGGCGTGGCCGAGTTCGCGCTGTTCCCGGAGGGCGACCGCACCCGGCTTGTCCTGACGCATAGCGGCGTCACCCCCGCGGCGCGCGCCGGCACCGGTGCCGGCTGGCAGTCGCACCTTGCTGTGCTCGAGGCAAAGCTCGTCGGCCGCGAGATCCCGGACTTCTGGGCGCTGCACGCGCGGTCGGAACAGGCGTTCGCCAACGACGCGGGATAAGCGGGCTTCCGGCGGTCAGCGATTCAACCCGACATCCGTCGGTGGCAATGCCCCCCGCCATGACGATTCCGCCCCTTGCCACGGTTGCGCCAACCCGGCGCCTCCCTGTTCCGGGGCAGCGTCTCCCTGTTATCTCCAACACAGCTCCCTGTTCCACATAACAGGGAGAATGGCATCATCTATTTGATTACACGGCATATTTTTCCGGAAAAATCGCCGCAAAAGGCCCGAAAAAAGAAAAGCCTCCCTGTTCCTCCCTGTTGTGGCCGCCGGAACAGGGAGGAATCGGCGCCTGCACCGTTTCTCCACATCGGCCGGATCAGGCATCGACTCGCCGCCTCTACACGCCGGGCCATTGTTGACCGATCCCCCGCTGGAAGACACTGATGAAGCCCATGAGCCACCGCATCCTCGTCGTCGATGACGATCCCCATATCCGCGAGCTGCTCGTCTTCGCGCTCGGCAAGGCGGGGATGCGGCCGAGCGAGGCTGGCGATGGCGAGGAGGCGCTCGCCGCGATCGGCCGCGACATGCCCGATCTGATGGTGCTCGACATCAATATGCCGCGGCTCAACGGGCTTGACCTGTGCCGGCGGCTGCGCGCCGCGGGCGGCGCCGGCGCGGCGCTGCCGATCCTGTTCCTGTCGTCACGCGACGACGAGATCGACCGGATCGTCGGCATCGAGATCGGCGGCGACGACTATGTCGTGAAGCCCTTCTCGCCGCGCGAAGTGGTCGCCCGGGTCGGGGCGATCCTGAAGCGCGGCGTGGCGACCGCCCCGCAGCCCGCGAGCATCACGCACAACCGGCTGGCGCTCGATACCGAGGGCTGGGAAGCGCGGTGGGACGACGTGCCGGTGCCGCTGACCGCCACCGAGTTCCAGCTCCTCCTGCTGCTCGCGAGCATGCCCGCCCGGGTCTTTTCGCGCGACTCGATCATTGACCGGCTGCACGGCCCCGGCTTCGCCATCACTGACCGGACGATCGACAGCCATGTCCGCAACCTGCGCGCGAAGTTCGGCGAGGCCGACCTGATCGAGACCCGCGCCGGGATCGGCTATCGGATCGGCAGCTGCGGTTGATCCCAAATCTGATCCGGGCCTTCAAGGATTTCGCCAAGGCGCATTGGCCCCAGCTCAGGCTGCGCACCATCCTGCTCGGCACCTTCCTGTTCGTGGCGGCGCTCCCCGGGGTCGCGGCGCTGTTCCTGCGCGTCTATGAGAACACGATCGTCCAGCAGACCGAGGCCGAGCTGATCTCGCAGAGCGTCGTGCTTGCCTCAGCCTATAAATCAGCCTGGCGCGACGGCGCCCCTGATCGCTCGCGCCGCTTCCTCGCGCCGGAGGCCCCGACGATCGACCTGCGCACCATGCCCGTCCTGCCGCCCCGCCCGGCCCCTGTCCGGCGCGGCATGCCCGATCCGCATGCCGTCCGGGTCGCCCATATCCTGCTCCCCATGGCGAGCGACGCGGCGGCGGTGACCTTGACCGCGACCCGGCTGCTCGACGCGCATGGCGTGGTCGTGCTCGGCCGCGACGATGTGCTGGTCAGCTATGCCGACCTGCCCGAAGTCCGGACCGCGCTCGCCGGCCGGCCGCGCACCGTGCTGCGCGCGCGCGGCCAATATGAGCCGCAGAGCTGGCTCGCGGTGATCAGCCGCGCCTATGCGATCCGGGTCCATCATGCCCGGCCGGTGATCGACCAGGGCCGGGTGATCGGCGTGGTGATGCTGTCGCGCACGCCGCGCGGGCTGTTCGTCGGCCTCTATCAGGATCGCGGCAAGATCGCGCTCGGCATCGCGCTCATCCTGATGACCCTGCTGGTGCTCGTGGCTCTTCTCTCGCGCGGCATCGCCCGACCGATCGACGCGCTGGCCCGGGCGAGCGAGGATATCGCGCGCGGCCGGGTCGCGGTGCCCGACACGCCGGTCACCGCTGCGGTCGAGATCGCCCAGCTCTACGACAATTTCCGCGCCATGGCCGAGCGGATCGAGCGCCGCTCGCGCTATCTCAAGGATTTCGCGGCGGCGGTCAGCCACGAGTTCAAGACGCCGCTCGCCGGGATTCGCGGCGCGCTCGAACTGCTCGACGAGCATGGCGAGGAGATGAGCGAGGAGGAGCGCCGCCGCTTCATCGCCAACGCCGCCGCCGATGCCGACCGCCTCTCCCGCCTCGTCCAGCGGCTGCTCGATCTCGCCCGCGCCGACATGGCGAATGTCGACGCCGATGCCCGCGCCGACATCGCCGCCGCGGCACGGCGCGTGGCCGATTCCTTCCGGTCGGATCGTTTCGCGATCGAGGTCGCTGCATCGGCCGCGCCGATGGCGCGGATCACGCCCGAAGTGGTCGAGACTCTGCTCGAGACCCTGGTCGAGAACAGTCGCCAGGCCGGGGCGGAGCGAGTCACCATCCGGATCGAGCCCGCCGATAACGGCGTGCTATTATGGGTGAGCGACGACGGTCCCGGCATCGCCATCGCCGATCTCGAACGCATCTTCGAACCCTTCTTCACCGGCCGCCGCGAGGCAGGCGGCGCCGGCCTCGGCCTCGCCATCGCGCGATCGCTGCTGGCCGCGACCGGCGGGACGATCGTGGCGAAGGAAGTGCCGGCCGGGGCGTGCTTCCGGCTGAGGTTGCCGGTGGCATGAGACATATCCAGATCGTCACCCCGGACTTGTTCCGGGGTCCACTACGCCGCGACAGCAACCATTGCGGCACTTGCGGGTCGGTGGATGCCGGAACAGGTCCGGCATGACGAAGAACCTGTATGGCAACCGCCAATATGCCTGATCGCACCCCCCAATCCTATGACGCAATCATCCTCGGCGCCGGCGCTGCCGGCATGATGTGCGCGCTCACCGCCGGCCAGCGCGGCCGCCGCGTCCTGCTGCTCGATCACGCCGACGAGCCCGGCAAGAAGATCCTCATCTCGGGCGGCGGGCGGTGCAATTTCACCAACATCAACACGGCGCCCGATCGCTACCTTTCCGCCAACCCGCATTTCGCCAAGTCGGCGCTCGGCCGCTACACTGCGGCGGATTTCATCGCCCTGATCGATCGCCACGGCATCGCCTGGCATGAAAAGACGCTCGGCCAGCTCTTCTGCGACGGGTCGGCAAGGCAGATCGTCGCGATGCTGCTCGACGAGTGCGATGCGGGCAAGGTGACGATCGGCCTCGGTCATCCCGCCCGCGCCGTCGATCACGCCGATGGCCAATACCGAGTCACCTGGGGGGACCGCACCGCGACCGCGCCGGCGCTGGTGATCGCGACCGGCGGCCCCTCGATCCCGAAAATGGGCGCGACCGGCTTCGCCTATGATCTCGCCCGCCGCTTCGGCCTCAAGGTGGTCGAACCCCGCCCCGCGCTGGTCCCGCTGACGCTGGGCGGCGAGGAAACCCTGTTCCGCTCGCTCTCGGGCGTCGCGGCGGACGTGGTCGCGCGCTGCGGCAAGGCCGCGTTTCGCGAGGCGGCCCTGTTCACCCACAAGGGCCTGTCGGGCCCCGCGATCCTGCAGATCTCCTCCTATTGGCGGCACGGCGAGTCGATCGGTATCGACTTCCTGCCCGACCTCGCGCCCGGCTGGCTGGCCGCGGCAAAGCGCGCGAAACCGCGTGCGGGGTTGCGCAACACGCTGGCTGGCCACCTGCCCGCCCGCCTCGCCGATACCCTTGTTGATCGGCTCGGAATCGACGGCGAGCTCGGGGCGCTCACCGACAAGCGTCTCGACGAAGCAGCACGCCGCCTCGCCGACTGGCGCTTCACGCCCAACGGTACCGAGGGCCTCGCCAAGGCCGAGGTGGTCGCGGGCGGCATCGCGACCGACGGCCTGTCCTCGCAGACCATGGAAGCGCGCCGCGTACCGGGCCTCTACGCCATCGGCGAGGCGGTCGACGTGACCGGCTGGCTCGGCGGCTACAACTTCCAATGGGCCTGGGCGAGCGGCTGGGCCGCAGGACAGGTGCTTTAGCCGCGCATCCGTGCTAGGGCCCATGTTTGCCGCGCCCGCGCCGCATCCCCATATCCGGAAGATCATGCCTTTCTCATCTCTGCCCACGCTTCTCGCCGAAGCGCTTTCCGCCCGTGGCTATGCCGCGCCTACCCCCGTCCAGGCCGCCGTGCTCGAACCCGAAGCCGTGGGTCGCGACATGATCGTCTCGGCCCAGACCGGCTCGGGCAAGACAGTCGCCTTCGGCCTCGCCATCGCCCCGCAACTGCTCGGCGAGGAAGGCACGATGCCGCCAGCCCGCGCCCCGCTCGCGCTTGCCATCGCCCCGACCCGCGAGCTCGCGCTCCAGGTCAGCCGCGAGCTTGCCTGGCTCTATGAAAAGGCCGGCGCGCGGATCGCCACCTGTGTCGGCGGCATGGATGCGTCGAGCGAGCGGCGGGCCTTGTCGCGCGGCGCGCATATCGTCGTCGGCACGCCCGGGCGGCTGCGTGACCATATCGAGCGCGGCGCGCTTGATCTCGGTTCGCTCAAGGCAGTCATCCTCGACGAGGCCGACGAGATGCTCGACATGGGTTTCCGCGAGGATCTCGAACAGATCCTCGACGCGACTCCCGACCAGCGCCGTACGCTCCTGTTTTCAGCGACCATGCCCAAGCCGATCGTCGCGCTCGCCAAGCGCTACCAGCGCGACGCGCTGCGCATCTCGACCGTCGGCGAGGATCGGGGGCACGGCGATATCAGCTACCAGGCTGTGACGGTAGCGCCGGCCGATATCGAGAATGCCGTCGTCAACCTGCTCCGCCTCCACGAAGCCGAATCGGCGATGCTGTTCTGCGCGACGCGCGACAATGTCCGCCATCTCCACGCCAGCCTGGTCGAGCGCGGTTTCGCCGCGGTCGCGCTGTCGGGCGAGCACAGCCAGAACGAGCGCAACGCAGCGATGCAGGCGCTGCGCGACCAGCGCGCCCGGGTCTGCGTCGCGACCGACGTCGCCGCGCGCGGCATCGACCTTCCCACGCTCAGCCTCGTCATCCATGTCGAGCTGCCGCGCGACGCCGAAACGCTTCAGCATCGCTCGGGCCGCACCGGCCGCGCCGGCAAGAAGGGCACCGCGGTGCTGATCGTGCCGTTCCAGCGCAAGCGCCGCGTCGAGATGATGCTGCGCGGCGCGCGGATCGCGGTCGAATGGGTCAATGCGCCAACCGCCGACGATATCCGCAAGGCCGATCGCACCCGGCTGATGTCGATGCTGCTCGAAACCGTCGAGGTCGATGACGATGATCGCGCCCTCGCCGCGCAATTGCTCGAACAGAAATCGCCCGAGGATATCGCGGCCGCCCTGGTCAAGACCTACCGCGCCCGCCTGCCCGCCCCTGAAGAGATGTTGACTCAGGGCGCCACGCAGCCTGCCGGCAAGGAGCATCACCGCGAAGGCTTCGATGACGTCGTCTGGTTCCGCATGGATATCGGCCGCCGCCAGAATGCCGATCCGCGCTGGATCCTGCCGCTGATCTGCAGGCGGGGCCATATCACCAAGAACGAGGTCGGCGCGATCCGCATCGCCCCGAACGAGACGATGTTCCAGATCCCCCGCGCGATCGCCGGCAAGTTCATGGCCTCGGTCAAGCGCACCGAGGGCGAGGAAGCCGAAGGCGGCGTCCGCTTCGAGGCAGTCCAGGGCGGGCCGGAGCATGCTGCCCGCGAGCCGCGCCGGCATAATGGCCCGGCGCCGGTGCGCCACCATCCAAGGCCGACGCTCAGGAAGCGGCCCAACTGAAGGCTGATCTTCCAATCTCCCCCGCCCCCCGCTAGGGCGCACGCATGACTGCACCCAAGCCCAAAGACTGGATCATGGCGATCGCCCCCTATGTGCCGGGGCGATCCACCACTGACAGCGGCGCGCCTGTCGCCAAGCTCTCGTCGAACGAGAATCCGCTCGGCACCAGCCCCGAGGCGCAGGCCGCCTTCTCGAAGCATGTCGGCGATCTCTCGCGCTATCCCGACGCCAGCGCGGCCGAGCTGCGCGCGGCGCTTGCCGCCTATCATGATCTCGATCCGGCGCGGATCATCTATGGCACCGGCTCTGACGAGGTGCTTCACCTCGCCGCCGGCGCCTATGCCGGGCCCGGCGACGAGGTCATCTTCGTCCGTTACGGCTTCTCGGTCTATGAGATCGCGA
The DNA here is from genome assembly GCF_039522915.1 of Sphingomonas oligophenolica. Lineage (NCBI taxonomy): Bacteria > Pseudomonadati > Pseudomonadota > Alphaproteobacteria > Sphingomonadales > Sphingomonadaceae > Sphingomonas > Sphingomonas oligophenolica. The sequence continues at coordinate 59,670 of NZ_BAAAEH010000039.1, forward strand.
CCCGACGCGTCGGCGCGCATCCCGTCGTCGCGCCCGACAAGGACCATGCGACCGATGTCGACGCGATCCTCGCCTGCGTCACCGAGCGCACCCGGATCGTCTTCATCGCCAATCCCAACAACCCGACCGGCACCTATGCCCCGCGCGGCGAGATCCTGCGCCTCCACGCCAATCTGCCCTCTGACGTGATGCTGGTGATCGACCAGGCCTATTCCGAATATCTGATGCCCGAAGAGGATGATGGCGGCCTGGATCTCGCCCGCCATGCGCCGAACGTGATCGTCACCCGCACCTTCTCGAAGATCCACGGCCTTGCCGCCGAGCGGATCGGCTGGGGCTATGGCTCGGCCGAGGCGGTCGCGGCGATGCACCGGATCCGCGCGCCCTTCTGCATCACCACCGCCGGCCAGCAGGCAGCGATCGCAGCGCTCGGCGCGACCGATTTCATCGAACATAGCCGTGCCCACAATATCAAGTGGCGCACCTGGCTCGCCGGCGAGATCGCAAAGCTGGGCAATGCCGGCCTGCGCGTCGTGCCGAGCCACGCCAATTTCCTGCTCGTCCTGTTCGAGGGCGCGCTGACCGCCGAGGTCGCCTATCATCAGCTGATGGAGCGCGGCATCATCGTCCGCTGGCTGCCGGGGCAAGGGCTGGCCAACGGCCTGCGCATGACGATCGGCACTGAAGCCGAGACGCGCACGCTCGTCGAGGCGCTCCGCGCGATTGTCGCCGACGCGGTGTGAGTGCCGCGGTCAGCGCGCTGGCATTCGATGTCTTCGGCACGGTCGTCGACTGGCGCACGAGCATCAGCCGCGAGGCGACGAGCTTCTTCGCCGATATCGGCCGCACTGATATCGATCCCGCGGCCTTCGCCGATGCATGGCGCGGCCTCTATCAGCCGGCAATGGAGGAATGCCGTTCCGGACGGCGGCCGTTCGTCCGGCTCGACATCCTCAACCGCGAGACGCTCGATACGCTGCTCGATCGTCATGACGTCTCCATGGGCGAGGCCAAGCGGGCCGACTTCGCCCGTGCCTGGCGGCGGCTCGACCCCTGGCCGGATGCGGTCGAAGGGCTGACCAGGCTTAAGCGCCGCTATCCGATCGTCACCCTTTCGAACGGCAATATCGCGCTGATGCTCGAAATGGCGCGGCGCGGCGGCCTGCCCTGGGATGCGATCCTCGGCGCTGAAATCACGCAAGCCTACAAGCCCGATCCCCGGGCCTATCTCGGCACCGCAGCGGCGCTCGACATCGCCCCCGCCAGTCTCTGCCTGGTCGCCGCGCATCACAGCGATCTCGCTGCCGCACGCGCCTGCGGACTCGCGGCCGCCTATGTCGATCGCCCGCTCGAATATGGGGGCCGGGCAGCGCCGGACCGGCATTTGCGGCAGGACTGGGATTATGAGACGAAAAGCCTTGTCGATCTCGCCGAACGGCTCGGCTGCTGAGCTCAAGGGGCTGGACTCGCGTGCCCAGTCGTGATTCTTCACTGTCTTCATTCTGTAACATAGCTGCCGCGACGGCGCGGCATCGGGAAATCGAAAGAAGCGACTATCGACCAGGTCGGCGCCCTTCCCTACCGCATCATGGAAGACGGCCGCGCGCAGGTGATGCTCATCACCTCGCGCGACACGCGCCGCTGGGTCATCCCCAAGGGCAACCATATCGCGGGGCTTGCTCCGCATGAATCGGCCGCCGAAGAGGCGTTCGAGGAGGCAGGAGTCCGCGGCATTCCGTGCCCGACGCCGCTCGGCACGTTCACGTACCTGAAACGCCGGCGCACCGGGCGGAGCCGTACGCTCGAGGTGACGGTTTTCCCAATCTCCGTCGTCGAGCAGGTCGAATCCTGGCCGGAACAGGGCCAGCGCGATACCGGCTGGTTCTATCTGGAAGACGCAGCTAAGAATGTCACAGAACTGCAACTAAAGGCGCTTATCAGCGGGTTTCGAGAGCCCGTGATACCGGCCAGTCTGGCACAGCGCGTGCTGCCGGCGTTTCGAAGCAAGGCAAGAAAGAGGGTTCCGATGGTCGCGTGGTTCCAGTCGCTGATGCCGACTCAGGGGCGTTTCTTCGATCAGTTCGAGGCCCATGCCGCAACCCTTGTCGCCGGTGCCGATGCGCTCGCCAAGCTGCTCCACGCTGAAGGCCCGATCGCGGAGAATATCGCCGAGATCGTCAAGCGCGAGCATGAGGCTGACGATATCACCCGCGACGTGCTGCAGGACGTGCGCCGCGTGTTCGTCACCCCGTTCGACCGCAGCGCGATCACCAGCCTGATCGGCGTGATGGACGATGCGATCGACCAGATGAACGGCACCGCCAAATCGATCGAGCTCTACGAGGTTACGACATTCGAGCCGCAGATGCGCGACATGTCCGGGATCATCGTCGAGGCGGCGCGGGTCACCGCGGAGGCGATCCCGCTGCTCCGGTCGCTCGGCAGCAATGCAGGCCGGCTCCATGATCTGACCGCCCGGCTGATCAAGATCGAGGGCCATGCCGACGACATCCATGACGCCGGGCTGAAAGCCCTGTTCAAGGCGCATGGCCAGAACGCGCCGATGGATTTCATCGTCGGTCGCGAGATCTACAGCCATCTCGAAAAGATCGTCGACCGGTTCGAGGATGTCGCAAACGAGATCCAGGGTCTCGTGATCGACCACGCCTGAACCGCCGGTGACACTTTCCCTCCCTTTTCTGATCGCCCTGATCGGCGTGGCGCTGCTGTTCGATTTCCTGAACGGCCTCCACGATGCCGCCAATTCGATCGCGACCGTGGTCTCGACCCGGGTGCTCAAGCCCTATCAGGCAGTGATCTGGGCAGCGTTCTTCAATTTCATCGCCTTCACCGTGTTCCCGCAACACATCGCCCAGACCATCGGCACCGGGATCATCTCGGCCAATATCGTCGATGCGCAGGTGATCTTCGCCGCGCTGATCGGGGCGATCGCCTGGAACGTCATCACCTGGGCGCTCGGCATCCCGTCGAGCAGCACCCATGCGCTGTTCGGCGGCCTGTTCGGCGCCGGCCTCGCCAAGGCGGGCTTCAGCGGCGTGGTCTGGAGCGGCGTGATCAAAACGGTGGTCGCGATCGTGGCGTCGCCGGCGCTCGGCCTTGTGCTTGCGCTGTTGCTGGTGCTGGTCGTCGCCTGGACCAGCCTGAAGCTTACGCCGATGGGGGTCGACAAGCGCTTCCGCAAACTCCAGCTCATCTCCGCCGCTCTCTATTCGCTTGGCCATGGCGGCAGCGATGCGCAGAAGACGATGGGGATCATCACGGTTCTGCTCTATTCGCAGGGCATGCTGAGCGGCGGCTTCCATGTGCCGCTCTGGGTGGTGCTGGCCTGCCAGGCGGCGATGGCGCTCGGCACCATGTCGGGCGGTTGGCGGATCGTCCACACCATGGGCTCGAAGATAACCCGGCTGACCCCGGCCCAGGGCTTCTGCGCCGAGACCGGCGGTGCGCTCACCCTGTTCCTGGCGATCTTCTTCGGCGTGCCAGTTTCTTCGACTCATACGATCACCGGCGCGATCGTCGGCGTCGGCGCAGCGCGACGGCTGTCGGCGGTGCGCTGGAACGTGGCGAGCAACATCGTCATCGCCTGGACGGTGACGCTCCCCGCCGCCGCGCTGATCGGCGCGCTGACCTGGTGGATCGCAAGCTTCTTCTAACGCTGCCTCGAACCCAGTCCACGCACCAGGGCACCGCTGCTGCTGCTGCCCAAAACGCACAGCACGGGGCCAAGCGAGGGATTATCGGGCGGACAGAGGCAGCGGCGCCCCCATAAACTGTTCCGACGGCGTGAAACGCTATCATCCCATCTATGGATCGTGACGCGACTGCGATACCGCGCCAGGACTGGTGGCCGGGGCGATACCAGAAGCGCGACGGAACGATAGGCATCCGCCCAACAAGATTTATATGCGCGAACGCAAGAATATGTTTGAATCTGTCGACATGATAGGTGCGCTGATTTGAATATAATAACGTTGCGCCGCACCATTCGAATCTTCGGTGTCGTAATTTTGCTATTCTTGTCGGAAGAGTGGAATCGTCATCGACCGCCATCCGCCTGCCGCAGAAGATCGAATTGCGCCTCGTCGCCGGTGTGATCGAAGGTCGACAACGTCACACCGATAAGCCGGATACCGGCGCGCAGCGGAAACAAGGTCCGCACCAGGGCCAGCGCCACTTCATGCAGCGTCTCCCGATCGCCGACCGTCGAGGCCCGGGTCCGGCTCCGGGTGACCTGCCGAAAATCGGCATAGCGCGCCTTCACCGTCACCGTCCGCCCGCGCCCACCGGATTTCTCGCACCACGCCCATACGTCGTCGGCCATCGCTCGCACACCGGCCTCGACCTGCTCCGGCTCGACCAGATCTACCTCATAAGTGGTCTCCGAGCCCGAGGATTTGCGCGGCTGGTCGGGGTTGACGCGGCGATCATCCTCGCCGCGGGCGATGGCGTGATACCAGGCCCCCGCCTTGCCGAAATGCGCCAGCAGAAAGGCCAGTTCACATGCCCGCAGATCGGCGCCGGTGCGGATGCCAAGCCGGTTCATCCGCTCGGCGGTCTTGGGCCCGACACCGTGGAAGCGCCCGACCTCGAGCCCCGCGACGAACGCAGGGCCGGCGCCGGGGGTTATGACGCATTGCCCGTTCGGCTTGTTCTGGTCCGACGCGAGCTTGGCGAGAAACTTGTTGTAGGAAATGCCCGCCGACGCGGTGAGCCCGGTCGTCTCGAAGATCCGCGCCCGAATCTCCGTCGCCGTCTCGGTAGCCGACGGCAGGCCTTTGAGATTTTCGGTCACGTCGAGATAGGCCTCGTCGAGCGAGAGCGGTTCCACCAAGGGTGTGTAATCGAGAAAGATCGCGCGGATCTGTTGCGAGACGGCGCGATAGACGTCGAAGCGGTGCGGCACGAATATCAGCTCGGGGCACCGCTTGAGTGCAGTGACCGAGGGCATCGCCGATCGCACACCGAAGCGCCGCGCCTCATAGCTCGCGGCCGCGACCACCCCACGCCCGGTCGCGCTCCCCACCGCGACCGGCCGGCCCCGCAAGCGAGGATCGTCGCGCTGCTCGACCGACGCGTAGAAGGCGTCCATATCGACATGGATGATCTTGCGGGTCACGGGCCAGCTTTTGCCACCACCGGCGCGTACCGGGAATAGGGCGTCGATAGGAGAATGGCGCGCCGCACTGCCACCCGCTAGAGCCCGAACCATGCTCCGTCTCACCGAACTGACGCTCCCGCTCCACCATCCGGACGAGGCGCTGCCCGCGGCGATCTGCAAAAGGCTCCGGATCACGCCGCGCGAGCTGGTCCGTCATGTCATCGCGCGCCGCGCCCATGATGCCCGCGACAAGGCGAACATCCTGCTGGTCTATTCAGTCGACGTGAATGTGAAGGACGAGGCAGCCGTCCTCGCCCGCTTCCGCAAGGACCGCAACGTCCAGCGCACGCCCGACACGAGCTATCGCTTCGTCACCAAGGCCTCGCCGGACGGCGCCCGGAAGCGGCCGGTCGTGATCGGCGCGGGCCCGTGCGGCCTGTTCGCCGGCCTGATCCTCGCGCAAATGGGGTTCCGCCCGATCATCCTCGATCGCGGCAAGGTCGTGCGCGAGCGCACCAAGGATACCTGGGGCCTGTGGCGGCGCAGCGTGCTCAACCCCGAATCCAACGTGCAGTTCGGCGAGGGCGGCGCCGGCACCTTCTCCGACGGCAAGCTCTACAGCCGGATCAAGGATCCGCGCCATCTCGACCGCAAGGTGCTGACCGAGTTCGTCAAGGCCGGCGCGCCCGAGGAGATCCTCACCGAGGCGCATCCGCATATCGGCACCTTCCGCCTGGTGACGATGGTCGAGAGCATGCGCGAGACGATCGAGGCGCTCGGCGGCGAATATCGCTTCGAACACCGGGTCACCGGCCTCGACATCGCCGAGGATTCAACCGGCGCCCGCAAGGTGCGCGGCCTGCATCTCCACACCGGCGACTATCTCGAGGCCGACCACGTCGTGCTGGCGATCGGCCACAGCGCACGCGACACCTTCGCGATGCTCCAGGCGGCCGGCGTCCATGTCGAGGCGAAGCCTTTCTCGATCGGCGTCCGCATCGAGCATCCGCAATCCTGGATCGACACTGCCCGGTTCGGCGCCGACGCCGGCAATCCGATCCTCGGCGCGGCCGATTACAGCCTGTCGCATCATTGCTCGAACGGCCGCACCGTCTACAGCTTCTGCATGTGCCCCGGCGGCACCGTGGTGGCGGCGACATCGGAGGTCGGCCGCGTCGCCACCAACGGCATGAGCCAATATTCGCGCAACGAGCGCAACGCCAATTCAGGCTTCGTCGTCGCGATCGACCCGGCGCGCGATTACCCGGGCGACCCGCTCGCCGGCATCGCCTTCCAGCGCCATTGGGAGTCGCTCGCCTATGTCGCCGGCGGCTCGAGCTACAAGGCGCCCGCGCAGAAGCTCGGCGATTTCCTGGCCGGGAGGCCGTCCGAAACGCTAGGCCAGGTGATTCCATCCTACCGCCCGGGCGTTCACCTCACCGATCTGGCTGAGTGCCTACCCGATTTCGCGGTGGCGGCGATGCGCGAGGCGCTGCCCGTGTTCGGCAGGCAGATAAAGGGCTATGATCACCCGGACGTCGTGCTGACCGGGGTCGAGACGCGCACCTCGTCGCCGGTCCGCTTCACGCGCGGCGAGGATTTTCAGAGCCTGAACACCGCGGGACTTTTCCCGGCAGGCGAGGGCGCAGGCTATGCCGGCGGCATCCTCTCGGCGGCGGTCGACGGGATCAAGGTCGCCGAGGCGGTGGGATTGAGCCTGGGGGCGGGATGATATTCCTCCGACGGCGCCGCCCTGTCGTCACGCGCAACCCCCTTATTCTGCCGGGCCGTTAACCATCTCCGCCTCGAATGCGTAAAGGCCGACTGGTGCAGGATGGCGCGAGCGGCGGGAGGGCGGCCATGTTTCACACGATACTCGGTTTCGGCGGCCGGATGGGACGGCTCGAATATTTCCTGATCTCGCTGGTGTTCGGGCTGTTCATGACGCTGCTGGTCGTCGCCCTGTTCCTCGGTCTCGCACCGCATGGCCTCACACCAGGCAATGCGCGCGCATCGATCGGCGGGTCGAGCCTCCTCATCGTCCTGCTTCTGGTGGTCATGCCGATTTATCTGTGGTTCTCGCTTGCCTTTCTGGCGAAGCGCCTCCGCGATATCGGCTGGAATCCGCTTTTCGTGATATTGGGCTGGATCGGAGCGATAATGATCGACCGGTTCGTCGCCATGACCGTTCCCGCGATGGCCCTGGGTCACGGCAGCGGAACCTTGGCCGGGTTGCTGCTCAATCTGTTCATGTATGGCTCGCTGCTGTTCTGGCCGAGTGCGCCGACCGGCACTGAGGATTGGAGTGGCAACAGCTACCCCGGCGGTCGGCCCGATCCCGACCCACGACTCCAAAGGCCCCGCGAGCCGAAACCCGCGGCCCAGCCCGCAGCCGCCCTGGCTCCTGCGCCGGTGCAGGCCCCGTCAGGATTTGGCCGTCGGGGCCTCTGAGCGGGCGCAGCGCGACGCTGATAGCGCTTGTAAAGGGCCGCATATCGTGACCATGGACACTGACTTCATGGCAGCGGCCGGCGACCGGCCAGGCGCTGTGACACCCTCCGATACGATTGGATTTCCCATGGGACAGCTACGCACCGCCAACAAGCGGCGCAATCGCGCCCTCGATCGCGCCGCCGCCAAGCCGGCCAAGGCAGCCGCGCCCGTGAAGACCGCGAAGTCAAGGACTGCGAAGAGCGCCGCTTCCTGATCATTTCGGAGGAGCCGTATCGCGGCACGGGCGCACACCTCCGGCCCCGAGCGCGCGAACCGGGGACGTGCCTGGCCGGGAACCCGGCGTGAGGGCGCTGTTGGGAGACATGAACGACGCCGGCCATGTCCCCGGCGCCTCAATCCCCGCGTGCCTCAGGAATAGCGCTCCTCAGCCCATGGATCGCCGCGCATGTGGTATCCGTTCACCTCCCAGAAGCCGGGCTTGTCCGCGGGCAGGAAATCGATCCCGCTGATCCACTTCGCGCTCTTCCAGAAATAGAGGTGCGGCACGACCAGCCGCACCGGCCCGCCATGCTCGCGCGCCAGCGGCTTGCCCTGCCAGCCATGCGCGAGAATCGCATTCGGCACCGCAAAATCGGCGAGCGGCACATTGGTGGTGTACCCGTCCGATCCGTGCAGCATCAGATAGCCCGCCTCATCCTTCGGCTGCACCAGATCGAGCAGGTCGCGCGTCGCGACGCCTTGCCAGTCATTGTCGTAGCGCGACCAGGTCGTCACGCAGTGGATGTCCGATCTGATGCCGGTCTGCGGCAAGGCCATGAAACCGGCCCAGTCGAGCGTCACCGGGTGTTCGACCAGCCCGCCGATCGCCAGCTTCCACCGTGCGAGCTGAACGTTCGGCTGCTGGCCGAGATCGAGCACCGGCCAGTCGCGGACGAGATGCTGGCCCGGGGGCAGCCGCTCGGTCTCTGGCCGCGCGATATGGCCGGTCAGGAACTTGCCTTCGCTCGCCCAGCGCTGTTTGGAGCGAGTCAGCTTGCTCGCCACGGGCGGGGTATCGTCGTCCATGAGTCGATCCTTCCAGGCTCGCACCGTCGATCAGAGTCGGGGTATAGCATTCGATATGAGACAGGCGACAGGCATGCTGACGATCGAGACGCGGCGACAGGGGCTGGCCGAGATCACCCGCGATATCACCGCCTGGATCGACGCGCAGGCAATGCGACAGGGCCTGCTGACGATCTTCTGCCGCCACACCTCGGCTTCGCTGCTGATCCAGGAAAATGCCGCGCCCGAGGTCCGTAGCGACCTCGAAGCCTGGATCGCGCGGATCGCGCCGGAGGATCCATCCGCCTATGCGCATGACGATGAGGGGCCTGACGACATGCCGGCACATCTGCGCACCGCGCTCACTCAGGTGCAGCTCTCGATCCCACTGGTCGATGGCCACTTGGCGCTCGGCACATGGCAGGGCATCTATCTGTTCGAGCACCGCCGGCGCCCGCACCGGCGTACCCTCGCGCTGCACCTGATCGGGGAATAGCTTTGGATCTCGACGCGCTCCTCCATCATTTCTTCGGCACGGCCGATCTCGACACGCTCGACGAAGGCGCGATCGAGCTCGGTATCGAACGGCTCGGCACCGCCTTCGGCACCGAGCGCGAGCCGGGCCGTCGCTTCGCGCTATGGACCCTGCTCCACGCGCTCGGCGAAGCGCCCGATCCCGCGACCGCCTTCAAGGACGCGCGCGAGCGCGCTGCGGCCGAGGCCTATGCGCGCGCCGCAGGCCGGGCGGCACAGTCCTGAGCGAGCAGCTGTCGCTGGCGCAGGCGCGACGGATCGCGCTCACAGCCCAGGGTTTCGGCCCGTCGCGGCCGCCGCGCATCGGCCAGGGCCACCTCGCCCGCACGATCGACCGGCTGTCTCTCCACCAGATAGACAGTGTGAACGTGCTGGTCCGCGCGCATTATCTCCCCGCCTTTTCGCGGCTCGGCCGCTACGACTGCGCCTTGCTCGATCGCGCCGCCTGGGGCCGCAAGAGCGCGCGGAGGCTGTTCGAATATTGGGCGCACGAGGCCTCGCTGTTGCCGCTCGCGCTCCATCCGCTGCTGCGATGGCGAATGGCGGAGGCTGATCGCGGCGAGGCCGGCTGGAACGGCATGCGCATCTTCGCCGGCGAGCGCCGCGCCGAGGCCGAGGCGATCCTCGCACGGATCACGGCGGAGGGGCCGCTCGCCGCGTCGGACTTCGAGCATGGCAAGAGCCGTTCCGGCTGGTGGGCCTGGGGCGACACCAAGCGCGCACTCGAATGGCTGTTCTGGGCAGGCCATATCACCACCGCTACCCGGCGACGCAGCTTCGAGCGGGTCTATGATCTCACCGAGCGCGTCATCCCGGCGTCGATCCTGGCGCTGCCGACTCCGCCCAGGGGGGAGGCGCACCGGGCGCTGATCGACCGCGCCGCCCGCGCGCATGGTATTGCGACCACGACTGACCTGCGCGACTATTTCAGGCTCGCGCCCGCTGACGCCAGCGCTGCCGTGGCGGCACTCGCCGAGGAGGGGGTGCTGATGCCGGTCACGATAAAGGGCTGGAGCCATCCGGCCTGGCTCCACCGCGACGCGAAGCGGCCGCGCCGCGTACGGGCGGCGGCCCTGCTCGCCCCGTTCGATCCGCTGGTCTGGGAACGCAGCCGCACCGAGCGGCTGTTCGATTTCCGCTACCGGATCGAGATCTACACCCCGGCGGAGAAGCGGGTGCACGGCTATTATGTCCTGCCCTTCCTGCTCGACGACCGGATCGTCGCCCGGGTCGATCTCAAGGCCGATCGCCAGGCGTCGACGCTGCTCGCGCGCAGCGTCCATCTCGAACCGGGTGCACCGCCCGACACCCTCGAGCGCCTGACTGTCGAGCTGCGCCATATGGCTGACTGGCTGGGGCTCGACACGGTCGCGCTCGGAGCGGTCTTGCCCTAGTCATGCTGCGTCCGGCCTTTTGCTGCTTTCGGGCATGGACACGCTTCGTTCGCGAGGGGAATCGGCATGCAGACGCCCAATATCGTCAAGACCATCGGCTATCTCGTGTCGACCCTGAGCGTCCTGCTGCTCGGCGTGGTTTCCTGGAAGGCGGCGCAGCAAAGCCCGGTGCTGATGGCGTGCCTGATCGGCGGCATGCTGTGCTCGGTACTCGGCATGGCGATGCGCTGGCTCTCCTACCAGATCGACAAGGAATGATGCCGCACCTCCTTCCGGGTCGATTTCGCTTCTGCCGCGTTGTGCCGCGATGACCGCCGAGATCGAGGAGTTGCAACGGCGAATGGAGGCTGCCGCCGAAGCGCTCGATTTCGAAGAGGCGCGACGTCTTCGCGACCAGCTGAGCCTGCTCCGTGGCGGCGCCTCGACGGCGGACGCCGCGGACGCCGACACATCAGGGCTCATCCGCCAGCAGCCCGGCAGCATGGGCCTGGGCACCAGCCAGGCACGCCCGACGCCGCCGCCCGGCTGGCGCCCACCACGAAAACCCGATCCGATGACCCGCGCGACCGGCCGCCGCCGTCCCGAAGCGAAGGATGAAGAATGAGCCCCGAAGCAGAGGTCGAAGCGAGCCTTGAAGAGCATGCCGAACCCGCCTCGGTGCTGAGGCAGCTCGGGCCCGGCCTCGTCACCGGCGCGGCTGACGATGATCCGAGCGGCATCGCCACTTACTCCCAGGCCGGCGCGCAATTCGGCTTCGGCCTGCTCTGGACGCTTGTCCTCACCTTTCCGCTGATGACGGCGGTGCAGCTCGTCAGCGCTCGGATCGGCCGCGTCACTGATGCCGGGCTCGCCCGCAACATGGCGAAGATCCTGCCGCGCTGGATCGTCACCGGTCTCGTCACCTTGCTGTTCGTCGCCAACACCATCAATATCGGCGCTGATCTGGCGGCGATGGGCGAGGCGGCGCAACTGGTGGTCGGCCGGGGCCAGCATGTCTTCACCTTCGTCTTCGCGATCGCCTCGCTGCTGCTGCAGATGTTCGCGCCCTATCATCGCTATTCCAACATCCTCAAATGGCTGACGCTGGTGTTGCTCGCCTATGTCGCCTTGGTCTTCATGGTCCATGTCGACTGGCTGGCGGCGGGCAAGGGCATGGTCTGGCCGACCATCGCCGGTGCGGCCGGCGTCACCACCGTCGTCGCGGTCTTCGGCACGACGATCAGCCCCTATCTCTTCTTCTGGCAGAGCTCGCAGGAGGTCGAGGAGATCGACCAGGACAAGGCAAAGCACGCGCTGAGGGACGCGCCGAAGGAGGCCCCGGGTGAATTCCGCCGAATCAGCCTCGACACCGTCACCGGCATGGCAGTGTCCAATCTGGTCGCGCTCGCGATCATGATCGGCACGGCGGCGACTCTCCATGCGGCGGGCAAGACCGACATCACCACCGCAGCCGATGCGGCGAGTGCGCTGAAGCCGATCGCCGGCCGGTTCGCCTTCCTGCTGTTCAGCCTCGGCATCATCGGCACCGGTCTGCTCGCGATCCCCGTGCTCGCCGGCTCGACTGCCTATGCGATCGGCGAATCGCGCGGCTGGAAGATCGGGCTCGAGCACAAGCCCTGGGAAGCGCGCGGCTTCTATGCGGTCATCACTGTCTCGGTTCTGCTCGGCATCGGCATCGACTGGTCGCCGATCGACCCGATCAAAGCCCTGTTCTGGAGCGCGGTGATCAACGGCGTGGTCGCGGTGCCGATCATGGCGGTGATGATGATCGTCGTCACCCGCAAGGCGACCATGGGCGACTATGTCGCCTCACGTCCGCTGCAATTCTTCGGCTGGACCGCGACCGCCGTGATGGCGGCCGCGGCGGTGGCGATGGTCGTGGTCTGAAGGTCACTCGGCCAGGGGCAGGCGTCCCGCAATGCTGAAGCGCGCCGCGGTCGTCACCGCACCGGTCCCAGGCTGGCCGCCGCCGACCGTGAGCGTGTACACGCCCGGCGCCACCATACGGTCGCCCGCTTGCGTCACGCTGGACAGATCGCGCGCATCGAGATCGAAGTGCACCCGGGCGTGCCCACCCGCGGCGAGATGCACGCGACGGAATCCGCGCAGTGCCCGGATCGGCATGCCGGGCGCGGCGGGGAAGCTCAGATACAATTGCGCTACCTCGTCGCCATCGGCCTTGCCCGTATTGCTGAGATCGACATCGACGCCGAGCGTATCGCCGGCCTTCAGCGATGCGCTCGACAGCACGGGCTTGCCATAGGCGAAGCTGGTATAGCTGAGGCCATGGCCAAACGGGTACAGCGGCGCGCCGGTGAAATAGCGATAGGTCCGCCCGGCCATCGCATAATCCTTGAACGCCGGAAGCTGATCGACGCCCTTGTAGAAAGTGACGGGCAGGCGCCCCGACGGATTATTGGCGCCCGAGAGGGTTTCGCCGATCGCGGTGCCGCCGGCCTGGCCCGGATACCAGGCATCGAGGATCGCATCGGCATTCTGGGCAGCCCAGTTCACCGACAGCGCCGACCCGTTCATCAGCACCAGCGCGAGCGGTTTGCCGGTGGCTTTCACGGCTTCGAGCAGCTTTTCCTCGTCGGCTGGCATGTCGAGGCTGGTACGGTCGCCACCCGAGAAGCCGGGAACATCAACCTTCATTTCCTCGCCTTCGAGCGCCGAGGTGATGCCGGCCACCGCGATCACCAGATCGGCGGTCTTCGCCGCCGCGACGGCGCGGCCGAGCGGATCCTCGAGCACCGGCGCCCAGACCAGATTGGGCGGGAAACGGCTCGGTGTCTGCTCGATCTTCACTGCGTAGCGATGGCCTTTCTCGAGCCTGATTTCGGCAAGGTTGGGCCCGCGCTGCTGCGGGTCGCTGTTATCGGCGATCAGCTTGCCGTCGAGCCAGAAGCGCGCGGCGCGGCCATTGATGCCGATCTTGTAAAGCCCATCGGCCGGCGCGGTGACGAAGCCGGTCCAGCGCGCCGAAACCACCGGTGCGTCGGTGATGGGCGGCGGCATGTTGCGATCGAAGGTCATCACCGCATCGATCCGGCTCACCGCCGGCGCGCCGCTGAAATCACTGCCGCGCCAGAATTCGGCCTTGAGCCCCGGCTGCCCGTCCCCGTTGGACAGCGCGGTCGCCGGCACGGCCTGGGCGGTGCGCAGGAAATTGGTGCCCGGCTCGAAGACGATCTCGGCGCCCGGAAAGGCAGCGCGGATGCCGTCGAGCGCGCTCACCGGCGCGACCGGCGTGCCGTTGTAATTGCCCGCCAGCACATCGGTCTGGTCGGCGAGCGGACCCACCACGGCGATCCGCTTCACGCCCGGCTTCAGCGGCAACAGGCCGTTATTCTTCAGCAGCACCATCGATTCCCGCGCGAGCTTCAGCGCCAGCGCACCATGTTCTGGCGAATTGAGCGCGCTGTCGGGGATCTGGGCATAGGGCACCATCGCCGGCGGATCGAACAGGCCGAGCCGCATTCGCACGGTGAACAGGCGGCGCAGCGACTGGTCGACCACCGCCTGGCTCACCAGCCCCTGCTTCATCGCATCGGTATAACGGTCATAGTCCGAGGTCGGCCCCGCCATGCGGCCATATTCGGTGCAGTCGTTATCGACCCCATGCTGCAGCGACACCGTCGCCGCCTCAGCCACTGTCCTGGTGAAATGATGCCCCCGCTCGATATCGGCGATCGCATCGCAATCCGAGACGACATGGCCCTTGAAGCCCCATTTGTCGCGGAGCTGGTCGTTGAGCAGGAAGTCGCTCGCACAGGCCGGCTGGCCGTTGATGCTGTTATACGCGCACATCACCGATTCGACCTTGCCCTCGGTCACCAGCGCGCGAAACGCGGGGAGATAGGTGTCCTCCTCGTCATGCTTGCTGACCGGAATGTCGTCGCTGTGCCGCCCGGGCTCGGGGCCGCTGTGCACGGCATAATGTTTGGCGGTCGCCGAGACCCGGTAATAATGCGGGTCGTTGCCCTGCATGCCCTGCACGAACGCGATCCCCATCCGCGCGGTCAGATAGGGGTCCTCACCGTACGTCTCCTGCCCGCGGCCCCAGCGCGGATCGCGGAAGATGTTGATATTGGGGGACCAGTAGGTCAGCCCCTGCATGATGTGATGCTCAGTCCCGGCGCGCTCGACCTGGTTCCACTTCACCCGGCCCTCGGTGCCGATCGCGACGCCCATCTGCTCGATGGTCGCAGGGTCGAAGGTGGCGGCGAGGCCGATCGGTTCCGGGAAGACGGTGGCGTAACCGTTGCGCGCGACGCCGTGCAGCGCCTCGCTCCACCAGTCATAGGCGGGCACGCCGAGCCGCGGAATCGCGCGCGCCTGGTTGACGAGCTGCGACGCCTTCTCCTCGACCGTCATCTGAGCGATCAGCGCATCGACCCGCTGCGCGGTGGGAAGGGCGGGGTTGCGCCATGGCGCGTCGGCGGGGGCGGTCTGCGCGCTGGCCGCCCCACCCAAAGTGAGTGCCGCGAGGCACCCGCACAGAGCCGTCATCCCCGAAACCCGCATCATCTCTCTCCTGAAAAAGCCGTTCATTTTCGATAGCCCCGCCAAACCCATTCGATCGCCTCGGGCAAAGTCTGGCCCACGACGCGCTGATCGACATGCACCGCGTCCTTCGCAAACACGTAGCGATAGGCATAACCCTTGGCCTTCAGCGCGGCCGCCATGCGCCGGTTGGCGAGCGGCCAGTTGTGGAAGGTCGATTCAGGGTCGCCGAAATGCAGATCCTTCTCGCCGACCTCCATCCAGATCCGGATCGGCTTTGCCGCGCTCTCGGGGATCAGATGGGCATGATAGTCCCAGGCGCCCTCGGGCGTCGCAGGGTCGGGCGGCGACTGTTGATTCACGAAGGTGCCCGAATAGGACAGAACCCGGTGGTACCATTCGGGGTGATACCAGGCCATCGAGAAGGCAGCGGACGCGCCCGAGCTTGCCCCCATCGTCGCCCGCCCGTCCGGGTTCGCGGTGAACTTGATGTGGTAATTGGCGGCAACGCGCGGCAGTACTTCCCGCTCGACGAACTCGGCATAGCGGCCCGACATGGTGTCATATTCGAGGCCCCGCTCGGAGCCTTGCGCATCGCCCCCGCCCGACTGGATCATCACCGCCACCATCGACGGCACACGGTGCTGCGCGATCAGCGTATCGAGCGCCAGCGCGACCCGGGTCGCATAGTCCCGCCCGTCCTGCACCACCATGAAGGGCGTCTCGGTGTTGGGTTTATAGCCCGCCGGAATGTAGACGATCACCTCGCGCCGATAGGGCGCAGCCTCGGATTGCTGCGCGGCCGTCGCGGCTATGCGGTTGCCATAGGCGTCGAGCTTCGCGGTATACTCGTTCTTCAGCGCGCGGATGCCGGGATAGATGCGGCTGTCGGCCGACATCATCACGAAGCCGTGCAGCGATCCCATCGGCTGGTTCGGATTGACCGCCATCTCGGGCGCATCGGCATAGTCGGGCCCGATCACGCTCTCGACCTTATCCTGCGCAGTGGCGGCGCTCGCCGTCAGGGCGAGGGCAAGGGCGAGCGTCTTCATCACAGCTCAGATCGAATAACCCGCGCTCCCAGCGCGACGATCACATCCCGACGGGCGATGCGGATCATGACATTCCTCTCCCTGGCCGGGCGCTCCTCCCTGGCGGAAGGATGTCAGCCGGATCTGCGCTGCATGGTAGCGCTAACCCGTGCTTATTTCCTATCCTATAGGATTGTCAAAGCGTGTTGACGCAGCAGTGGTGATTGCGTGCGGTCGCTGGGGGCGGTTCGGCAGTAACAGGAAGGAACGGGGCGAAGAGATATCCTACGCGAAGATATCCGCCAGTTTTTCGGATGCCGGCCCGTCCTTCCAGTTGCGCAACTCGACATAGAGCGAGGTGTGGATCGTGGTGAGGATCGCCGTGAGGATGGTCGACATGACGCCGCTGACCAGCACCCAGGCGATCGACGGGCCCTGGCGCATGCTGTCGGCCAGCCCTTGAACGCCATAGATGGCGACCAGGATGAGGCCGATCGCCGCCGCAAAGAGCCAGTAGATCAGCATCATGATCAGCCCGAGCGCGAATATTTTCCAGCGCGCGCCTTTGGTCAGGAAACTGCTGCGGTCGAACGCTCCGAACACCCCGGTCCGCTCTTCGACCAGCGCCGGGGCCGCGACCGCCCACATCAGGTAAAGGATGATTCCGGGAACGATCAGCAGGACGAAGCCGAGCGCCAGGCCAAGGCCCATCAGGATGCCGAGCAGGAACAATGGCACGGCGGCCCGCACGCCAGCCATCGCCGATTCGCCGAAGCTGGCGTTCCGTCCCTCGCTGAAGGCAGCGGTGGTGCGAACCAGGGCGCCCTGGGTCAGCATCGAAAAGAAGAGGGTGAGCAGGGCGGTCACGATCGTTGTGCCGAAGAAGATCGCCGGGGAGATCGCGCCCGTCGCGAAGCCCTGCTGCGTATAGCCCAGATTGCGCGTGCCGTAGTTCAACAACAGGCTCGGCAGCGCCCCGAACACGAAGGAGATGCCGAATACGGTGACGGGATTGCCGCCCAGGGTCGAAAACGCACGATTGAACACGCGCCCGATCGACATGTCGCGATCATCCTCGCTCGCCATCGATATCCCCCGTTTTGACGATGCGGCGGCCCCGGCCGCATCTCGCGGGGAGACTGGGGGCCCGGGTTCGGACTGTCCAGCGCAATTTACGCGTTGCGCGCGGTCGGGCATGCTTTAAGTCTAGTGTGGATAGCGTCTTACGGCGCCAGGGAGATGACGTGAGCGGGGGGAACACGCACGAAGCGGCTGCCGCCGCCGACCGCTTCGCGGCTGCCCATGCGGCGCTGAAGGCGGACAGCTCTGTCCAGTTCACCATGCCGCCGGCACCGCAGCCGCCGCCGCCGCCGCAATGGCTGATCGATTTCGGCCATTGGATAGGCAGGATGCTCAGGCCGATCGGCCGATTCTTCCACTGGATCGGCAGCTTCATGCCGGATGCGCCCTATGCGCGCATCTTTCTGTGGACCGTCCTCGCCGTGGCAGCAGTCCTGTTGCTGTGGCTGGTCTATCAGCGGCTGCGCCATGGGGAATGGCGGCTGCCGCGCCGTCGCACAGCACGGACCGCCGCCGTCGAGACGGTCGACGAAGGTTGGGTGCCGGACGCAGCGCCGGTTCGGGCATGGCTGCGCGAGGCCGATGCGCTGGCCGAGCAGGGCCGGTTCGACGAAGCCGTGCATCATCTGCTGTTCCGGTCGATCGAGGATATCGCGAAGCGTCGGCCGCGCCTCGTCCGGCCGGCGCTCACCAGCCGCGAGCTCGCCGCGGCTGACGCGATCCCCGGCCCGGCGCGGGACCTGTTCGCCAGCATCGCACGGCTGGTCGAACGCAGCCTGTTCGGTGGGCGGCCGGTCGATGCCGGTGACTGGGCATCGGCGCGCGGCGCCTATGCCGATTTCACGCTGCCGGGGACCTGGCGGGCATGAGCGACGTCGCAATCGGCAAGGGTGGAAGCGGCGGCGGGAGCGAGATGGATGGCGCGTTCCGCACGCGAACCGTCGTCCTGATCCTCGCCATCGGCATTCTCGGCTTCATCGGCACCCTGGTGCTCGGCGCCTATGCCCCTGATCTGCGATCGGGCCGGAATGGCGGCGCGCACGCCTTGTCCAATGCGGCGGTCGGCTTCAGCGGCATCGTCCGCCTCGCCCAGGCAACCGGACGCAATCCCCAGATCATCCGCGACGAGCATATGCTCGACAGCGAGGACCTGGTCGTGCTGACCCCGGAGACGGGGACGAAGGACGTCAGCCCTGGCCTGCGGGGGCGCAGTGCGAAACCCACTCTCTTCGTCTTTCCCAAATGGGAAACGGTTGGGGATCAATTCCATGGCGGCTGGGTGCGCTATCAGGGACTGAAGCCCGCCGCCGATCCGGAAGGGGTCCTCGCGCCGGGCTACCAGCTCAAAATCTATCGTCATCCCAGCGGCGGCCGGCCGCTGGTCACGACGGGCGGCCTTCCCGCGGATATCCATTTCACCGCCCCGCCGGCCGTGCAGACGATCACCGGGCCCAATGTCCATCCGCTCGTCACTGACGAGGAGGGCCGTGCGGTCGTCGCCCGGCTCGGTAGCGGGCCGCTTTACGTGGTTGCCGATCCCGATCTGCTGTCCAACCAGGGTATCAAGGACGCACACCAGGCCGCATCGGCGCTCGCGCTGCTCGACTGGATGAACTCGAACGATGCCGACTCGATCAATTTCGACGTGACGCTGAACGGCTTCGGCCATTCGGCAAGCCCGCTCAAGCTCGCCTTCGATCCGCCCTTCCTCGCCATGACGCTTGCGATCGCGGCGGCGGTGATGCTCGCGGCATGGCAGGCGACCGCGCGCTTCGGGTCGCCGCGGCGGCGCGAGCGGGCGATTGCCTTCGGCAAGGCGGCGCTCATCGACAATACCGCGGCTTTGGTGCGCAAGGCCGGGCGACAGGCAATGCTCGGCAGCCGCTATGTCGACGTTATCCGCGATCGGGCGGCGATGGTTTTCGGGATTTCACCGCGGCTTCGCGACGGCGCGCTCGACGCCCATCTCGACCGGCTCGAGGGCCGCGCGCGCTTCACCGAGCTTGCCGAGGCGGCGAAATCCGCGCGCGACCGGCATTCGGCACTTCTGGCGGCGCAGGCGCTGCATCAATGGCTATGGGAGAAGAGACGGTGACGGTAGAAGAGGTTCGCGGACTCGCCCAGGCGATCCGTGCGGAGATCGGCAAGGCAGTCGTCGGCCAGGAGGCCACTGTCGAGATGATGCTGGTCGCCCTGTTCGCCGGCGGCCATATCCTGCTCGAAGGCCCGCCGGGCACCGCCAAGACGCTGATCGCGCGCAGCTTCGCGCGCGTGATCGGCCTGGATTTCGGGCGGATTCAGTTCACCCCCGATCTGATGCCCGGCGACATCATCGGCGCCAATCTGTTCAACTTCCAGACCTCGACCTTCACGCTTACCCGCGGTCCGATCTTCACTGATCTGCTGCTCGCCGACGAAATCAACCGCACGCCGCCCAAGACCCAGGCAGCGTTGCTCGAGGCGATGCAGGAGCGGACGGTCACGATCGACGGGGAGAGCCTGCCGCTCGGCGATCGCTTCATGGTGGTCGCGACCCAGAACCCGATCGAGCAGCAGGGAGTCTATCCGCTGCCCGAGGCGCAGCTCGACCGCTTCCTGTTCAAGCAGGTCGTCGATTACCCCTCAGCCGCCCAGGAGCGGCGCATCATCGCCACCCACGGCGCCCGCCAGGCGACGATGTCGCCAGAGGATTGGGGTGTCGAGGCAAAGACCGATGCAGCGACGATCGGCGCCGCGATCGACACCGTCTCGCAGGTCAGGCTGGTCGATGAGGTGATCGACTATATCGCGGCGCTGATCCGCGGCACGCGCGACGTCGCCGATCTCGAAAGCGGCGCAAGCCCGCGCGCCGGCGCGATGCTGGCAGGCGCCGCCCGCGCCCGCGCGGCGATCGATGGGCGCGATTTCGTCATTCCGGACGATGTGAAGGCGCTCGCGCCGGCGTTGCTCCGCCACCGCCTGATCCTGTCGCCGGCCGCCGAGATCGACGGCCGGGCGGTCGAGGACGTCCTCACCGGCATCATCGAAACGATCGAGGCGCCGCGTTGATCTATCCAACCCGCGCGGCTGTGCTGACGGCGGCGGCGGGTGCACCCGTCGCGCTGATGGTCGCCGTGTTTCTGCCGGCACGCTGGTATGCCGGACTTGCCTGGCCGGTGGCGGTGCTGTTGCTGACGCTGATCGATGCGTTTACGGGCGTGCGCAGGGGCGAGGCGCGGATCGATCGCATCCCGGCGGCCAGCGTCGGCGCCACGATCGATGCGAAAATCACCGTCATCCTCGCCGGGTCCGGCGCGCCGGGAGCCGCCGAGGTCGCGATCGCGGCGAACCCGCTGCTGGCGGCGGAAGATGACGGGCGGCTCTGGATCCCGCTCGTCGCGGGCAAGGGCGCTGCCTATCTGCCGCTCACGGCGCTCAGGCGCGGGAAGGTGCATCTCGAGCAGCTCTGGCTGCGCTGGCGCGGGCCGCTCGGCCTGACCTGGAAGCAGCAGTCGATCCCGATCGATACGAGCTTCGCGATCCTGCCCGATATCCGCCCGGTGCAGCAGCGCGGCGCGCAGATCTTCCAGCGCCACGCCCTGCAGGGCCTGATCGCCCAGATCGACCGCGGCGACGGCGCCGATTTCGAATCGCTGGTCGAGTTTCGCTCGGGCATGGATCGCCGCGCGATCGACTGGAAACAGTCAGCCCGCCACGCCAAGCTCCATGCCAAGGAATTCCGCACCGAGCGCAACAACCAGATCGTCTTCGCGATCGATGCCGGGCGCCAGATGTCGGAGCCGGTCGGCGGCCTGCCGCGGGTCGATCGCGCCGTCTCCGCGATGCTGCTGACCGCTTGGGTCGCCCTGAAGCTCGGCGACCGGGTCGCGCTCCATGCCTTCGATTCGCGGCCCCGGATCGCAAGCGGCCTGATTTCCGGCGCCGCATCCTTCGCCGAGCTGCAGCAGCTTGCGGCCGGGATCGATTACAGCAGCGAGGAAACCAATTATACCTTCGGGCTGACGACGCTCGCGACCAGGCTCACCCGGCGATCGATGATCGTGCTGTTCACTGAATTCACTGATCTCACCTCGGCCGACTTCATGGTCCGCGCCGCCGCCCGGATCGTCCAGACGCATTTGCTGCTGGTGGTGGTGCTGCGCGACGAGGAGGTCGAGGCGATCGCCGATCGCGAACCGCAAGAGGCCGACGACGTGACCCGCGCGGTGACCGCGGCGGGGCTGCTCCGCGACCGCCGGATCGCGCTCACCCGGCTGCAGCATCTCGGCGTGCATATCATCGAAAGCGAATATGACCGGGTCGGCGAGCAGCTCGTCGCAGGCTATGTCGATCTCAAGCGGAGGAACCTGTTGTGACCGCGTCCAGCTCGGCGATCCTCGAGGCGCAGTCTATTCTCGTCAACGCCACGCGCTTCCGGGCGGCGCACGAGGCCGAATGGGAGCGGCTCGAGCAACTGGTGAGCCGGATCGAGAAGCGCTCGGTCCGCGCGCTCTCCGATGACGACCTGCTCGTCCTGCCGTTGCTCTATCGCTCGGCCTTGTCGTCGCTGTCGGTCGCGCGCGAGACGTCGCTCGACCGGTCGCTGGTGACCTATCTCGAGCAGCTCTGCACGCGTGCCTATTTCCAGATCTACGGCGTCCCGACCTCGGCATTCCGCCAGCTCGTCCGATTCTTCGCCAAGGGCTGGCCCGAGGCGGTGCAGGCAATCTGGCGCGAGACGCTCGTCGCCTTTCTGCTGACGGTGGCCGGCGCTGTGGTCGCCTATCTCCTCGTCCGCAGCGACCCGACCTGGTTCTACAGCATCATCCCGGAGGGGCTGGCGGCCGGCCGCGATCCATCCGCGTCGGCCGAGACATTGCGGGCGACTCTCTACGACAATCACAAGAATGACGGCCTGGCGGTCTTCGCGACCTATCTCTTCACCCATAATGCCCAGATCGCGATCTTCTCTTTTGCGCTTGGCTTCGCCTTTGCCGTCCCGACCGTGCTGCTGATCCTCTATAACGGCCTGATGCTCGGGGCGTTCATGGCGGTGTTCGTGCCCAAGGGTCTCGGCTGGAACCTGGGCGGCTGGCTGATCATCCACGGCACGACCGAGATCTTCGCGATCATCCTGTCGGGCGCTGCCGGTTTCAGGATCGGCATGGCGATCGCCTTTCCGGGCCGCATCTCGCGCGGCGACTCGGCGATCCAGGCAGGCCGGTCAGCGGCGACGGCAATGGCGGGGACAGTCGTGATGCTGATCATCGCCGGCATGCTCGAGGGGATCGGCCGGCAGACAGTCACCAACGACGCAGTGCGCTACGCGATCGGGCTGGCCATGCTCACCGGCTGGATCGCCTATTTCTACCTACCCCGGAAATGGGCCTGATGCGCTGGCCGACCCGAAATCGCTCCAAAGCGCCCAAGGGCCCCGCCTCGCTGCGGCGCAGCTTCGTCACGCCTGAAGGGGTCGACCTGAAGCTCGAGCTCGGCAGCGCGGGGACGCGCGCCGCCGCGTTCATGCTCGATGCAGTGCTGATGATCGTCGCGCTGGTCATCGTGACCATCGCGATCGCCCTGCTGTTCGTCGCGAGCAAGGCGGATGCGCTCGGTATCCTGTGGCTGATCGGCTTCTTCACCCTGCGCAACGGGTGGTTCATCCTGTTCGAAATGGGCGGGCGCGGCGCGACTCCGGGAAAGCGGGTGATGGGGCTGCGCGTCGTCGCCCGGGACGGAGCCCGGCTGACCGGCGGCGCGGTCATCGCGCGCAACGCGATGCGCGAGATCGAGGTGTTCCTTCCCTTGTCCTTTCTCGGCTTCCAGGCTGCCGCGGGCACGGCCGACGCCTTCCTCACCCTCTTCGCGCTGAGCTGGAGCTGCATCTTCCTGTTCTTCCCGCTGTTCAACCGGGACCGGCTGCGGGTCGGCGACCTGCTCGCCGGGACCTGGGTAGTGCGGTCGGTCACCGGGTCGCTCGGCCATGATCTCGTCGCCGGCAAGGTGCGGCCCCGCCGGGCCTTCAGCGACGCAGCGCTCAGCCTGTACGGGGTCTATGAGCTCCAGACGCTCGAGGATGTACTGCGCGGCGGTCGCGACGACGCCATCGCCACCGTCGCCTGGACGATCCGCAACAAGGCCGGCATCGCCGATGACGGCGACGATTTCGGCTTCCTCTCGGATTATTACGCAGCGCTCTGCGCCCGGCTCGAACGCGGGCTGATGCTCGGCAAGCGGCGCGCCGACAAATTCGCCTCGAGCAGGGGATGACTCGCACCTGCGCAATTTTCGGCATAGGGACGGACAGGACGAAGCGGTAGCGCTACCATGCGCACCATCCGGGAGAGCATGATGTTCGGGAGACGGGGGCGCATGATGCGCTGGTGGATCATCGGCCTCGTCATGCTCGGCACCGTCGTCAACTATCTCACGCGGAGCACGCTCGCCGTCGCCGCCCCGACCTTCATGGCGGAGCTGCATATCGACGAGCGGCATTATTCCTGGATCACCGCTGCCTTTCAGGGCGGGATCATGCTGCAGCCCGTCGTCGGCTATATCCTCGACGTGATTGGCCTGCGTTCGGGGCTTGTCCTGTTCGGCCTCGCCTGGGGCGTGCTCACCATGGCGCATGGACTGGCCACCAACTGGCAATGGCTTGCCGTGGTCCGCGGCGCATTGGGCTTCACCGAAGGCACCTCGCACACCGGCGGACTGAAGGTCGTTTCCGAATGGTTTCCCGCCCGGGAGCGCGGCCTTGCCGGCGGCATCTACAATCTCGGCGCCTCGGCGGGTTCCGCGCTCGCCGCCCCGCTCGTCGCCTGGTCGATCTGGATGTGGAACTGGCGGGGCGCCTTCGTCGTGGCGGGCGCACTCGCGATTGGCTGGGCGCTCCTGTGGTTGCGCTTCTACCAGCCGCCGGACCTGCACCGGACGATCTCCGAGGAAGAGCGGGCGCTGATCCTCGGCGGTCAGGAAAGCTATCTGCAAGCCACCGCAGCCCGACCGCCCATCCTGTCGATCCTGCGCCAGCGCAACTTCTGGGGGATCGCGATCCCTCGCCTCCTCGCCGATCCGGTCTGGGGAACGCTGACCTTCTGGATGCCGCTCTATCTCACCCGTGCTTACGGCTTCGATCTGAAGCAGATCGCGCTTTCGGCCTTCCTGCCCTTTCTCGCGGCCGATCTCGGCTGCCTGTTCGGGCCGGCGCTCGTGCTGCGCCTGGAGCGGCGCGGCATCCGCCTGGTCGACGCACGGCGCTGGACCTTCACGCTGGGCGCACTGATGATGATGGGGATGATGTTCGTCGGCTATGTGAAGAGCCCATATCTCGCTGTGGGGCTGTTGTGCCTCGGCGGTTTTGCGCACCAGACGCTTTCGGTCACCTGCATCACGATGGCCACCGATCTGTTCCGGCGAAACGAAGTGGGGACGGTCGCCGGGCTGGCCGGCCTCGCCGCAAATGGCGGCGTGCTGCTTTTCTCGCTGGCGATCGGCGCGCTGGTCGCGACGATCGGATACAGCCCGTTCTTCGTGGCGCTGGGGCTATTCGATCTGGTCGCGGCGGTGGTGTTGTGGAGCCTCGTCCGGGTGCCGGCCCGGTCCGAGCGAGGTCTACCGGCATGATCCGCAATCCGATCCTCCCCGGCTTCAATCCCGATCCGTCGATCGTCCGGGTGGGCGACGACTATTATATCGCGACCTCGACCTTCGAATGGTATCCGGGCGTCCAGATCCATCATTCGCGCGACCTGAAGCATTGGCGGCTGCTGACCCGGCCGCTTCGCCGCCCAAGCCAGCTCGACATGCGCGGCGATCCGGACAGCTGCGGCGTGTGGGCACCCTGTCTGAGCTACGCCGACGGGCTGTTCCACCTGATCTATACCGATGTGAAGCGGTATGGCCGGACGACCACCGGCGGCGCCTCGGGCGCATCGCTCCGCGACTTCCACAATTATCTGGTGACCTGCCCGACGATCGACGGCGACTGGTCGGACCCGATCCATCTCAACAGCAGCGGCTTCGATCCGTCGCTGTTCCACGACGACGACGGGCGCCACTATCTCGTCAACATGCTCTGGGATCACCGGCCCGGGACGAACCGCTTTGCCGGGATCGTCTGCCAGGAATATTCGCCGCAGGCGCAGACGCTGGTCGGGGAACGGTCGCTGATCTTCAACGGCACGCCGCTTGGCCTGACCGAGGCGCCGCACCTCTACAAACGCCAGGGCTATTATTACCTGATCACGGCTGAAGGCGGCACCGGCTGGAATCATGCGGTGACGATGGCGCGGTCGCGCTCGATCACCGGCCCGTACGAGCTCCACCCCGACACCTATATCCTCAGCGCGCGCGACCGGCCGGATTCGCCGCTGATGCGCGCCGGCCATGCGGACCTCGTCGAAACGCCGACGGGCGAGACCTGGATGGTGTATCTGTGCGGCCGTCCACTGCCCAAACGCGGGCGGTGCGTGCTCGGCCGCGAGACGGCAATCCAGCCGATGCGCTGGGGCGATGATGGCTGGCTCAGGACGAGCACCGGCGACGCAATGCCGGTGATCGAAACAACCGCACCCGACCTGCCGCCTGCGCCGTTCCCTACCCCGGCCAGCCGCACCGATTTCGATCGGCCCGATCTGCCGATCGATTTCCAGTGGCTGCGCACGCCCTCTCCGAACGAGATCTTCAGCCTGACCGCGCGGCCCGGGCATATGCGCCTCTACGGCCGCGAGACGATCGGGAGCCAGTTCACCCAGGCCCTGGTTGCGCGCCGGCAACAGGCTTTCAGCTATTCGGCATCGACCATGATGGAGTTCTCGCCCGCCCATTTCCAGCAGGCCGCGGGCCTGATCTGTTACTATAATGCAGCGAAATTCCACTATCTGCATGTTTCGCATGACGAGACGGTCGGGCGGCATATCCGGGTGATGTCGGCATTGCCCGACCAGCCCCAGGCCGACGCGTTCACCATGCCCACCCCGATCCCGCCGGGGCGCGTCGAATTGCGCGCCGAGGTGGATTTCGAGCGGCTGCGCTTCGCTTTCCGCATCGAGGGCACGCCGGACTGGGCCTGGCTGCCGGAGCGCTTCGACGCGAGCATTCTTTCTGACGAGGCAAGCGCGCCGGGGCTTCCCAACTTTACCGGCGCGTTCGTCGGGGTGGCATGTCAGGACATGGCGGGGACCGCGTGCCCCGCTGATTTCGCCTGGTTCGACTATCGTGAGCGTGGCTTCGTGGCCAATCCGACGGGCGATTGAGCAGTCGATTTTCCCTCGGCCTCGGGCGGATTGGCGCTGAAAAATTGGCGTTTGCCAATCTCTTGGGTGGCTGGATTTATCAGCCACCGGCCAGTTGAACAGCCGGCGGTTGAGTATAAGCCGCTGGATGGTCGAGCGAGATCGCAGTCATCCGGACGAAGATCGCGGCCGGCGGCCCAACCTATTCTAGGAAAAATGCGACATCAGCTTGCGGGGACGCAGCCAATCCGGCCGCGTTAACAATTTAGCAGCCAATTACGACAATAATGAAGGCGGGTGGGTTTGTTTGGGTTTTAACAGGGGCGGGGGGGGCGGCGACTGACCTGGCGAGCAGGTACAGGCGTCGAACAATATCGCTCGCTGGAGGCGCCCTTCAATGCTCGAAAATTGCAATAATGGCGGACTGACGACAGCTTCTCTATCCGGCAAGCCAGCACTCCCGAACGATCGACGCCAGCATGCCCGGCATGTCTCGGTGCTGCGCGTGGCCAAAATCAACACCCCACGAAGCGAAGAGCTTTGTCTCGTTCGCAACATTTCGGGAAAAGGCATGATGGTCCATGTCTATTCAGATCTGTGCGTCGGCGACCCGGTGAGCACCGAGTTCAATTCCGGCAAGCCGATCGCCGGCAGGATTATCTGGCATCGCGAGGGAATGATCGGAATCGAGTTCGACGAGAGCCTCGACCCCGACAGCATTCTTTCCGGCACCAATTCAGTGCCGGCCGCGCCGCATCCGCGCCCGCCGCGCGTCGGGCTCGAATTGCACGGCCGCATCCGGGTGGGCTCGCGCTATCAGACGGTAACCCTGTGCAATATCTCGCAGGGTGGCGCGAACATCCGGCCATCGGAACCCGACACGGTGCTCGAGAAGGTGGTCCTCATGGTCAACGGCCTGCCCCCGATCGCTGGGTCCGTGCGGTGGCAGGACGAGGAGCATGCCGGCATCGAATTCGACATTCCCGTCTCGTTCGAGGTGCTTGCGCGGTGGGTGCCTTCGGTGCGCCGACAAGGGTAAGGGCGCGGTCGATCCGGAAGGCGCGGCGGCAGCCTCTCGCCGCCGCTGAGATGTCGGCGCGCATCATCATCGTCAAAGCCGAGAGTTCGCGCTAACGGGTTGCGGCATGTCGATGTTCGCCGCCCATCATAGTCACCTCGCCGCGCTCGCGGCACGAGACCGTCTCCGCCAGCTGACCTCCCGGCGCGGCATTGATTTCTCCTCGAACGACTATCTTGCGCTCGCCGCCTCGGCGCGGCTCGCCAATGCCGTGACCGACGCGGTCGCGCGCGGCGTTCCGGTCGGGTCCGGCGGATCGCGGCTGCTCCGCGGCAACAGCGAGGAGCATGAGGCGCTTGAAGCCGAGGCAGCCCGATTCTTCGGCGTCGAGGCGGCGCTCTATTTCTCGAGCGGCTATGCCGCCAACACGGCCTTGTTCGCCACCCTGCCGCAACGCGGCGACCTGATCGTGCATGACGAGCTGGTTCATGCCAGTGCGCATGAGGGGCTGCGGCTCGGCCGCGCCGCTTTCGTCCCCGCGACGCACAATGACCCACAGGCCTTCGAGGATGCGATCACCGCCTGGCGGCAAGCCGGCGGCACGGGACGGCCATGGATCGCCGTCGAAAGCCTCTACAGCATGGACGGCGACCGTGCGCCGCTCGACGCGCTCGCGGGAATCGCGGCACGGAATGATGCTTTCCTGCTGATCGACGAGGCACATGCAACCGGTGTTTTCGGGGCGAACGGCCGCGGCCTCGCCCATCATCTGGACGGCCGGGAGAATGTCATCACGCTGCGCACCTGCGGCAAGGCGCTCGGGTGCGAAGGGGCGCTTCTGTGCGGGCCGATGGCGGTGCGCGATTTCCTGGTGAATCGCGGCCGCGCCTTCATCTTCTCGACCGCGCCCTCTCCATTGATGGCGAGCGCCGTGCGCGAGAGCCTGCGCATCATCGCCGACGAACCCGGCAGGCGCGCGCGCCTGCAGACGCTGGTGGCTGCCGCCGAGCGGGCGCTGGCGCGCTCCGGCGTAGTGCCGAGCGGATCGCAGATCCTGCCGCTGATCCTTGGCGACGATGCGCTGACGATGCGGGTTGCCGACATGGTGCAGTCGGCCGGTTTCGACGTTCGGGGCATCAGGCCGCCGACAGTGCCGGCCGGCACGTCGCGCTTGCGCATCTCGATCACCCTCAACGTGACCGAGACCGAGATCGAGGCATTGGGCGACGCGGTCGAGGCGGCGCTGCGATGACCGGACGGGCGATCGTCGTCACCGGGACCGATACCGATATCGGCAAGACAGTGTTCGCGGCCGCGCTCGCCGGTACGCTCGGCGGCTCTTACTGGAAGCCGGTCCAGGCCGGGATCGAGGGTGGGGGCGATACCGAGACTGTGGCGAGGCTCGGCGGATTGCCGCCGGCGCGAATCCTGCCCGAGGCCTATCGGCTGCAAACGCCCTGCTCGCCCCACCGCGCCGCCGAGATTGACGGGATCGAGATCGATATTGGCCGCCTCACCCTGCCGCGGGTAGACGGCCCGCTGATCGTCGAGGGCGCGGGCGGGGTGCTCGTGCCCGTCACCCGCGACATGCTCTTCGCCGATCTGTTCGCGCGCTGGGCACAGCCGGTGGTGCTGGTCGCGCGGACCGGTCTCGGCACGATCAACCACAGCCTGCTCTCGATCGAGGCGCTCAGATCGCGCGGCGTGCCGATCCTCGGCATCGCCTTTGTCGGTGACGCGGTCGAGGACAGCGAAGCAACCATCGCGCGGATCGGGGGGGTGAAGCGGCTCGGCCGCCTGCCCCGCGTCGAGCCGCTCGACGCAGTGACATTGCGCGCCGCTTTCCTGGCCCATTTCGATGTGGAGGATTTCCGCTGAGCGACTCCCCCATCTGGCATCCCTTCACCCAGCATGGCCTTGGCGAGGAAATCCCGCTCGTCACGCGTGCCGAAGGGGCGGCGCTGCACACCAGCGACGGCCGGCGGATTGTCGACGGCATCTCGTCCTGGTGGGTGACGACCCACGGCCATTGCCATCCCCGGATCATGGCGGCGATCGCGGCGCAGACTGAAAAGCTCGACCAGATCATCTTCGCGGGCTGGACTCATGAGCCGGCCGAAACGCTCGCGCGAGGGTTGGTGGAGATCATGCCGGCGGCGCTGACCCGCATCTTCTTCTCGGATTCGGGATCGACCAGTGTCGAGGTCGCGCTGAAGATGGCGCTCGGCTATTGGGCCAATCGCGGCGCGCCGCGCGGCCGGATCCTGGTGCTGCAGCACAGCTATCATGGCGACACGATCGGCGCGATGTCGGTCGGCGCGCGCGGCGTGTTCAACCAGGCTTATACGCCGTTGCTGTTCGATGTCGGCACCGTCCCCTTCCCGGCTGCAGGCCAGGAACAGGCGACCCTCGACGCTCTGGAAGCGGCGTGCCGCGAGCATCCTGCCGCCTTCATCGTCGAGCCCTTGATCCTCGGCGCGGGCGGGATGCTGATCTATCCAGCCCGGGTGCTGGCCGAAATGCGGGCGATCTGCGCCCGCCACGAT
The DNA here is from genome assembly GCF_039522915.1 of Sphingomonas oligophenolica. Lineage (NCBI taxonomy): Bacteria > Pseudomonadati > Pseudomonadota > Alphaproteobacteria > Sphingomonadales > Sphingomonadaceae > Sphingomonas > Sphingomonas oligophenolica. Next base: position 89,608 of record NZ_BAAAEH010000039.1, read on the forward strand.
GTGATCTTCATCGCCGACGAGGTCATGACCGGCTGGGGCCGCACCGGCACCTTGCTCGCCTGCGAACAGGCCGATGTGGTGCCTGACATCCTGTGTCTCTCGAAGGGGCTTACCGGCGGCGCCGTGCCACTTGCCGTCACCCTGGCGACCGAGGCGATCTATGCGGCGCATCTGTCGACTGACCGCGCGCGGATGTTCTTCCACTCGTCGAGTTACACAGCCAACCCGATCGCCTGCGCCGCCGCCAACGCCAACCTCGCGATCTGGCGCGAGGAGCCTGTGCAGGAGCGCGTCGCCGATCTGGGTGTGCGCCAACGCGGGCGCCTCGCTGCGCTGGCTGGCCATCCGGCTGTGCGCAATGCACGGTCGATCGGCACCATCGCAGCGCTCGAGCTTGGCAGCGGCGAGGGCAGCTATCTCTCGCAGCTTGGCCCGAAGCTGCTCGGCTTTTTCCGCGAGCGCGACCTGCTGATCAGGCCGCTCGGCAACACCATCTATGTCATGCCGCCCTATTGCATCGGCGACGATGATCTGGACGCGATCTATGCGGCGATCGCTGAGGCGAGCAGCTGGCTCGAAATGAGTTGAAGCCCTCCTCCTTCCCCCTTCCCCGGCCTGCGCCCGGGAAGGGGGAAGGATTCAATGCGCCTAACGGCTGCTCGCCACCTTCACATCAGCCTTGCTCCACCCGCCGCCAAGCGACCGGAACAGATCGACCTGCGCTCCGGCAATCCGCGCATTCGAGGCAGCAAGGTCGGCATCGGTATCGGCAAAGGTCCGCTCGGCGTCGAGCACCACGAGGAAATCGATCTGCCCCTCGCGCTGCCGGGCGCGGGTGATGCGCGCCGCCGCCGCGGCACCGTCACGCGCGGAGACCAAAGCGGCATGGCGCCTCAACTCCTGCTGATAGGTCGAGAGCGCCGTCTCGGTTTCCTCCAGCGCGCCGAGCACCGTCCCGTCGAACTGGGCGAGCGCTGCGCGGCTATCGGCCTGGCTGCCCGCGATCCGGGCGCGGACTGCGTCCTGGTTCAACGACCAGCTGATCAGCGGCCCGACCAGCCAGCGCAGCGCGCCGCCGGTGAACAAATCACTCAGCGAGGCGCTGGTCGCCCCGACCGACCCGCCGAGGCTGATATGCGGATAGAGATCGGCGGTAGCGACCCCGATTCGGGCAGTCGCCGCCGCCAGCCTTTGCTCGGCCGCGCGGACATCGGGACGCCGGGCAAGCAGCGCCGCACCGTCACCGACCGGGATCGGCTGGTCGAGCACGGGCGTGGTCGAGCGCTCGGCGGCAATCGCCGGCAGGTCCTGCGGGGTGCGGCCGGTCAGCGTCGCGAGCCGGAACAGCGCCGCCTGGCGCTCGGCCTCGATCTCGGGGACGAGCGCGGCGCGCTGGTCGCGTAGCGTGGTGATGCGCACAAGATCGAGCTTCTCCGCCCGGCCTGCATCGACTCGCTTGCCGGTGAGCGTGGCGGATTTGTCGAGCAGGTCGACGATCCGCTTCGCTACCGCCAGCCGCTCGGCCGATGAGGCCGCATCGACATAGGCGCGGGTAGTCGCCGCGACGACCGAGACGCGCACCGCATCGGCGTCGGCATCCGCCGCGCGGACATCGCCGCGCGCCGCCTCGATACTGCGCCGGACGCGGCCGGCGAGATCGACCTCATAGGAGACGTTCAGCCCGGCATCATAGGAGGCGCCTTCGGCCGGCGTGCCGGGCAGGCGCTGGGCATCGGCCGTGCGGCCATAGCCACCGGTCGCGCCGATATTCGCCTGGGGCAGCCGGTCCGACCGGGCGCCGCGCAGGCTCGCACGGGCCTTATCGAGCCGTGCCACCGCGACGCGGATATCGGTGTTGGCGGCAAGCGCATCCGCCACCAGCTGGTCGAGCACCGGGTCGTTGTAGAGCCGCCACCAGCTTTCGTCCGCCGGGGCAGTCGAGACGGCCGGGTTGGCGCTGCCGAGGAACGCGCCGGTCGCCTTGGGTGGCGCGATCGGCGCCTTGAAGTCGGGGCCGGCGGCGCAGGCGGAGAGTGCCAGCGCGGAAAGCGAGGCGAGCAGGATATGTTTCATGGGAGCCGCTCCTTTATTCGGCGGGCTGAAGGCTGAGGTCGTGCGCTGCCGGGCGGCGACGGCGAAGGCCCGCAAGCCTCAGCGCCAGCGCCCGGCAGACGACATAGAAGGTCGGGGTGAAGAGCAGGCCGAAGCCGGTGACGCCGATCATCCCGAAGAACACCGCCGTTCCCAACGCCTGGCGGAGCTCGGAGCCCGCGCCGGTCGCCAGCACCAAAGGCACGGTGCCGAGGATGAAGGCGAAGCTGGTCATCAGGATCGGCCGCAACCGGGTCTGGGCCGCGCGCACCGCAGCCTCGATCGGCGACAGTCCGTCCTGCTCCTCGGCCTGCTTGGCGAACTCGACCACGAGGATCGCATTCTTCGCGGCAAGCGCGATCAGCACGACAAGCCCGATCTGCGTCAGGACGTTGTTGTCCATGCCCCGCAGGTTCACGCCGGTCATTGCCGCGAGCAGGCACATCGGCACGATCAGGATGATCGCCAGCGGCAAAGTGACGCTTTCATATTGCGCCGCCAGCACCAGGAAGACGAACACAACCGCCATCAGGAAGACGATGCCCGCCGTGCTGCCGGCCAGCTTCTGCTGATAGGCAATGCCGGTCCATTCATGGGTATAGCCGGCCGGCAGCACCGTATCGGCGAGCTTCTCCATCGTCACCAGCGACTGGCCCGAGGAGAATCCCGGCGCGGTGTCGCCATCCACCTCGACCGCTGGGGCGAGATTGTAGCGGACGACACGGTACGGCCCGGTCTTGTCCTGGAAGGTCGCGACTGAGCCGATCGGCACCATCTGGCCCGAGTTGGAGCGGGTCTTCAGGTTGGCGATATCGGCGGTGGTGTTGCGGAACGGCGCGTCGGCCTGCGCTGTGACATGATAGGTCCGCCCGAGCAGGTTGAAGTCGTTGACGAAAGCCGATCCGAGATAGACCTGCAGCGCCTCGAACACCCGCTCCGGCGGCACGCCGAGCATGTTCGCCTTGGTGCGGTCGACATCAGTGAAGATGCGCGGCGTGGTCGTATCGAAGAAGGTGTAGATCTGCTGCAAGCCCTTGGTCTGGTTCGCCTTGCCGATCAGACCGAAGCTTGCCTTGCCGAGCGCGTCATAGCCGCGCGCCTGCGGATCCTGCACCATCATCCGATAGCCGCCGGCCGAGCCGATGCCCTGGATCAGCGGCGGCGGCACGATCATCAGCCGCGCCTCGTCGATATCGGCAGTCGCCTTGCGCGCCTCGCCCATGATGCTGGCAAGGGTCACGCCGAGCTTGGCGCGCTCCTCGAAGCTCTTGAGCGGGATATAGGCAGCGGCCGAATTGGGAGCGAGCGTCTGCGACGGGCCGTCGAAGCCGGCGAGCATCACGGCGCCCTTCACCCCGGCGAGCGGTAGGATGCGCGCCGCGACCTTGCGCATCGTCGCATCGGTGCGCTCGATCGAGGAGCCCGGCGGCAGCTGGATCACGGTCAGGAAATAACCCTGGTCCTGTGCCGGCACGAAGCCCGACGGAGTCCAGGCGAAGATCGCCGCGGTCAGCGCGATCAGGCCGCCATAGACGAGCATCATCCGCCGCGGCGCGCCGACCAGCCGGCGGGTGAGCGCCGCATAGGCCAGGCTCATCCGTTCGAAGCCCGCATTGAAGCGGTCCCCCGCCTTGCGGACGAAGCGCTGGAAGGCATTGCCGGCCGTCACGTCCTCATGCGGGCGCAGCAGCAGGGCAGCGAGCGCCGGCGAGAGGGTGAGCGAGAGGACGAGCGAGATGATCGTCGCGGTCGAGATGGTCACCGCGAACTGGCGGTAGAAGGCGCCCGACAGGCCCGACAGGAACACCGTCGGCACGAACACCGCGCAGAGCACGAGGACGATCGCGACCAGCGCGCCCGACACCTCGTCCATCGAGGTGCGCGCAGCCTGCAGGGGCGAGAGCCCCCGTTCGAGATTGCGCTCGACATTCTCGACCACGACGATCGCGTCGTCGACCACCACGCCGATCGCCAGCACGAGGCCGAACAGCGACAGGTTGTTGAGCGAATAGCCAAAGGCGGCGAGCACCGCGAAGGTGCCGATCAGCGAGACGGGGATCGCGACCACCGGGATGATCGCGGCGCGCCATTTCTGGAGGAAGACGAGAATCACCAGCACGACGAGGATCATTGCCTCGAGCAGCGTGTGCTTCACGGCGTCGATCGACTGGGCGATGAACTCGGTCGGGTTGTAGATCACCCGATATTCGAGGCCCTTGGGGAAGTGCGTCGACATGGACTTCATCTCGGCCGACACCGCGTTGGCGGCGGCGAGCGCGTTCGAGCCGGGGCGCTGGAACACGGCCAGGATCACCGTCGGCTGGCCACTGATATAGGTGTTGGTGCCGTAATCCTGCGCCCCGAGCTCGACCCGGGCGACGTCCGACACCTTGACCTGGCGGCCGTCGGGGTCGGTGCGGATCACCACGTCGGCGAACTGCTTCGGATCGTTCAGGCGCCCTTGCGTCTCGACATTGAGCTGGAAGGCGTTGCCCGTCGAATAAGGCGGCTGGCCGAGCGTGCCCGCCGCGACCTGGACGTTCTGGGCGCGGAGTGCCGCGACGATCTCGCCGGCGGTGAGGTCGAGCGCGGCGGCGCGGCCGGGATCGATCCACACCCGCATCGCATAATCGCGCGAGCCGAACAGCTGCACGTCACCGACGCCGTCGATCCGGCTCAGCCGGTCGCGGACCTGAGTCAGCGCATAGTTGGAGATATAGCCGCGATCGAGGCTGTTGTCGGGCGACACCAGGTTCACGACCATCAGGAAGTCGGGCGAGGTCTTGCGCGTCACCACGCCGAGGCGCTGCACCTCCTCCGGCAGGCGCGGCACGGCGACCGCGACGCGGTTCTGCACCAGCACCTGCGCCGCATCGAGATTGGTGCCCTGCTTGAAGGTGACGGTGATGACGAGCTTGCCGTCCCCGGTCGATTGCGACGACTGGTAGAGCATGTTGTCGACGCCGTTGATCTCCTGCTCGATCGGCGCCGCGACCGTCTCCGCGACGGTCTCGGCAGACGCGCCGGGATAATTGGCGCTGACCGTCACGGTCGGGGGCACGATGTCAGGATATTGCGACACCGGCAGGCTCATATAGGCGATCGCCCCCACCAGGGTGATGACGACGGCTATCACGGCGGCGAAAATCGGGCGCGTGATGAAGAAGCGCGAAAGGCGCATGGATTTCGTCCTCGAAGAAGAGGTTGACCCGCCACGGGGCGGGGGAGCCAAAAAGAACAGTTTCCCCATCCGTCAGGCCGGACTTGTTCCGGCATCCACGGCCCCGCGAGAGCAACCAGCTCTGATGGCGCGGCCCGGTGGACCCCGGAACAAGTCCGGGGTGACGGGTGGATGTTGGGCTAGCTCAGTTCGCGATCGTCGCCTCGCCCGCGACCGGCAGCGACACCGTCGGCGGCGCAGCCGACGCACTGCCGACGATATGGCCCGGCTTGGGCGCAACCTTCGCGCCCGGCATTGCCATCTGAGTCCCGGCGATGATCACCCGGTCGGTCGGCGCAAGGCCCGAGCGGATAATCCGCAAGCCATCGACCACCGGACCGAGCACGACCGGCTTGGCCGCAACCTGGTCCTGCGTGTCGACGGTGAGTACGACCTTGCGCGCCTGGTCAGTCTGGATCGCCGTATCCGGCACCAGCAGGGCCTGCGCCTTGCCGGCACTGGCGAGCCGCATATTGCCGAACATGCCGGGCGTCAGGAAATAGTTCGGATTAGCCAGCACCGCCCGGCCGCGGATCGTGCCCGAGCGCTGGTCGAGCCCGTTATCGGTAAAATCGAGCTGGCCTTTCCAGCGATGCTCGGTCTCGTCCTGGAGCTGGATCTCGACTGCGGCCGGCGCGGCGCCCGGCTGACGCGCCCGCTGGGCCTTGAGGTAGAGCGCCTCGGACCCGTCGAAGGTGAAGTAGATCGGGTCGAGCGCGTTGATCGTGGTCAGCACGGTGCCGGTCGTCCCTTCGCCGCCCGCAACCTGGTTGCCGGCATCGACCTTGCGGTCCGAGATCCGGCCCGAGATCGGCGCGCGAACCTGGGTGAACTCGACATCGAGCGCGCGTGCCCGCACCCGGGCATCGGCCGCGGCAAGCGCTGCCTGTGCTGCCTGGACCTTGGCCCGGAGCGAATCGACCTCGCCGGCCGAGACTGCCTCGTCAGCGATCAGCCGGGTCGCGCGGCCGAGATCGGCCTGGGCAAGCGCCAGCGCACTGCGGGCGCTCGCCGCATTGGCGCGCGCCTCGGCGAGCGCCGCATTGAACGGACGCGGGTCGATCGTGAAGAGCAGCTGCCCCTTGTGGACGATCTCGCCGTCGCGGAAATGGATTCCGGTCACTTCGCCCGCCACCCGCGGGCGAATCTCGACCGAACGGCTCGGCGCGAAGCGACCGACATAATCATCCCACTCGCTGACGTCGCGCACCAGGGGTGCCGCGACCGTCACTGCCGCAGGGGGCGGGGCAGCAGCGACGGCCGGGGACTTCTCGGCGAGCTTCGAGCCCGCCGCCGCGACCAGCGCGAGAGGAATGAGGACGAGCGCGGCGCGCTTCGTCCGGGGGAAGCTGGAAAAGCCGGTTCGGACCGGCTGCGCCTCATCGGCGTCAATGGGGGTGATCATGTTCATGCGGCGATCCTCGGCGTAGCGTAAATCTGGGTAAGGCCGACCCGGTCGCCGGTGACGCTCGCCACCAGGGTCTCGGCCTGATCGATGGTGAAGCCGGCTTCGACGAACCGGTCGATTTCGGCCTGGGGCAGGGCATAGCCGCGCCGCCAGGCATAGACGGCGACCCGCCGCAGCGCCTCGAGGCGCGGATCGGCAAGGCGCGATGTGGTGCCGAAGCCGAACAGGCTGCCGATCGCCCGCGACATGCGGCTCGGGTCGTCGAGCGACGCGATGCTGTCGCGGCGGGAGACGGCAATCACGCTCCATTCGAGCGCGGAAAAGCCGGACTCGGCGGTAGCGTCAGCTGCAGCGGCGGCATGTGCGCCACGGCTGCGGACCGGGGCGGCGAACATATTGTCGATGTCCAGATAAGCCATGGAAATTCTCCCTGAAGTCTGGCCGCAGGGCACCGTTCGCAGGGACGGGTTCGTCCGCGTTGGGCGCGCCATGAGGCGTGATGATCCGGCGCGGGACACCTACCCGGCGCCCGTCGTCGTGATTGGAAATGATGGGGCACGACAGGCCGGAGCCGGTCGCGATCAGTTCAGCCGTTTGATACGATCATGGGCGTTCCCTTCGCCGACAGCGAGGCCCCGAAGAGACTCACCTTCCATACCGATCGGTATATAACTCTATGCTGCGCCGCGTCAACCGCCTTTTGTACCGGCAGGTATATTTATTTTCTAGCGCGTTGGCCAGACCGACAGGCTCGTCTCGACGAGTTGCTGCAACTGGCTGCAGGTGGCGCCCGCGCCAGCCTGGACCGACAGGCCCTGCATCAGCGCGAACAGATACCGCACAAGCGCTTCCGGCTCGAGGCCATCGGGCAAATCGCCTTCGGCCTTGGCGCGCTCGAATCGGGCGATCAGCGCCGCTTCGGACGAGGCGCGGCGCGCGACGACATGCGCCTTGATCGATTCGGCCTCGAGCCCGCACGCGCTCATGCTGATAACCCCAAGGCACCCCTTTGGATCGCCCGGGCTCATCTGCATTTCGAGCGCGCCGTGCATCAGCCGTTCGGCGACGCCCCGCGCGGTCGGCGCGTCGAGCGCGGTCGCCATATAAGCCAGCTTCTCGCGCTCGTAGAGATCAAGCGCCTTGTTGAACAACGCCTCCTTGTTGCCGAAGGCGGCATAGAGGCTCGGCTTGGTGATCCCCATTTCGGCGGTCAGCTCGGCCATCGACGCGCCCTCATAGCCGCGGCTCCAGAATACCCGGAGTGCGGCGGCGAGCGCCTGATCCACACAGAATTCTCGCGGCCTGCCCTTGGGCGGCGCTGGGGCGAGGTCTTGTTCCATACCGATCGGTATATAGTAAGATTTTCGGGAACGTCCAGCCCTGCCGAATGACGGCGGCAGCCAGGCGCGATCTGCCGCTCCCCGTTCCTCCCTGTTCCTCCCTGTTCCTCCCTGTTCCGTGCCGAAATCTTTTTTTGGGACGATTCCTCCCTGTTATGTTGGAATTTCGTGGCAAATTCGCATCGGGATTCCAGTGACTTGAAGTCACTTCTCCCTGTTCCCGAAGAACAGGGAGGCGTTCGCGGCATAACAGGGAGAGCTCAGGATCGAACAGGGAGGGCATATCGACACCAACAAGCAAGACCGGGCGCGATTCGCCGGGCGGACCGCGATTGCCTTGCTAGCGGCTTATTCCGCGGGTTGAATCGCGCCCCGTTCCAGGCCGGCGTTGATAGCTGGCATTTGCGGGCGCCGCTGCGGTAAGGCTGGCCGGCACCACCAGGGAAGCGGCATCATGGAAACGACCCTCATTCTCGCGCTGCTCGCAATATTTGCGCTCGTCGTCATCTTCGGCATCATATGGGGCGCGATGCTGAAGCGCCGGCGCATCGCCGGCGACAAGCAGTTCGTGGCCAATCGCGAGGCAGCCGAAAAAGGCTCGCCCGGATCGACCACGGCTCAGCCGGCGGGCTCAGCCGCGCCCGCCCCGCCGTCGCTTGCCGATGAGCCGGTGGCCGCCGCTGCCCCGCTGGAGGCCAACCCGGCGGCGCTCGCCGCTGACCTGGCGCCCGAACCGGCCGCGCCGTCCGCGCCAGTCGAAGCCTCTGCCCCAATCGAGGCGCCTGCCCCGGTCGAAGCGCGGGCAGCACCAGCGGCAGCTGACCTGACCCAGCTCAAAGGCCTCGGTCCCAAGCTCGCCGCCACCCTCGCCGAGCTCGGCTTCACCCGCATCGACCAGATCGCAGCGCTGACTCCGACCGAGGCCGCGGATCTCGACGCGCGGCTCGGCGCCTTCCAGGGACGGATGGCGCGTGACCGGTGGATCGAGCAGGCCAAACTGCTCAGCGCCGGCGACAAGGCCGGCTACGAAGCCGAATTCGGGAAGATCGGCTGAAGCCGCGGGCGCTAGGCCGCGATCGCCCGACGGCAAAACTCCCAGATATCCGCAGCAAGCCTGACCCGGCGCTCGTGATCGCGCCGGCTGGCCTCCTCCGCCAGCAGCTCGGTGTGAACGGTGGTGGAGACCAGATTATACACCAGGGTCGCAAGGCGCTCCGGAGCGCCAGTCCGGACTGACCCGGCCTCCATGCCGTCCGACAACTGACGGGCGATCAACTGGAGGAGCGGATCAAGCGCTGCCTGCAGGTCGCCCGGACGGGATTCGGCCAGGCGCAGATGCTCGCGGCTCAAAGCTGCCGCCCGGCGGCTGCCATGCCCGTCATCCGGGCCTTCAGGAACGCTCCGTCCAAGTGCGATGCAGGTAACGATCAATCCGAGCCGTTCCATCGGATCCGACAGGGGCTCGATCTGGGCGCTATAGTGGCTGGCGGCCCGCCTGATCGTCTGCTCGAAGACGGCCAGCATCAGATCGTCCTTGCCGGCGAAACGTTCGTAAAAGGCGCGGCGCGCCAGCCCGGTTCGCATCAGCACCGCGCGAATCGTCAACCCTTCCAGGCCTTCCTCATCGAGCAGCTCATAGGCAGCATCGACGATCTGCCGGCTGCGCTCCAGGAACTGATCCCGCCCGGCATCAGCCATATCGGCCCGAGCCGGGGCGCGAGCGGGGGCGGGGGAAAGGCGGGATGTGGCAGCCAGGATCATCGACCATCGCAATTGAGAACAATGTTCTTCCCTCCTAGCGCATTCCGATGATATGGGTAATCGTGAGAACGGCGTTCTCAATCTGACTGAATCGAGGAGAGTGGCGTGACCTTCGTGACCTATATCGAGCACAGCGGCGCCGAGCATAAGGTCGACGTGCCCAATGGCGATTCGGTCATGCAGGGCGCGGTCAACAACATGATCGAGGGGATCGTCGCCGAATGCGGCGGCGGCCTCGCCTGCGCGACCTGCCATTGCTATGTCGACGACGCCTGGATCGACCGCGTCGGCCCGCCCTCCGGGCCTGAATCCGAGATGCTCGAATTCGCCGCCAATGCGCCCGGGCGGGGCAGCCGGCTGAGCTGCCAGATCAACGTCACCGACGCGCTCGACGGCCTCGTCGTCCGCCTGCCCGAATCCCAATTCTGACGCGCGCGCCGCGACAGCGACAATCAAGGAGAGTGACGATGGCGACGACCGAAGCGCTGGCCCAATTCGATATCCCGGCGCATGTGCCGCCCGAACTCGTCCACCCGCTCGGCATCACCGAGAGCGCCGAGTTCCTCGCCGCACCGCACGCGTTCATGGCCGGCCTGCACGGCAAATATCCGCCGATCGTCTATAGCCCGAGCGCGCAGACCGGCTCGGCGTGGCAGCTGACCCGCTATGAGGACGCCTATTTCGTCCTGCGCCATCCCGAGATCTTCACCACCGCCGGGGCGACGCCTTTCCCGCGCGATCCGAACAATTATTTCTACTTCATCCCGCTCGAGATCGATCCGCCCGACCACCGCAAATATCGGGCGATCCTGGAGCCGACCTTCTCGCCCAAGGGAATCGCCAGGCTCGACGAAAGCATCCGGCGGCTGGCCAATGACCTGATCGACCAGTTCATCGCCAAGGGCAGCTGCGAATTCACCAGGGATTTCGGACGGCCGCTCCCCGTCTCCGTCTTCCTCGACCTGATGGGCCTGCCGCAGGACATGCTCGACACCTTTGTCGGCTGGGCGATCGGGCTGCTGCACTCGCAAGACCGCGAAACGGCGGGGCGGTGCATGAAGGAAGCAGTCGCCTATATGCAGACGGTGATCGCCGAAAAGGCGCAGCACCCCGATGACGGCGTGATCAGCACGATCGTGCATTCGACGCCGGGGGGCGAGCCGATGACGGGCCAGGAGATTTTCGGCTTCGTCTTCTTCCTGTTCATCGCCGGGCTCGACACGGTGTTCGCGACGCTCAACAACATCTTCCTGTGGCTCGCCGAGAATCCCGACCGGCGCCAGGAGATCATCGACAATCCGGACAATATCGATGCGATCGCCGAGGAACTGCTGCGCGTCTTCTCGGTGACCTTTTCCGGCCGCACCCTGACCCAGGATTACGAGCTGCGCGGCGTGAAGATGAAGAAGGGCGACAAGGTCACCTCGATCCTGCCGGCGTGCAATTACGACCCGTCCGTCTTCGAGAATCCGCAGGAGGTGAATTTCCACCGACCGCGCAAGCCGAACCTCGCCTTTGCCGGCGGCGTGCACAGCTGCATGGGCGCGCATCTGGCACGGCTCGAGGTGAAGATCTCGATCACCGAATTCCTCAAGCGGCTGCCTGACTTCCACGTCAGCGAGGATGCCGCAATCGAGTATTGGCCGGGTGGGGTGGTTGGGCCGAAGGCGCTGCCGCTCAGTTGGTGACGGCGGTAATTCCGATCGCTGCGCGTCGCGCCTGACCGGCCGGGAAACCAAGAAGGGAGGGCGGCGGCAGTCACCCCCCTTTGCGGCGCGCCTCGCTGACCAGAAGCTTGTCGATTCGCCGCCCGTCGAGATCGACCACCTCGAATTTCCAGCCCTGCTCGACGAAGCTCTCGCCCTCACCGGGCAAGTGGCGGAACACGGCGAGCGCGAGGCCGGCGACGGTCGCATAGTCACGATCCTCGGGCAGATCGATGCCGAGCCGTTCGGCGAGCGCATCGACCGCCATCTGGCCGGCGACGAGCAGCGATCCATCGTCGCGCTCGACCACCGAGGGCGCTTCGTCGGGATCGGCATCCGAGGCGAATTCGCCGGCGATCGCCGCGAGCAGGTCGGCCGGCGTGACGATGCCTTCGAAATGGCCATATTCGTCATGGATCAGCGCCATCGGCACTTCGGCCTGGCGGAGCGCATCGAGCGCGTCCATCGCATCGATCTGATCGAGCACCACCGGCGCCTGGCGCATCAGCACGCGAAGATCGAGCGGCTCGCCCTTGAACAGGGCGATCGCGACGTCGCGCGCCTGGACGACGCCGATCACCGTATCGACCGAGCCCTCGGTGACCGGCAGCCGGCTGTGCGAGGCGGCGACCAGCGACGCGCGGATGCCGGCATCGTCGAGCGTCGCGTCGATCCATTCGACATCGGTGCGCGGCGTCATCACCTCGCGCACCGGCCGGTCAGCGAGCCGGACCACGCCCGAGATGATCGAGCGCTCATGCTCCTCGATCACCCCTGATTTCGAGGCCTCGGCGACGATCAGATGGAGTTCCTCGGCGGTGACGTGATCCTCGGTCTCGCGTTTCAGCCGCATCAGGCGGAACAGCAGGCCGCTCGACGAATCGAGCAGCCAGACGATCGGCGCCGTGCCCCAGGCGAGCGCCGCCACCGGCCCGGCCATGGCCGCCGCAATCGGCTCGGGCGCGCGGAGCGCGATCTGCTTCGGTACCAGTTCGCCCACCACCAGCGAGGCATAGGTGGTGATGGCGATGACGATGCCGAAGCCGATCGTCTGGGTGGTCTCGTTCGCCAGGCCGAGAAAGCCGAGCCGGGCCGCCACCGGGCCGCCCAGGCTCGCGCCCGAATAGGCGCCGGCCATGATGCCGATCAGGGTGATGCCGATCTGGGTGGTCGACAGGATCTTGCCGGGATCGGCGGCGAGCGCCAGCGCGGTGCGGGCGCCGCGCTTCTTCGCCCGCGCCATCGCCTCGAGCCGCGCCTTGCGCGACGAGACAATCGCGAGCTCGGACATGGCGAAGACGCCATTGAGCACGATCAGCGCGAAGATGATCGCGACGTCGATCCAGGGGAAGGGGGGAAGCGGTGCCATGGCGCTCCCTGTTCCTTGGCGCGTTTCGCGCCGCTTCACAACCGCGCGATGAGGGGCGATCGAATCAAAGGCGGGACGAGCGGACGACCGATCGGCGCGAATCGCCGCGTGAAGGGCAGGATTTCGCTGCCTTCAGATGTGGATAAACGGCGAGGTCAGCGCGAGGAACCGGGATCAGGGCTTGCGTGACTGCGCCTGACCCGCCGCAAGTTTCGCCGCAACCTTTTCCCACTCGGCCCTTGTATGACAAACGGGGCGACCTGACGACGTTTGGATAAGGCATGTCTCATCGGGAGCGGTCAGGAGATAGGACGCCCAACGGCCGGGCATCTCCTGAAAGCGGTTCAGGTCTCCGCCCTCCAAACCATTATGGGGGACCGGCTGAGCCGCAAGCACCGGCAAAAGGGAAAGAGTGGCAGCGATGAGAATATTGCCCATTTGTCGCCTCCTGGTCGTCGTGAAAATCGACTGTGTCGCCTGATCGCCAACAAGATTGCGGCACAGGCTACTATCCCATCAGGCAGCCTGCAAGAATCTCGGGATAATCAGGATCCGTCGAGGAGCGACGTCAGCCATTATCGCCGCGCCGCGAAGAATTCCCGGAGGAGCGCGGCGGCCTCGCCTTCGCCGATACCGGGATAGATTTCGGGCCGGTGGTGGATGGTCGGTTGCGCGAACAGCCGCGGACCATGCTCGACAGCGCCACCCTTTGGATCGCTTGCGCCATAATAGAGCCGGGCGATTCGGGCATGGGCGATTGCGCCGGCGCACATCGCGCACGGCTCCAATGTTACCCACAGGTCGCAATCGGAGAGCCGGTCGCCGCCGATCGCCTCCGCCGCGGCGCGAATCGCCAGCATTTCGGCATGCGCGGTGGGATCATGGCGGGTGCGCGGGGCGTTGGCGGCCACCGCGAGGATCCTGCCATCGAGAACGACAGCAGCGCCGACCGGCACTTCGCCCGCTGCGGCTGCCTGGACGGCGGCATCGAGCGCGGCGCGCATCGGGGCGGGGATCGGAAACACGGCCCCTCTTGCCCCAACCCCACCGCCCGGGCCAGCCCGGGCGGCACGGGACGCCTTATTTGGTAGCGCTGCTGTTCGCGGGCTCGCCGGGCTTGTTCATCGTCACGGTCGGCACCGTGATCGTCTTCTGGGTGGTGGTAACGGTGGGGACCTCGATCGTCTTGTTCTCGGTTCCCATGGTGACGGTAGCGAGATTCGCGTTCACTGACGGCGCAGTGCCGCCATTGAAGCTGACACTGGGCATCGAGCCCGGAGTGGTTTTCAGGGTCATGAGGCCAAGCGATAGCAGCACGGCGACGACGACGGCGGCGAGGCCGATCAGGGCGAGCAGGAAGCGCATGGGCATTCTCCAGGATATCGACGGAAATCGAATCGTTACCGTAATTAACGCTACTTCACCCGGTAGGTTGCATCGGTAAAGGCTGAATCGGTTGACGCCCTGTCCCGATCCGGCTATCCGCGCCGCCTTTACAGGGCTGTTGCAGCCCTTTGGCCGAACCTCAGGATACGACATATGTCGCGGATTTGCGAACTGACCGGCAAGGGCCGGCTGGTTGGGAACAACGTCTCCCACGCCAACAACAAGACCAAGCGCACCTTTCTGCCGAATCTGCAGAATGTCACGCTGATGTCCGAAGCGCTCGGCACCAGCGTCAAGCTGCGCGTCTCGACTCACGGGCTCCGCTCGGTCGAACATGTCGGCGGTCTCGACAATTGGCTGGTGAAGACCACTGACGACAAGCTGTCGCTGCGTGCACGTCGCCTGAAGCGCGACGTCCGCAAGAAGCTTGGCGCAGCGTCGGTCGCCGCCTAACCTCTTTTCGGTTTTCCGAACTGATGCCGGCCTGCTTCTCCATCGGGGAAGCGGGCCGGCTTCGTTTCAGCGGCGTGCCGGCGCCGGATCAGGCTCGAGCCTGAACTTCAGCAACAGGCTGCGCTGCAGGAACAGCTGATTGTCGTCGGAGCAGATCCAGATAATCGTCGCATCGCCCTCGCGCGTGACGGCGAGCCCTTCGAAATTGTCGTGGATCAGCGGCTTCGCCAGCGTCGCGATCTCGCGGCCCCGCACCAGCGCACCGGGGCGAATCGCCGCCTGATCGATCACCACCAGCTTCGCCGCGAACTCGAACGGCAGCCTGAACTGCCGATTGAGGATGAGCAGCCGGCCATCGGGCAGGACAGCCATGTCGCTCGGATCATAGCCCCGCGGCGGCAGGTAGCTGAACGCGAAACCGGCGCGGGGATGTTCAGTCGGATCACCCGAAAAGCGAATCGCCGCCCTGCCCTTCCCCCTGCCCCCCCCGTGTCGCCAGGGCCTTGTTTCGTCGATCACGACGAAGCCGCCGTCCGGGAGCCGGGTCATCGCCTCGGGACCCTCATTGGGTGGCCAATCGGCCATCGCCGGGGGCGCCGCATGCGCCTCGCCACGGGCGAAGCCGGGGGAGAAGCGCCAGATCGCGTTGGCGCTCTCGAAGCCGACCCAGATCCGACCCGTCGCCGGATCGACCGTCATCGATTCGCTGTCACGGTCCTGCTTGAGCCATCCGGTGCCGGGACCGGCCGGCAATTCCGCGAAGCCGCGCTCGCTCAGCTGGCCGAGCGAGTTCATCCTGAACCGCACGATGTTGCCGCCATCGCTCAACAGCGTGAAATGATCGTCGGCCACATGCATCGACGAAAAACCGCCAAAGGCGGAGTCGGAACTGAGGAGCTGCACGCCGCCGAGCCATGTCAGCTGGCCGACCCGGCGACGCGCCGGGTCAGCGCTGTCGAGCTCGACCGGGCGCGCCTCGAACACCGGATCCCGCCCGAGCAGCGGCAATTGGCTTTCGCCCATCCAGGACGGGACCAGAAACAGCAGCAACAGGACCGAGAGCAATATTCGCATCCCCCCGCCCTGATCGACGGCCGGCGCGCGTGCAACCGGCTTTCCATTCCTGAACGCGGGCTAACGACTCCATTCAGGACGCGCTCAAGCCGGCGGCGCCATAGCGGGATCAACGACCCAGGAAAGGAGAATGATCATGTTCAGGAAGCTCAGCCTCGCCGCCGCCACCCTCGCCATGGGCGCCTCCGCCCTGATCCCCGCTACGCCGGCCGCGGCGCAGCGCTATGAGCGTTATTATCAGGATCAGCGCTATGGCGACTATGATCGCGATTATTATTACGATCGCGGCTATTATCAGCAGGATCGTGGCTATCGCGGGTATCGCGACTATCGCGATCACCGCCGCGACTATCGCAGCCGTCGCTGCAACAATGATGCCGGCACGATCATCGGCGCGATCGCGGGCGGCCTGCTCGGCAACGGCATCGCCGGACGCGGCGATCGTACCCTCGGCACCGTGCTCGGCGCAGGCGCCGGCGCGCTTGCCGGCCGCGCGATCGACCGTTCGGACGATCCGGGCTACTGCCGCCGCTGAGATCCCTCGCGTAGCGTATCGAGGGAGGGGGCCGGTTCCGGAAACGGAGCCGGCCCTCGACTTTTTTGGTAAGTATGGAGATGCAGCCCGGCAGCAGATAACCGTCGGTGGGATCCCGGTCGGATGGCTTACGGTCGAGCCGGCGGAGAGAGGCCTTGGAAACGATCAGCCTGAAAAGACCGCGACCAGCCACGGAGCGTCAGGGCTCGCCACTCGGCCCGCCGATACGCCTCGCCTACAAGCAGAACCAACGCGGCGCCCATTAGGGCCGTACCCAGCAGTGGCAGCATCGGGTAGCTGAGCCCGGTCGCCAGCGCGACCGATCCAGTGCGACCCCATATCGGATCTTCCGCGATGTAGCCGTCAGCGATGAAAGGCACATAGGCGAGGATCGACGCTGCCTGGGCGAGCAGCATGGGCATCAGGAAGCGACGGTCACGGCAAGCAAGTGCTACCAACACTGGATCGGCCAGGTAGAAGTATCGATCATGCATCTTGGGTGTGATATAGGGGGCAAGGATCAGCAGGATCGCCGCAGCCAGCAGAAGCCCGTCGCGGACGTGCAGCGTGCCCGCGCGCCATAGCAGCAGGACGGCAGCGCCCGTCAGCACCATCGCGCCCGGGAGACCCAGCATCAGACCATGCTCGTAGCTCATCAGCCCCTGCCCAACCTGCCAGATATTTGGCGCGTTGTTTGACAGTATTTTGAACAAGTCGAATTGCTTACCATAGACGCCGAAGATCTCGGGCAGCGGGCGGCCCGCCATCACCATCGGCAGCGCGAACAACAGATAGGCTAGCGGAACCATCGCAAACGTCCATAGCGGCTGGCGTCGGTTCAGCCACAACAGGACGAGCAACGGCGCGGCCAATAAGGCTTGTAACTTGACGGCAAGCGCACCGGAGAAGGCAAGCATCGTCCATACTGGCCGCTTCCGCAGAGCAGCGGCGATGCAGGCAAGGACCATGGCCCCATAGATAGCGTCGGACTGCGCGAGCAGCGCCGAGTTCATCGCTATGGTCGGCAGCGCCAGCGTGATCGCCGCGGCGAGCAATCGCCGGCCCGGCGGAACGAGAAGCGTGACCATGAGGGCCAGCACCACGTCCCAGAGAATAGAGAAGATCTTGATGCGCAGGATTGCAGGTCCCGGGAACAGTGCGATCAGCGCCAGGCAATGTTCATAGAAGGGTGCGTAGTCGGTGAACCTATGGCTCAGGTAGCTTCCGCCCACTCGTTCGGCGGTCTGCAGCCAAGGCGTATAGGCACCTATCATGTCGACAGTGCGCGCCGGCAGGAACACAAGCCGCTCGGCCAGACCCAGTGCGAGGAGCAGGCCGCATGTCACCACCATCCGGTTGCCGATACGCGAGAACAGGTTGGGGAAAGGCAAGCGGGGCATATCGGCGCTCATAGTACAGGGCCCGTTAAGGTTCTCTGAAACGGTCCAGAAACGCGGCTGCTGAATAGACGAACGGATAGTCGCCTCTGAGCAGAGCTGCGGATACCGAAAGCGGAAGAGGCCTGGGTTGCGAGATGATGATCGCCCGGTCGCTCGGAGCCGAAGAAGCTGGCGCGCCGGCGGCAAAGCCGCCGTCGGTCGGGTTGGGCGTTGCCCACCCGCCGCCCGTGCCGGGCGCTGCGCGGGCGTCGCCGCGCATCGGGGTCGGCGTGGCGACCCCTGCGCCCGTCAGTACATATGCTGCCCGCCGTTGATCGACAGAGTCGATCCCGTCACGAACCCGCCGTCTTCCGAGCACAGAAAGGCAACGCCGCGCGCGATCTCGTGCGCCTGGCCGAGCCGGCCGACCGGGATTTTCGCCACGATCTTCTCGAGCACGTCGGCCGGTACCGCAGCGACCATGTCGGTATCGATATAGCCGGGCGCGATTGCGTTGACCGTCACGCCGACACGCGCGCCTTCCTGCGCAAGCGCCTTGGTGAAGCCGTGAATGCCCGATTTGGCGGCGGCATAATTGACCTGGCCATATTGCCCGGCCTGGCCGTTGATCGAGCCGATATTGACGATCCGCCCCCATTTGCGCTCGCGCATGCCGGGGAACACCGCCTTGGCCATGTTGAAGCAGCCGCCGAGATTGGTATCGATGACCTCCTTCCACATCTGATAGGTCATCTTCAGGATCGTGCCGTCGCGGGTGATGCCGGCATTGTTGACGACGATATCGACCGGACCCAGCTCCTCGGCGACCTGTGCGCAGCCGGCCTGGCAGGCGTCGAAATCGGCGACATCCCATTTATAGGCGGCGATCCCGGTCTGCTCGGTAAAGGCGCGCGCCCGCGCGTCGTCGCCGCCATAGGTCGCGGCGACGGTCACCCCCATATCCTTGAGCGCAAGGCTGATCGCCTCGCCGATGCCGCGGGTGCCGCCGGTGACGATCGCAACGCGTGCCATATTCTTTCTCTCCTCTTGCCGGTTGAACGCGAGGCTAGGCGGGGACGGTCCAGCCTTCAAGCTCTCGAAGGATCAATATCCGAAGCATCGCGATGCTCTCCGGACTGTCGTTGAGGCAGGGAAGATAGGCGAAATCGCTTCCGCCCGCCGCGATGAAGCTTTCCCTGCCGCGGATCGCCAGCTCCTCGAGCGTCTCGAGGCAATCAGCCGAGAAGCCCGGCGCCACGATCGCCACTCGGGCAATGCCCTTGCCGGGCAGGCTCTCCAGCACCGTGTCGGTCGCTGGCTCGAGCCATTTGGCGCGACCGAAGCGCGACTGGAAGGTGACGATCAGGTCACGACCCATTGCCTCGCCGAGCAGCCGCGCCGTCTTGCGGCACTGGCAGTGATAGGGATCGCCGAGCTCGAGCGTGCGCTGCGGCATGCCGTGGAAGCTCGCGAGGATCGCCTGCGGCGTGAAATCGAGCGCCGCAAGCGCTGCCTCGACCGAGGTCTTCAGCGCGCCGATATAGGCCGGATCGTCATGATAAGGCGGCAGCGTGCGGATCGTCGGCTGCCAGCGCATCCCCGCAAGCACCTCGAACGCCTTGTCATTCGCGGTCGCGGTCGTCGCGCCGCAATATTGCGGATAGAGCGGCGCGAGCAGGATGCGCTCGCAACCGGCCGCCTTCAACGCCGCGAGCCGATCCCCGATCGACGGGTTGCCGTAGCGCATCGCCCAGTCGACCATCACGTCGGGGCCGAATGCGTCCTTCAGCGCCGCTGCCTGGAGGCGGGTAATCGCGGCGAGCGGCGAGCCGTCCTCGCGCCAGACCTGACCATAGGCATGGGCCGATTTCTTGGGTCGCGTGTTGAGGATGATCCCGCGCAGGATCGGCTGCCAGAGGATCGGCGGGATTTCAACGACGCGCCGGTCCGACAGGAATTCGGCGAGATAGCGTTTCACGGAGCGCGCGTCAGCCGCGTCGGGCGTGCCGAGGTTGATCAGCAGAACGCCGAGCTTGCGCGCGGGGACGGCGGGATGGTCCTGGGGGAGCGTCATTCGTCGCCGCGCACCAGCGGCAGGTTGCGGATGCGGTAGCCGGTCGAGGCCTGGAGCGCATTAGCGATCGCCGGACCGATTGCCGGCACGCCGAGCTCGCCGACCCCGCCCGGATCGGCTTCGCTGCGAATCAGCTCGACGGTGATGTCGGGGATATCGGCAAGCCTGGGCAGGTCGAGATCGCCAAGAGTGCGGGCATCAGCGAGATTCTCGGTGAAGCCGGTCGCGCCGCCGAGCGCCGCCGTCATGCCGAAGATCAGTCCGCTTTCGATCTGCTGGCGCACCACGTCGGGATTGACCTGGCGGCCGCAATCGACCGCGGCGACGATCCGGTCCACCACCGGGCCCTGGTCGTCGCCGATATGCGCCTCGGCCAGCACGGCGATATGACTGCCGCGAAAACTGTGACAGGCGATGCCCTGGGCACTGCCCTGGACGCCGCCTTCCCAGCCGCCGAGCGACGCGGCGGTCGAGAGGCAGCGGGCAAGCCGGGCGTCGCCGCCGAGCATGCCGATCCGGAACGACAGGGGCTCGGTGCCGGCGACATGAGCAAGCTCGTCGAGAAAACATTCAGTGAAGAAGGCGGTGTAGCTGTGTGCGCCCGAGCGCCAATGGCCGGTCGGCACGCCGATATCGGCCGGATGATGATCGATCGCATAGGCCGGCATGCGGTAGAAAGGTTTTGCGCCGGCGACTGCATAGGCATCGCCGATGCCCGGGAGTGCCAGCGCCGCCCTTACTGTCTTGTCGCTTGCCATCAGCCGGCCGGCGAGCTCGTGTCCGGTGCGAGGCGCTGCGATCTTGGCGAGCCAGCCGAGGATCTGCCCGTTGGGGCCGAGCCGCGCCGACATGCGGGCGGCGGCCGGCGGACGATAGCGATCATGGAGCAGATCCTCGCTCCGCGACCAGACGAGCTGGACCGGGCGTTTCAGCACCTGCGCCAATATGGCCGCCTGGCCCGCGGCCTGATGCTCGAGATTGGCGCCGAACGAGCCGCCGATCAGCATCGGATGGATCGTTACCCTGCTTTCGGCGATGCCGATTGCCGCCGCCGCAGCGGCGCGGGCGAGGCCTGGCGCCTGGGTCGGCAGCCAGAGTTCCAGTCGGCCATTGTCGAGATGCGCGGTTGCCGTCATCGTCTCGATCGCGGCATGGACGGCAAGGCCGGCGCGATATTCGGCGGTGACGAGGCGCGCGCCCTTGAAGATCGCCGCGAGATCGCCCTCGCTCGCCATCCGCTCGCCCGGACCGTCGAGCGCTGCGGTCAGCGCGTCGTCGATGCTCGACGAGCTGACGATCGCGCCCTTGGTCTCGAAGGTCGGGTTGAGCGCGCGCAGCGCCTGGTTCGCCGCCCACCAATTATTGCCGATCGCCGCGATCCAGCGATCATTGGTCACCACCGACAGCACGCCGCGGATCCGATCGGCGGCGGCGCGATCGGCGGCGATCAGTTTCGAATCACCCACCGGGCCCTGGCGGATCGCGGCGAACACCATGTCGGGCAGGCGGACATCGCCGGCGAAATTGGCCGAGCCGTCGACCTTGGAGGGCACATCGAGCCGGGGCAGCGACTGGCCGTAGAGCCGGTTCGCGTCGCCGCTGCGCAGCGGCAGCGGATCGGGCAGCGATCCGCCGGTCGCCTCCGCGGCGAGATCGCCGAAGCGCAGTTTGTCGGCGCCGTGGACGACGAACCCGCCCACCGTGCTGCAGGCGCGCCAATCGACCTTCCACCGTGCCGCCGCCGCCTTGCAGAGCAGCACCCGCGCCGTGGCACCAGCCTGGCGGAGATCATTCTCGAAGGCGCGCACCGAAGTCGAGCCGCCGGTCAGCTCGAGCGCCGTCCGTGAGACATGGCTCGCGCGGAGCGGCCCCGGCAAGGCGTCGAACACGCCCTCGAACAGCACATCGGCGGCCATCGGATTGGCATAGAGCGGGTTGAGCGGCGCGGGCTGCACCGCGACGGTGCGCCAATCGGCACCGAGTTCGTCGGCGATGATCTGCGGGAGCGTGGTATAGACGCCCTGGCCATGCTCGGCCTGCGGCACCGCGACGGTGACATGGCCGTCGGTGCCGATCTTGAGCCAGGCGCCGTAGATCGTCTCGCCCTTGGCCGCGGTGAGGTTGGGCGTATAATGCCGCGGCCATACCCCCCAGGCGATCAACAACCCGACGCCAACGCCGCCGCCGATCAGCAGCTGCCGCCGGTCGATCTTCTCGAACATGTCGCGTGCCGCCATCGGGCTGCTCTATCGCGGAGATCGACGAGGCGCCAGTTTGACCTTCACGCCTGGGCCTGTCGCGCCTCTTCCTCGGCAATCGCGCGATATGTCGCCCTGAGCGCCACCTTGTCGATTTTCTCGGTCCCCAGCCGCGGCAAGGGCTCGGTCGAGCTCCAGATCCGCTGCGGCACCTTGAAGGCTGCGATATGCGCATAGAGATAGGCGCACAGCTGTTCCTGAGTCAGCGCCTCTCCGTCGCGATATTTCACCACCGCGCCCGGCACTTCGCCGAGCCGCTCGTCGGGAAGGCCGAAGACCGCGACCTCGGCGACCGCGGGGTGTGCGTAGATCGCCGCCTCGACTTCCTGGCACGAGATATTCTCGCCGCCGCGGATGATGATGTCCTTCTTGCGATCGACGATGAAGAGATAGCCGTCCTCGTCGAGATAGCCGATGTCGCCGGTCAGGAAATAGCGATCGACCGTGAAGGCTGCGGCGGTCGCCTCGGGCCGGTTCCAATATTCCCTGAAATTGCAGACCGAACGGATGCCGATCTCGCCGCGCACCCCCTGCGCGACCGGGCGGCCATTGCCGTCGAGGATGGCGAGATCGACGAGCGGCGCCGAGGCGCGCCCGGTCGAATTGGGCTTGGCGAGATAATTGTCGCGCCAGTTGCCGCAGCCGACGCCATTGGTCTCGGTGAGGCCATAGCCGAGCAACGGGGCGCCGCCGCCCATTTCCTCCTTGATCCGCCTGACATGCTCGACCGGCCGCGGCGCGCCGCCGGCGGCGAAATCGGTGACGGTCGAAAGATCATATTTCGGGCGATTGGGGTGAGTGAGAATCTCGAAGCTCATCAGCGGCACGCCGACGAAATAGGTGATGCCTTCCGCCTCGATCAGCCGCATCGCCTCTTCCGCATCCCATTTCGGCATCAGGACGAGCTTGCGGCCCATCGCGAAGCTCTGGAGGAACACCGGCACTTCAGCGGTCACATGAAACAGCGGGACGGTGAGCAGGGTGGCGGGCTGGCCTTCGGGCGGGTTGCCGTCGGCGGTCGCGATGCCGAGCATGACAAGCGCCTGGGTCAGATAGTTGAACACTGCCTGGAGCACCGCGCGGTGATCGCTGAGCGCGCCTTTCGACTGGCCGGTCGAGCCAGAGGTGAACAGGATGGTCGCGTGATCGTCACCGCTGAGCACGGGCAGCGGCACCCTGGGCCAGCTATGCGTGATCGTGGCCATCGCCTTGGCCAGCGGCTGGAGATCGTCGATCTCGACCACCGGCAGCGCCAGGCCCTCGATCGCCGCCAGTCTTTTCGCGCGCGGCGGATCGGCGAACACCAGGGTGCAGTCGACGTCGCGGATCGCCTCGGCAAGTTCTTCCGACTGCCACCAGCCATTGAGCAGGCAGGCAATCCCGCCGGCCATGGTGATGCCCATGTACAGCGTGATCCAGGACGGCGAATTGCGCATGGCGATGCCGACGCGCTCGCCCTTGATCAGCCCCTCGCCGACCAGCGTGCGCGCAACCTTCTCCGCCTCGGCATAGACGGCAGCGAAGGTCAGCCGCTCGTCACCCGCGACGAGGAAGGTCTTGTCCTTATGCTCGGCGGCATAATGCGCGAAATAATGCGGCAGCGCGGGCGGCGCCGCCATGATCATCGGGAGGTCGATGCCGTCGAGCGTGATCGAGCCGAGCGGCAGGGGGCCGGCTTCGCCGGTGAACATCGCCAGCCCTTCGTCCATTCGCCGGTCGAGTTCCGTACGCATCGTCTCTCCCCTTGGTCTTGACCTCAACGGTCTTTATGGAGGCGCGAACCCTTGGGGAAAAGCCTTGATCCTGACCGCCCTTGCGACCGCCCAGAACCATATCCGGTTCGAGGACCTTCACCTTCACGCCGAAGCGCTGAAGATTCCTCTGTTCGGGCATGAGTTCGACATCAAATGGTATTCGCTCGCCTATATCACGGGGATCCTTCTCGGCTGGTGGTATCTGCTCAAGCTGATCGCGACGCCGGGCAGCCCGATGGCGCGGCGCCATGCCGACGATCTGGTCTTCTACGCGACGCTCGGCATCATCCTGGGCGGGCGGCTTGGCTATGTGATCTTCTATGCGCCGAGCATGTTCGTCCATCCGCTGCAGATATTGAAGCTGTGGGATGGCGGCATGTCCTTCCATGGCGGGATGATCGGCACGTCGATCGGAATCATCCTGTTCGCCCGGCGGCATCAGCTCAACTGGCTGCGGATTCATGATTATCTTGCCGGCTGCGTGCCCTTCGGGCTGTTCTTCGGGCGCCTGGCGAATTTCGTGAACGGGGAATTGTGGGGCAAGCCCTCCGATCTGCCCTGGGCGATCGTCTTCCCACGCACTGTCGCTTTCGGCGTCGATCCGGCGCGCCACCCGAGCCAGCTCTATGAGGCAGGGCTGGAGGGCATCGTCCTGTTCGCGATCCTGTGGTTCGCCTTCTGGAAGACCAAGGCGCGCTACGATCCGGGCAAATTGGTCGGGCTGTTCCTGATTTTCTACGGCCTGGCGCGCTTCACCGTCGAATTCTTCCGCGAGCCCGATTCGCAGTTCCAGGGCACCTTCTTCGCGACGACCATCCATATGGGCCAGGTGCTGACGCTGCCGATGATCGCCGGCGGCATCTATCTGGTGGCGACCGCGAAGAAACGTCGCGAGCGCGTCGAGCCGATCGCGGGGAGCGAGAGCGTTGCGTGAACCGCTCCCTCCCGCAGGCGCGGGGGGGATCGAGGCATCGCTCGCTGATCGCCTCGCCCGCGCGATAACGCTGGCGGGGCCGATCTCGATCGCCCAGTTCATGGCCGCCGCCAACGCGCATTATTACGCGACGCGCGATCCGCTCGGCGCCTCGGGCGATTTCACCACCGCGCCCGAGATCAGCCAGATGTTCGGCGAGCTGATCGGCCTGTGGTGTGCCGATCTCTGGGATCGCGCCGGGCGGCCAGACATTGCCTGGGTGGAGCTTGGCCCGGGACGCGGCACGCTCGCCGCGGATGCGGTGCGGGCGATGGCCAGGGCCGGCCTCACCCCGCCCGTCCATTTCGTCGAGACCAGCCCGGTGCTGCGTGCCGCACAGGCGGCGCGGGTGCCCGGCGCAGCCTGGCATGACGCTGTTTCGACGCTCCCGACCGATCGCCCCCTGATCGTCGTCGCCAATGAATTCTTCGACGCGCTGCCGATCCGCCAGCTCGTCCGCGCCGGGGCCGGCTGGCATGAGCGGCTCGTCGCCTGCCAGGATCTGCTGTTCCTGCCGATCGCCGGCAAGCAGGTGCCGGACACGATCATCCCGCCCGGCCTGCGCGATGCCCCGCCGGGATCGATCATCGAGACCTCGCCGGCGAGCGTTGCGGTGATGCGTGCGCTTGCCCAGGCGATCGCCGCGCAAGGGGGTGCTGTACTCGCGATCGACTATGGCTATGAAGGGCCGGCGATCGGCGACACGCTTCAAGCGATACGCGCGCACGCCTTCGCCAATCCGTTCGAAACACCGGGAGATCAGGACCTGACCGCGCATGTCGATTTCGCGACCCTGGCCGCCGCCGCGCTGGCTGAAGGGGCGCATGCCTCGGCCGTGATCGGCCAGGGCACCCTGCTGACCGCGCTCGGCATCGACGCGCGGGCGGCGACGCTCGCCGCCGCCGCGCCCGATCGCGCAGCGGGCATCGCCGCTGACCGGGAACGGCTGACCGGCGCGATGGGCGACCTGTTCAAGGCGCTTGCGATCATCGCACCGACCTGGCCCAGCCCCGCAGGCTTCGCATGATCACCTATCGCGACGCGCGCACGATCGACGGCCCTGCGCTTGCGGCGATGGCGCGGCGTTCCTTCACCGAGACCTTCGGCACGCTCTACCGCCAGTCGGACCTCGCCGCGTTCCTGGACGAGGCATTCGGCGCGAACGGCCTGCCCTCGCAGCTGTCCGACCCGAATTTCGCTGTCCGCCTAGCGCTCGACGACGGCGAGATCATCGGCTTCGTCAAGATGGGCCCGGTCACCTTTCCCGGCGAATGGCGGCCCGATGCGATCGAGCTCTATCAATTCTACGTGCTCGGACCGTGGCAGGGCACGGGCGTCGCGCAAGAGCTGATGGCGTGGTCGCTCGAGCACGCCCGCAGCCACGGCGCGAAGGAAGTCATCCTCAGCGTCTATGTCGACAACCACCGCGCGCGGCGCTTCTACGAGCGCTACGGCTTTGGCGAGATCGGGCGCTACGCCTTCCGGGTCGGCGAGACGATCGACGACGACCGGATCATGCGGCTGGTCCTGTGAGCGCACCGGCCATCGAGGACGTCGAGATCATCCGCGCCCAGGCGCTTGACGGCGTCGCGCATGGATTCCTCGGGCGGCGCGGCGGCGTTTCGACCGGCGTCTATGCCGGCCTCAATGTCGGGATCGGGTCGGAGGACGACCCTCTTGCCGTCGCCGAGAACCGGCGTCGCGCGGCCGCCGCGATATTGCCGGGCGCGGCATTGGTCACGCTCTACCAGATCCATTCAGCCGATGCCTTCACCGTGGCCGAGCCGTTCGAGGAGCGTTTGCGCCCGCGGGCCGACGCGATCGTCACTGACCGGCCGGGGCTCGCGCTCGGCATTCTCACCGCCGACTGTGCACCGGTGCTGCTCGCCGATCGCGCGGCGGGCGTGGTCGGCGCGGCCCACGCCGGATGGAAAGGCGCGATCGGCGGCGTCACCGACGCGGCGATTCTCGCGATGGAGGCGTTGGGCGCGAAGCGCGAGCGGATCGCCGCTGCGATCGGCCCCTGCATCGCCCGGGCGAGCTATGAGGTGGACGACGGCTTCGCGTTGCGCTTCGAAGCCGACGATCCAGCCAATGAGCGCTTCTTCGCCTCGGGCAAGCCGGGCCATCACCAGTTCGACCTCGAAGCCTATGTCGCGCACCGTCTGGCCGCGGCGGGCCTGACGAAGATCGAGATGCTCGGCCTCGACACCTATGCCGACGAGCAGCGTTTCTTCAGCTTCCGCCGCGCGACGCATCGCGGCGAGCCGGACAATGGCCGGCAGATCTCGATCATCGGGCTATAGCGCCTCGCCTCCTGCTCCCTTTTCCTCCCAGGCGAAGTCGTAGAAGACGCGAAGCATATTGCCGTCGATATCCTCGGCGAAGAATTCGTACAGCTTGTGCGGCATCGCCTTCGGCGGGCCTGCGACCCTCGCCCCTGCGCGGGCCCATTCAGCATGGAGAGCGTCGACCTCGCCACGGCCGGAAAGATTCAACCAGAGGACAATCGGCGCCCGATTGCCGAGAACCGATCGATAGGCCGCGCTCGCCATGAAGAGCCGTGAATCGCCGCGCGAGAGACCGGCGAGACCGAGTTGCTCGTCCGACCAGTCAATGGTGAAACCCAATTGATCCCGATAGCAAGCCAGCGCGGCGGCCAGGCTTTCGACCGGAATCTCCGGGCATGCTGCGGGAAAGTGCATGTCGGCTTTCCTTTGACGAGGCGAACCGGGGGACCGCGACCTTTCAATCCTAGCGCGGGGGAACGGGCACGGTCGAGCGCGGTTTCGGTGATGGTCAATGTGACGCACGAGCATCTCGTCAAACCAGTATCAAATGCGACTATCCCCGGCTAGAAGCCGCGCAACAGCCTCTCGACAGGATCCAGACCATGGCGATCAAGAACGAAACCGACACTGAAGCCGACCTCACCGGCGTCGCAGCGCGGACCAAGCCCAAGCCGTCAGTCGACAAGATCGGCGACCGCAAGCTCAAGCCCTCAACCCTGATGATGGGCCATGGCTATGATCCGATGCTGTCGGAAGGATCGCTGAAGCCGCCGATCTTCCTGACCTCGACCTTCGTCTTCCCCAATGCGGCGGCGGGCAAAAGGCATTTCGAGGGCGTCACCGGCAAGCGTCCGGGCGGCGCCGAGGGCCTGGTCTATTCGCGCTTCAACGGCCCGAACCAGGAGATCCTCGAGGACCGGCTGGGGATCTGGGAGGATGCCGAGGATGCGCTTGCCTTCTCGTCAGGCATGTCGGCGATCGCGACTTTGTTCCTGTCGATGGTCAAGCCGGGCGACACGATCGTCCATTCCGGCCCGCTCTATGCCGCGACGGAGACGCTGATCGCGCGAATCCTGGGCCGTTTCGGCGTGCACTGGCTCGATTTCCCGGCGGGCGCGACCCGCGAGGAGATCGACGCAGTCCTTTCCAAGGCAGCGACCGGCCGAGTCGCGCTGATCTATCTCGAAAGCCCGGCCAACCCGACCAACGCGCTGGTCGATATCCAGGCGGTCGCCGCCAGCCGTGACGCGATCTTCAAGAACGCCGCCGAGCGGCCCCCGATCGCGATCGACAACACGTTCCTGGGGCCCCTCTGGCTCCAGCCGCTGAAGCACGGCGCCGATATCGTCGTCTACAGCCTGACCAAATATGCCGGCGGCCACAGCGATCTCGTCGCGGGCGGCGTGCTCGGCTCGAAGGAGCACATCAACACGATCCGGATGATGCGCAACACGATCGGCACGATCTGCGATCCGCATACCGCCTGGATGCTGATGCGCAGCCTGGAGACGCTCGAGCTCAGGATGAGCCGGGCGGGGGAGAATGCAGTCAAGGTCTGCGAGTATCTGCGAACCCATCCCAAGGTCGAGCGGGTCGGCTATCTCGGCTTTCTCGAAAGCACCCCGGGCATGGAGCGCCAGGCCGATATCTATCGCCGCCACTGCACCGGCGCGGGCTCCACCTTCTCGCTGATCATCAA
Organism: Sphingomonas oligophenolica; assembly: GCF_039522915.1. Taxonomy (NCBI): domain Bacteria; kingdom Pseudomonadati; phylum Pseudomonadota; class Alphaproteobacteria; order Sphingomonadales; family Sphingomonadaceae; genus Sphingomonas; species Sphingomonas oligophenolica. The sequence continues at coordinate 118,379 of NZ_BAAAEH010000039.1, forward strand.
GGGCGGCGAGACGGAAGCCTTCGCGTTTCTCGACGCGCTCAAGATCGCCAAGCTCGCGGTCAGCCTCGGCGGCACCGAGACGCTCGCCAGCCATCCTGCCGCGATGACCCATTTGTCGGTGCCCGATGCGCGCAAGCAGGCGCTGGGGATCACCGACAATCTGGTGCGCATCTCGATCGGCGTCGAGGATGCCGATGACCTGATCGCAGACTTCGAGCAGGCGCTGGCGGCGATTTGAACCGGCCCCCCGACCTCTACTGGATTGCGCACCCTAAATCGCACCGGCTGGCGATCATGGCACGACCACGGGCCGGGGACTGGCTCGACGACGAGATACGCGCGTGGCGGGATGCCGGCGTCGATCTTGTCGTCAGCTTGCTTGAACCGCAAGAGGTGAGCGATCTGGAGCTGCAACGCGAGCGCACCCTGTGCGAGCATCACGATATCGACTTCCTGTCCTTCCCGATCCCTGATCGCGGCGTACCGTCCTCCCTCGCCGAGGCCCGCGCGCTGGCCGGGGAGATAGCGAAACGGGGTGCTGAAGGTGCCGGCGTAGCAATCCACTGCCGAGCGGGCATTGGCCGATCATCACTCATGGCAGCTTTGGTGCTGGCCACGGCAGGAATGGACTCAGCCGACGCGTTCGCAGCGATAACGCACGCACGTGGCATGTCCGTCCCCGACACGGACGCGCAGAGAGCATGGGTTGCTGCAGCAATACCCTGAGACCGTCGCTCAGGCAGCGGCACCACACCGTACGACGGTGATATCCAGCCCCTCCAGAGCGGCGAGATACTCGCCGAGCGTGATGAGATCGAGGCAGGGCATTGCGCCCCGCTGCGCGATCTCACGGCGCGCCAGTTTCCGCGCCAGCAGGATCGCGGGCATGCAGGGGATGTAGGGCCCATGGCCCGAGCGGGCGATCAGGAAGAAGCGCTCCTGCCGGCGGGTGCCGTCATGGCCAATGCCCGACAGATACATGTGAAAGCCGCTCCGGCTCGACCCGAACCGGTCGAACAGCAGCGCAAGTCGCAACAGCGACTCGGCGTGATCGGAGAGCGACCGGACCAGGCCGAAGCGGACGAGCCAGCTCAGCAGCCAGGTGCCGATATGCAGGATGGCCAGTTCATGCCCTGCCGAGAAGCGCTGAGTGCGCAGACCGGGATAGCGCGCCGGGAACAGCGTCAGGTCCGGAATGTCGCAATCGCCGAACAGGCGGGTGCCGAGCTGGGGATATTGTTCGGCGTGCAGATCCTGCCAGCCGTAAACGGTGCGCATCACGCCGTCGCGGAGCGCGGTGAAGGGCTTGCCGACATAGCTGAGCACGGCCGAGGTCGTCGCCAGCCCGCGATTGGTCTGCTGCGCCGCGCTGATGCCGTAATCGATACTGTCGAGCCGGGCGAAGCTGGGGAGATAGTCGTCGATGACCGCCGCGGTCAGGCACGGCACCGAGCTTGCGCCGCTGACGACCAGCACGTCCTTTTCACGGGCCGAACCGTCCAGCGTGCCGATCGAGGCGACGAAATCGCGCGCATCGGCGAGATCGACATAATGGCAGCCCTGACCGACACAGGCGCGCGCGACACGGTGATCCTGGGTCTGGAACGGGCCGGTCGTGTGGATGACGATGTCGGGCCTGATACGCGCGAGCGCGGCCGGAATGTCACCGTCGATGTCGATGGCATGCGCCTCGGCCGGATGAATCGTCCCCAATCCGGTTGCAAAGGCGCGGGCCTTCTCCGCCGAGCGGCCGCCGATGAGCAGCTGGATCGCCTCCTCGTCGGCGAGCGCCTTCGCGATATAGCTGCCGAAATTGCCGTAACCGCCGATGACGAGGACACGCGCCATCATGTCGGCTTGAACACCATCAGGAAGAAGACGGCGATCAGGCCGCCAAAGGCAGGCCAGCCGAGCGCGAACCACCAGAGGAACAGCCGGCGATAGGCAGCCTGGTCAAGCGCGCCGCCGGCCGCTTCACGCTCGAGCATCCGCTTCATCCGGATCTGGATCAGCACCACGGGCACCCAGCAGATGCCGGCCAGCGCGTAGAGCGCATAGGCCCAGACCAGCCAGGCATCGTCCCAGGCGAAACCCGCCTTCCACACCAGCCAGAAGCCGCTGAGCGGCTGGACGATCACCGCCGGCAGGGTGAACAGGAAGTCGGCGCGCACCGTCATCGCCGCTGCGAAGCGGCGCGTGGCGGCATCGCGGCTCAGCTGCGAGAAGAAGAAGAAATTGGCGATGCCGACGCCCGTACCGAACAGGATCGTCGCGCTGATGATATGGACGGTCTTGACGAGAAGATAGGCGTCCACCGGCTCAGCCGTCGCTGACCCGCTCGATATCGGCCCCGACCGCGCTCAGTTTCTCCTCGAGCCGCTCATAGCCGCGATCGAGATGATAGACCCGCTGGACCTGGGTTTCCCCCTCAGCGGCGAGGCCGGCGAGGATCAGGCTCATCGAGGCCCGCAGGTCAGTCGCCATCACCGGCGCGCCGACGAGCTTGTCGACGCCGCGCACGACGGCGGTGCGGCCGCGAACCTGGATGTCGGCGCCCATCCGCGCCAGCTCGGGCACGTGCATGTAGCGATTCTCGAAGATCGTCTCGGTGAGCACGCTGGCGCCGTCGGCGAGCGTCAGCATCGCCATGAACTGTGCCTGCATGTCAGTCGCGAAGCCGGGAAAGGGCGCGGTGGAGAGAGTCAGCGGGCCAAGGCCGTTCTTCGCCTCGACATAGAGATTCTCGCCGCGCTCCTCGACGGTGACACCCGCCTCGATCAGGGCAGCGACGGTCGCGCGCATATCGTCGATCGAGACGCCGACCAGCTCGAGCGCGCCGCCGGTGATTGCCGCGGCGCAGGCATAGCTGCCGGCCTCGATCCGGTCGGGCATCACCCGGTAGGTGGCGCCGTGGAGCCGGTCCCGCCCCTCGATTTCGAGCGTCTCGGTGCCGATCCCCGAAATCGATGCGCCCATCGCGACGAGGCAATTGCACAGATCGACGATCTCGGGCTCGCGCGCGGCATTCTCGATGATCGAGCCGCCCTTCGCGGTCACGGCCGCCATCACTGCATTCTCGGTCGCGCCGACCGAGACGATCGGAAAGGTCACGCGGCCCCCTGCCAGCCGGCCACCGCGCGCGACCGCCTTCACATAGCCCGCCGCCAGCTCGATCTCGGCGCCGAGCGCCTCGAGCGCCTTGAGGTGCAGGTCGATCGGCCGGTTGCCGATCGCGCAGCCGCCCGGCAGCGACACGGTCGCCTCGCCGGCACGGCCGACCAGCGGGCCGAGCACCAGGATCGATGCACGCATCTTGCGGACAATGTCATAGGGTGCCTCGGTCGCGGTGAGCTTGCCGGCGCGGATCGTCATCACCCGACCGAAATCTTCAGGGCGCGCGCCCTCGATCTGGGTCGAGCAGCCGAGCTGGTTGAGCAGATGCCCGAAGCTGTCGACATCGGCAAGGCGCGGCAGATTGCGCAGGGTCACGGGCTCCTCGGTGAGCAAGGCGCACGGCATCAGGGTGAGCGCTGCGTTCTTGGCGCCGGAGATCGGCAATTTGCCCGACAGGCGCTTGCCGCCGCGAATGAGGATACGGTCCATTGCCGGCTTCTATCGCCTGTACGTGGCCGCGCAAGCACCCGTCTTCGCGGCAAGCGCCGCAATCCCGCTGTAACAATGCTTGATCGACTTTAATGCACTGATTCTCCTGCAATGCTCTGGCTGTCCGGGGCTTGGGGGATGTGGGCGTGCCGGGTAGTTGTTTCGCCGAACGATTGAGCGACATGGTCGCGCTGACACCGGGCGAACAGGCGGCGCTCGAGCAATTGGAGGAACGAGAACGTCCCTTGCGGCGCGGCGCCACGCTGCAGCGCGAGAATGACCGGTGCAGCGAGCTGTTCATCCTGCGCAAGGGAATGATGATGAGCTCAGTGCTGCTTGACGACGGCAGCCGGCAGATTCTGCGCTTCCTCTTCCCCGGCGACATGATCGCCGTCTCGACGTTGGTCTATCGCGAGGCGCCCGAGACGCTCACCGCGTTGACCGACGCAATGGTCAGCCCGTTCGAGCGATCGGCAATGAGCAGGCTGGTCAGCGATCATCCCCGGCTCGCGGCGCTGATCCTGGTCCATAACCAGATCGAGCGCGCTGCCCTGACTGACCGGCTCGCGGCGCTCGGGCGGACTTCGGCCAAGGCGCGGGTTGCGGCGATCCTGCTCGAGATGCGCAGCCGGATACGAATGCTCGACAAGGGCTCAGGCAAGACCTTCACCCTCGGCCTGACCCAGGAGGAGATCGGCGACGCGACCGGGTTGACCGCTGTCCATGTCAACCGAATGCTCCGCCAGATCGAGGAAGAAGGGATGATCGCGCGCGAGGGCGGCCGGGTCACGCTCACCAACGAGCGGGCGCTGGCAAAGGCGGCGAACTTTGTCGATCGCTATGCCGGGCTCGATCTGGGGTGGTTACCGGAAGGGCGGTAGTCCCTCCGATGCCTCGCCGAGCTTGCTCGGGGAGGAACTGGGAATCACGCCTTTTCCAGCGTGCATTGGAGCGGGTGCTGGTTCTGCCGGGCGAACTCGATCACCTGGGCAACCTTGGTTTCGGCAACCTCATAGCTGAACACCCCGCACACCCCGACGCCCTTCTGGTGGACGTGGAGCATCACCCGGGTCGCTGCTTCCATGTCCATCTTGAAGAAACGCTGGAGGACCAGCACGACGAACTCCATCGGCGTGTAATCATCGTTGAGCAGCAACACGCGGTAAGGCGTCGGCTGTTTGGTCCGCGTACGGGTGCGGGTGGCGATGCCGAGGCCAGTGCCCTCGTCATCGCCGCCATCGCCGTCGCGGCGCTCGGCCATTGCCGTCGTGTTCGGGTCATCGATCATGTGAAGTCGAAAATATGGCACTCCGGGGCCCAAGGGCAAGGGGTTGCATCTCATCAACCCTGTTTAGAGCTTGTTTCAGCTTCGCTGACGCGGCACCAGCCCGCTTCCTGGATCAAGACTCAAATGAAAAGGGCGGCCCAGCAGGACCGCCCTTTTCGTTTTCCCGATCGTCAGCGCGATTACGCGGCGATCTTGACCTTCTCGGCGGCAACCGCAACGCGGTTCGAGATCGGCTGGGCGACCTCGCCGGCGAGCTTCAGCATCGCTTCGGTGTTCTTCGAGGTCTGAGCGACGACCGAATCGAAGGCCGAGCGGACATAGTCGCTGTGGAGCTTGAAGAAGTCGGTCGGCGACTTCACCGAAGCGAAGCTCTTCAGCGCGGCGGTCGCGCCTTCGAACTGCTTGCGGCTGTACTCGGCTGCGTCCTGGCCGAGCGTCTCGATGCCCTTGGCAGCGATCTTGCCCGATTCGACGATCGCTTCGATATTGCCCTTGGAGAACTCATTGGCTTCCTCGAAGAGCTTGGTGCTCTTCTCGACGGCTGCCTTGGCGCGCTCATTGGCTTCAGCGAACAGGGTCTGGGCCTTTTCGGTGGCGTTCTTGATGGTGGCTTCCATGGTGGTCACTTCCTTTTGAATGGTGGCGGCCGGCGCAACGGCGACGGCGGGTGCTTCGACGATATTGACGGGTTCCGGAACGGGAGGTTCCGGGAGTTTCACTTCGGGCTCGGCGGCCGATTCGATCGCCGGCGTCGCTGCCGCGGTTTCGACGACCGACTCGGGCGCCGCGGCGGCGACAGGAGCGGATTCGGGCAGCTCGACCTTGACCACCGGCGGGGCCGGGGGCGTCTCGACCGGCTTTGCCGCAACCACGGGGGTCGCGGCCGGCTTCGCCACGGTCTTGGCAACGGGCCTTGCCGGCGCCTTGGCCACGGGCTTTGGAGCGGCCGCTGTCGGCTTGGCCGGCGCCTTGCTCGCCACCGACGCTTTCGCGGCAGGGGCCTCCCCTGCGGGCTTGCGCCCCTTGCTGGCCATACGGCCTCCTATGGTTGCTTGCTGCACTGCAATATAGCTGCGTGCCACAGTTTTTGCAAGGGTTTTGTTGCACCGCAACATAAGTGTCACGCTGCGAGTAAATCGGCCTGTTAACAACAGTTAGCGTGATCTGACATAGGTGCCGGGAGCATCTTCGATTGCCTTCAACGCGCCTTTTCCAGGCTTGCGCGCACCCTTGGCCGGCACCTCGGCCGAGTCCTGATCGCGCAGCCAGCTGATCCAGTCGGGCCACCAGCTGCCCTTGGTCTCGGTCGCCCCGGCGACGAATTCGGCGAGCGTCTTCACCGGCGCGGGATTGAGCCAATATTGATATTTGCCCAGTGTCGGCGGGTTCACGACGCCGGCGATATGGCCCGAGCCGGCTAGCACGAATTTTATCGGACCGGTGAAATGCTCGGTGATCGACCAGACGCTTTCGGCCGGCGCGATATGGTCGTCGCGGCCAGCCTGGATATAGGACGGGGTCTTGACCAGTCCGAGGTCGATCGGGGTCCCGTTGACCGTAAGAACCCCAGGCTTCACCAGCAGATTGTCACGATAGAGATCGGTCAGATAGCTCATATGCCATTTCGCCGGCAGGTTGGTCGTGTCGCCATTCCAGTGGAGCAGGTCGAAGGGCGTATAGTCGGCGCCGAGCAGATAATTGTTGGTGACGTAATTCCAGATCAGGTCGCGCCCGCGGAGCAGGTTGAAGGTCAGCGCGAGATAGCGGCCGTCGAGAAAGCCATCGGGCGACAGGGTGCGGATCAGCGCGAGCTGCTCGTCATCGACGAAGTGGAGCAGTTCGCCCGCGCGCGTGAAATCGATCTGCGCAGTGAAGAAGGTCGCGCTCTTCACCTTGTCGGCCTGTTTGCGGGCCGCCAGCACCGCCAGCGTCGCGGCAAGCGTGGTACCGGCGACGCAATAGCCGATCGCATGCACCGACTCGACCTTCAGCCCCTCGCGGACGGTGTCGATCGCGTCGATCTGCGCCTCGATATAATCGTCCCAGACGACGTCCTTCATGGTCGCGTCGGCCGATTTCCACGACACCATGAAGACGGTGATTCCCTGGTCGACCGCCCAGCGGATGAAGCTTTTCTCGGGCGTCAGGTCGAGGATGTAGAAGCGGTTGATCCAGGGCGGGAAGATCACCAGCGGGATGGCGAGCACCTTGTCGGTGGTCGGGCTGTACTGGATCAGCTCGTAGAGCGGCGTGCGCTTCACCACCTTCCCGGGCGTGGTCGCGAGATTGCGACCGAGCTCGAAGGCGTCGGGATCGGTATGAGTCAGCTGCCCCTTGGAAAGATCGGCGAGCATGTGCTGCAGGCCCTTCAGCAGATTCTCGCCGCCGGTCTCGATCGTCTTTTCGAGCACGAGCGGGTTGGTCGCGGGGAAATTGCTCGGGCTCATCGCATCGAGAAAACCCTTCGCGGCGAAGCGGAGCTGCTCCTTCTGCCGTTCGTCGACGCCCGAGAGCGAATCGATCCCCTTCAGCATATGGTCCGAAATCAGGAAATAGCTCTGGCGGATCCAGTCGAACACCGGGTTGTCGCGCCATTGCGGGGCGGCGAATCTTTTGTCGCTGGCGTGCCTGTCCTCGGCTGCCTTCGCCGCGGCGGGATCGAGGAAGCGCCGCCAGAGATCGAGGCTGTCAGTCCAGAACGCCTCGGCGCGCCTGATCGTCGCCGGGTCGTTGACGCCGGGAATCACCGGCAGGCCAGCCTCCTGTTGTCCGGCGGCGGCGGCCGCCGACAATCCGCTTTCGAGCATCATCTGCTGCGCACGGCCGAGCACCCAGGTCCAGTGCTGGAGTTCTTCGAGGCTGGGGATCGCGCTGGTTGCACTCGCCGCGGTCATCGCCTTGTTCTCCTTTAGCGTGCACGCGATTTGCTTTCGCGCAGGCCGATCGGGTCTGGTATAGGCCCTCATCGCCGCCTTTGCGACCATGAGGAAACCCCCGTGTCCGATGATTTCTACCGTATCCGCCGCCTGCCCCCCTATGTCATCGCCGAGGTCAATGCGATGCGGGCAGAGGCGCGCGCGACGGGCGAGGACATCATCGATCTCGGCATGGGCAATCCCGATCTGCCGCCGCCGGCGCATGTGATCGACAAATTGTGCGAGGTCGCGCGCAAGCCCGATGCGCATGGCTATTCGGCCTCGAAGGGGATTCCCGGGCTGCGCAAGGCCCAGGCCGGCTATTACAAAAGGCGTTTCGGGGTCGATGTCGATCCGGAGAGCGAGGTCGTCGTCACGCTCGGCTCGAAGGAGGGTCTCGCCAACCTCGCCCAAGCGATCACCGCGCCGGGCGATGTCGTGCTCGCGCCAAACCCGAGCTACCCGATCCATACCTTCGGCTTCATCATCGCCGGCGCGACGATCCGCAGCGTGCCGACCACGCCCGACGAACATTATTGGGAAGCGCTCGAACGCGCGATGGCCTTCACGGTGCCGCGCCCCTCGGTGCTGGTGATGGGCTATCCCTCCAACCCGACCGCCGAGGTGGTCGATCTCGCTTTCTACGAGCGCGTCGTCGCCTTCGCCAAGGAGCACAAGCTCTGGGTGCTGTCCGATCTTGCCTATTCAGAGCTCTATTATGACGGCTGCCCGACGCCCTCCATTCTCCAGGTGCCGGGCGCAAAGGATGTCGCGGTCGAGTTCACGTCGCTCAGCAAGACCTATTCGATGGCTGGCTGGCGGATCGGCTTCGCGGTCGGCAATCCGGTCCTGATCTCGGCGCTGACCCGGGTGAAATCCTATCTCGATTACGGCGCCTTCACGCCGATCCAGGCAGCCGCGGTCGCTGCGATCAACGGGCCGCAGGACATCGTCGAGCAGAACCGCCAGCTCTATCAGCGCCGCCGTGACGTGCTGATCGAGAGCTTCGGCCGCGCCGGCTGGGACATTCCGCCGCCGCGCGCCTCGATGTTCGCCTGGGCGCCGCTGCCGCCGGCGCTGGCGCATCTCGGCAGCCTCGAATTCTCGAAGCAACTGCTCACCCATGCCAAGGTCGCGGTCGCACCGGGGGTCGGGTACGGCGAGAATGGCGAGGGATTTGTCCGCATCGCGATGGTCGAGAACGAGCAGCGGCTGCGCCAGGCGGCGCGCAATGTGAAGCGCTACCTCCAGAGCATGGGCGTCAATACCCCGGCGCGCGCCGGCTGAACCCTGTGTTTCTGTTCCGTGGCGTCGAAAGCCATCCCCGCTCGTTCATGAAGGCTGTGTCCTGGCGTGCGGTTGGCAGCATCGATACGTTCGTGCTGAGCTTTCTCTTCAGCGGCAGCGCCAAAATGGCGGGGGCGATCGCCGGCACCGAGGTGTTCACCAAGATCGTCCTCTTCTATTTCCACGAACGCGCCTGGTCGCTGGTCCGCTGGGGGCATCGCCCCGAGGAACTGATCGTCAGCGATCAATCGAACGAGGGTGTCGTCCGCGTCCCGTGACGCTGCACGGATTGACGCGTGCCCGCCGCCACGCCATCGCCGCGCCATGACTCGCCCCGGCTTCGCCTTCTCCACCCGCTTCAAGGTCCGCTATGCCGAGATCGACGGCCAGAAGGTCGTCTTCAACTCGCGCTATCTCGAATATGCCGATGTCGCGGTGACTGAATATTGGGAATGGACCGGCATCGGCGCCGCGCTCGGCACCGCCTGGACCGAGACCGAATTCCATATCCGCCGGGCGGAGGTGGATTATCTGAAGCCCTTCCTTCTCGGCGACACGATCGAGGCGTTCGTCCGGACCAGCCGGATCGGCCGGTCGAGCATGACCCAGCGCTTCGAGCTCTGCCATGCTGAAACCGGCGTGCTGCACACCGTGATCGACATGGTGATCGTCAACGTCCATCTGCCGACCGGGCAGCCTGCCCCGATCGCCGAGCCGATCCGCGCCTTTATCGAGGCGCTGCCGCTTGGCTGAACCTATTCGGCCGCGCGCATCTCCGGCTCGACGGCCAGATCCTCGGCCAGCGCCCAGTGCAGATCATGCAGGGTCAAGGCGCGCCCGTCCCAGGAACGAACCTCGATCGGGCCGATCGGGCGCATGTCCCGCGCATCGACCAGTACCGGCGTCGCGGGGCAGCCGGTTTCCCACCGCTCGCCCCATTGGCGCAAGGCGACCATCGTCGGCAGCAGCGCAGCGCCCTTCTCGGTCAGGCGATATTCGATCTTGCGGCGATCCTCGGGCATTGCCTCGCGCGTCAGAATCTCATGCTCGACGAGCCGGGCGAGCCGGTTGGCAAGGATATTGCGCGCAATGCCGAGTTCCGACTGGAACTCCTCGAAATGATGCAGCCCGTTGAACGCGGCGCGCAGAATCATGAAACTCCAGCGCTCGCCCATGGCCTCGAGCGCCGCAGGCAGGCTGCACTCGCTCAGAACTTCACGGATTTTTCCGCCCATAATCATCCTCTCAAGAGACGAGCCTATCGCAAAAAGCACGTCATGGAAATGCCATATAAGTTTTTAGTTGCAACTAGAGACTTACCTAGGTAGGTAGTGATTCGCAACTGATTTTCAAAGGAGGACAGAAAATGACTCGCTCTCTCTCGATCGCCGCCGCCCTGACCGGTTTCGCCATGCTGCTCTCACCAGTCGCCGGCCAGGCCCAGGCCCCGGCTGGCGGCTATTACACCGCCATCCCGGCCGCCCAGCCCACCAAGACCAGCTTCGTCACCCACACCACGGTGTGGAAGTGGAATGACAGCGCCTTCGTCGCCGGCAAGGCGCCCGAGCGCGAGAATGTGGTCTGCGAGCTAATCGCCCAGCGGGTCGGCAAGCTGAGCTCGTTTACCGCAGGCGGCCAGGCGTTCGACGCCGATGCGCTCGCCAAGTGCAACGCGCGCGCAAAATAAGCTTTTCCCAAGGCATCTCCTCACCGGTCGCGGGAGTGCCGCGGCCGGCTTTTTTGTGCTTTCCCGGCAACATCCCCGCGATTTTGCACAAGAATGTTGCAAAGCAACAGCGCCCGGCCCCATCTTGGTTACGTGCTGCGCCAATATGAACTCGTAGACCGGGTCCTCGATTATGATCCGGATGCCGATGAGGCATTGCTCAACCGCGCCTATGTCTTCTCGGTCAACGCGCACGGCACCCAGAAGCGCGCCTCGGGCGACCCCTATTTCAGCCACCCGATCGAGGTGGCGGGCATCCTGACCGAACTCCATCTCGACGACGAGACGATCGCGACCGCGATCCTCCACGATACGGTCGAGGATACGGTCGCCACGATCGGGGAGATCGAGCGGCTGTTCGGCCCGGCGGTCGCGCGGCTGGTCGATGGTGTCACCAAGCTGTCCAAGATCGAGGCGCAGACCGAGAATGAGCGCGCGGCGGAGAATCTGCGCAAATTCCTGCTGGCGATGTCGGACGATATTCGGGTGCTTCTGGTCAAGCTCGCTGACCGGCTGCACAATATGCGCACGCTCCATTACATCAAGAGCGAGGACAAGCGCCGCCGCATCGCGCGCGAGACGATGGATATCTATGCGCCGCTCGCCGAGCGGATCGGCATGTACGAATTCATGAAGGAGATGCAGACGCTCGCCTTCCAGCAGCTCGAACCCGAAGCCTATGAATCGGTCAACAAGCGGCTCGAGCAGCTCAAGGTCGGCGGCGGGGACCGGATCGCCAAGATCGGATCCGGGTTGAAGCTGCTCCTCTCCCGCCACGGCATCGAGGCCGATGTCTCGGGCCGAGAGAAGCATCCCTATTCGATCTGGAAGAAGATGGCGGAGCGGCACATCAGCTTCGAGCAGCTCTCCGACATCATGGCGTTCCGCGCGATCGTGCCGAGCGAGGAGGCCTGCTACCAGGCCTTGGGCGTGATCCATCGCCGCTGGCCGATGGTGCCTGGGCGCTTCAAGGATTATATCTCGACGCCGAAGCGCAACGGCTATCGCTCGCTCCACACCTCGGTCATCCATGCCGACAATACCCGGGTCGAGATCCAGATCAGGACGCCGGAGATGCACAGCGAGGCCGAGCTCGGGCTCGCCGCGCACTGGGCCTATAAGCAGGACAAGGTCCGGCCCGAGACCCAGGTCAGCTGGATCCGCGACCTGATCGAGATCCTCGATACGGCGGGCAGCCCCGAGGAGCTGCTCGAACATACCCGCATGGCGATGTACCAGGATCGGATCTTCGCCTTCACCCCGCGCGGCGAGCTGATCCAGCTTCCCAAGGGCGCGACCCCGATCGACTTCGCTTATGCGGTCCATACCGATCTCGGCGACCAGGCGGTGGGCGCGAAGATCAACGGACGGGTGGTGCCGCTGAAGACGGGAATCGAGAATGGCGACCAGGTGCAGATCCTGCGCTCCAAAGCGCAGGAACCGCAGCTCAACTGGCTGAGCTTCGCGATCACCGGCAAGGCCCGGGCGGCGATCCGCCGTCATCTCCGCCACAAGGAGCGTGAGGAAAACCAGGCGCTCGGCCACAAGATCTACGACGAGATCGTCCAGCGCCTCCCCGCGCCGATCGCCGGCGATGCGATCCGCACCGCCCTGAAGCGGCTCAAGCTACCCGACGAGGCGGCACTGATGGAAGCGATCGCCCGCCGCCGCATTCCGGACGCAGCGGTGATGGAGGCGCTGATGCCCGGCTCGGCCGGCGCCGAGGCGCTGCGCGAGCTGCCGCCGCAGACCAGCGCCATCTCGATCAAGGGGCTCACCCCCGGCGTCGCCTTCGACCTCGCTGAATGCTGTCATCCGGTGCCGGGCGACCGCATCGTCGGCCTGCGTCGCCCCAATGAGGGGATCGAGGTCCACACCATCAACTGCCCGCGCCTCGCGCTCAGCAGCGATGCCGACTGGGTCGATCTCGCCTGGGGCGACAAGACCGACGGCGGCACCGCGCGCATTTCGGTCGAGGTCAAGAACGAGCCCGGCGCGCTCGGCGTGATCGCGACGATCATCGGCGCGCAAAAGGCCAATATCGTCAACATGCGGCTCGACAACCGCGACACGGGCTTTCACACCAACACGATCGATGTCGAGGTGCATGATCTCCACCATCTCACCCGGCTGATCGCAGCGCTCCGGGCGGCCGATGCGGTGAACATGGTCGAGCGGGTTTAACCAGGTTTGCGTCGACAAGGGGCGGCACCGGCGACGTTGAACCAACCAGCCTTTACCTTGATCTCGCGCAATCTCCCGATGACGGGGCTGCGACATGCCGCTAAAGACCGCGCCCATGCACCGTCCCGCTCTTTCGATCGTCGTTCCCTGCTACAATGAGGCTGCCTGCCTCGAAATGCTCCACGCCCGCGTCTCTGCGGCGGCGAAGGCAGCGGTAGGGGAGGATTACGAAATCCTGTTCGTCAACGACGGCTCGCGCGACGAGAGCTGGCCGGTGATGCAGCGCCTTTCCGCTGCGGACAGCCATTTCATCGCGATCAACCTGTCGCGCAACCATGGCCACCAGCTCGCGCTCACCGCCGGGCTCGATCTGTGCGCGGGCCAGCAGATCCTGATCATCGACGCCGACCTGCAGGATCCGCCCGAGCTCCTCACCGACATGCGTTCGACCATGGCCGAGCAGCAGGCCGATGTCGTCTATGCCGTGCGCCGCAAGCGCGAGGGCGAGAGCATCTTCAAGAAAGCGACCGCCGCGATCTTCTACCGCGTGCTCGACCGGGTCACCGACACCCCGATCCCGCTCGACACCGGCGATTTCCGCCTGATGTCCAGGCGCGCGCTCGATGCCTTCCTGTCGCTCCCCGAACAGGCGCGTTTCATCCGCGGCATGGTCGCCTGGATCGGCTTCCGCCAGGTGCCCTTCCTCTATGACCGCGCCGAGCGCCATGCCGGCGAAAGCAAATATCCGCTCGGCAAGATGATCCGCTTCGCACTCGACGCAGTGACCGGCTTCTCGACCGCCCCCCTGCGCTTCGCCAGCCATGTCGGCCTCGCGCTGACCGGCGCCTCGCTGCTGCTGTTCGTCTATATCGCGATCGGTTTCCTGAGCGGCAGCGCGGTGCAGGGCTGGACCTCGACGATGCTCGTCGTCGTGCTGCTCGGCGCGGTGCAGATGTTCGTGCTCGGCATGATCGGCGAATATCTCGGCCGCCTCTACGTCGAATCGAAGCGGCGGCCGCTCTATCTGGTGGCTGACGTCGCCGGGCCGGTGCTGGGCCAGGCGACGCTCGGCTACCGCGCGGAGCCGCCCATAGGGGGTTACCGGGCCGTGGAGCCGCCTGTGGCGGGCGAGGCGAGCGTGATGATCGAGACCCCCGGCGAGAGCGGCACTCGCCCGACGAGGTGACGCTCGAGGCGGAAGATCGCCTCGAACAGCGCATTCACTACCGGCGGCGGCGGCGAATCGTCGCTGTCGTCGCGCCCGGTCAGCCGCCCCGCCAGGCGTGCGGCGGCGGCGAGCGGGAAGAGCAGCGAGTTGAAATAGCTGAGCTTGGCCGGCTCGAGCCCGGCCGCCCGGATCGCCTTGCGCAGCGACGGCTTCGAATAGCGGCGGTGATGATGGTTGACCACGTCGTGCGCGCTCCACATCCATTGATGCGCGGGGACGGTGATCAGGATCTTGCCGCCCGGCTTCAGGCAGGCGCCCATCGCCTTCAGCGCAGCGACATCGTCCTCGATATGCTCGACGACATCGAGCACCGCGATCAGGTCATAGGCGCCGCGCTCGACCCCGGGGAGCACCGGCAGCGGCGCGGCGCTGACCGGCTTGCCGAGCCGCTCGCTCGCGATCGCGCGCGCGGCGGGGTCGATCTCGATCGCATCGATCGTGCCGAAGGCGGCGAGCATCGGCAGGTTATGCCCGGTGCCGCAGCCGATTTCGAGGATGCGCGCATTGGCCGGCAGATTGCCCTCGCGGGCGAGATAATCGGCAAGGATGTCGCGACGCGCCGTGTACCACCAATGGGTGGAATCATGCGCCGCCATGCGATCGTAAACGATCCGGTCCATATCAGGAGAAGACCCATTGGCGGTTGAGCGCGAAGGTCGCGACCGGCGTGATCGTCAGCACTGGAATCATCGGCACCCACCAGGACCCATGCATCAGCGGCCCGGTGATGATCCAGGTGAAGGCTGCATTGAGCAGGAGGCCGAAGCTCTGCACGACGAAGAATTTGGCGTGCTGGCGCCCGCTCTGATCGCGCGTGCCATGCCCCTTGAAGCTCCAGGCGCTGTGCAGGAAGAAACCCGCCACGACCGCTACCAGAAAAGCCGGCGGCACCGCGAGAACGGCGAGCCGGGCTCCGAAGACATAGAGGGTCAGCGGGGCATAGACCGCAAAATAGATCGCGCTCGAAATGCCGCCGGCAATGCCGAATCGAATCAGCTGGCCGAACATTCCGCTCGTCCGCCATGTCTCAATCTGTCTGATAATCGCCGTCACGCGTGTCTTGCCCTTTGCGCCGGCTCCACTAGAGGGCGAAGGGACGCGAGGGAAGCCTTTTGAACGACACCACCAGGAAGCCGGCCTCGCTGATCGGGGACCTTGATCGTTATTGGCTGCGGCTGACCCTGTTCGCATGGGCAGCGGTCTCGATCTGGTATCTCTACGATCGCTGGGGTTATATCCAGTGGCTGTCGCTCGGCGACACTGACGACAATATGCGGCTGATGCAGGTCCGCGGCTTGCTCCAGGGGCAGGGCTGGTATGATCTGCGCCAATATCACCTCAATCCGCCGCAGGGCTTCGACATTCATTGGAGCCGCCTGGTCGATCTGCCGATCGCCGGGCTGATCCTGCTCTTCAAGCCGTTCGTGGGCACCGCCGAGGCCGAGCGGCTCGCCTGCGGCATCGCGCCGTTGCTGCCGCTCAGCATCGCGATGATCGGCATCGCCGCCACGGTGCGGCGGCTGGTCAGCCCGATCGCCTGGCCGCTCGCCCTCGTCTTCCTGGTGGCGAGCTGCACCGCCACCCTGCTGATGTTCTATCCCGACCGGATCGACCATCATGGCTGGCAGCTCGCGATGCTGAGCCTGACGGTCGCCGGCCTCTCCGACCCGAAAGGCGCGCGTGGCGGTGCGATCGTCGGCGTGGCCAGCGCCGTCTCGCTGACGATCGGGCTCGAGATGCTGCCCTATTGCGCGATGGCCGGCGCCATCATTGCGCTGCGCTGGGTCTGGGATCGGGCCGAGGCGCCGCGCATGACGGTCTATGCGCTGACCCTTGCCGGCGGCAGCACGCTCGGCTTCGCGCTGTTCGCGTCCTATGCGGACAGGGTGCTGCGCTGCGACGCGCTGACCCCGGTATGGCTGAGCGTGATGATCGCGGCGGGGGCGTTCCTGTTCCTGCTCGGCCGGATCAACCCCGAACAGCGCTGGCTCCGGCTGGCGCTGGCGATCGCCGCCGGCGCCGCGATCGCGATCGGCTTCGCGCTCGTCTTTCCGCAATGCCTCGGCCGGCCCGAACAAGTCTCGCCCGAGCTCGCGCGCAACTGGCTCGACAATGTCCGCGAAGCCAAGCCGATCTACCGGCATCCCTTCAGGACCGCCTTTCCGATCGTCACGCTGCCGGTGATCGGCATCATCGGCGCCTGCATCGCGACCTGGCGCGCGCGCGGCACGCCGAGGGCGAATATCTGGATTCCGGTCCTGCTCTTCCTCGTCTTCGCCGGCGCCATGCTGTTGTGGCAGACCCGTGCCGGCCCCGCGGCGCAGCTGCTCGCCGTGCCGGGCGCGACCGCGCTTGCCTGGATCGTCCTGCCCTGGTGCCTCGGCCACCGGCTGCTCCTGGTCCGGGTGGTGGGTACCGTCACCGCCTTTGTCGCGGTTTCCGGCCTGTTCGCCGGGCTCGCGATCCAGTATCTCGCGATCGATCCGCCGAGCAAGCGCACCAAGGTGGTCGACAACGCAAGCGGCCGCTGCCCGACCATCCCGGCGCTCGATCCGCTCAACAAATTGCCGCCCCAGACGATCTTCACCTTTGTCGATCTCGGCCCGCGGCTGATCACCGTCACGCATCACAATGCGGTCGCCGGCCCCTATCACCGCAATGGCGATGCGATCCTCGATGTCCAGCATGCCTTTGGCGGGACACCGGAGAATTTCCGCGCGATCGCCAGGCGCCACGGCGCGACCCTGCTGCTGGTCTGCCCGAACATGGCCGAATCGACCATCTACCGCGCGCGCAACCCCGGCGGCTTCTACGACCAGCTCGCGCACGCCAAGACCTTCCCGTGGCTCGAGCCGGTGCCGCTCCCGAAGAAATCGCCCCTCAGGCTGTTCCGGATCCACTAGAGGTGCGTTTGTAAACTCTGCTCCGTTCGTCCTGAGTAGCCATTGAGCTTGTCGAAATGGCGTATCGAAGGACAGGTTCCACGCGGTACCCTGTCCTTCGATACGGGTCTTCGACTTCGCTCAGCCCCTGCTCAGGACGAACGGAGAAGGGGTTCGGATTTCGCGCATGACATTTAGAGCAGGCTGATCTTCACCCCGTCGATCACGAACTGAACCGCCAGCGCCGCCAGCAGCACGCCGAGCAACCGGGTGATCACCGCCTCGATCTTGGCGCCGAGAATGCGCATGATCGGCCCCGCCGCGATCAGCGCGATCAGGGTAAGCAGCAGGATCGTCGCCAGCGCGCCGAGAATGACGGCCGAGCGCTCGAGCCCCTCATTGCGGCTCATCAGCAGCATCACGCTGGCGATCGAACCCGGCCCGGCGATCATCGGCATCGCCATCGGGAAGATCGAGACATCCTCCACCTCATGAGTCTCGATGATCTTCTGCGCACGGTCCTCGCGGCGCTGGGTGCGCTTCTCGAACACCATTTCGAGCGCGATCAGGAACAGCATGATGCCGCCCGCGATGCGAAAGCTCGCCAGGCTGATGCCGAGCGCGTGGAGCAGATCCTCGCCGAACAGCGCGAAGACGAACAGGATCGCCGAGGCGACCAGCACGGCGCGGATCGCCATCGCCCGGCGATGCGCCGGCGACGCGCCTGCCGACAGCCCGGCATAGATCGGCGCGCAGCCGGGCGGATCGATCACCACGAAGAAGGTGATGAGCGAGGAGATATACAGCGCGAGCATCAACCGGCAGCGATGCGATCGGCGACCACGTTGCGCATCATGCGCCCGTCCCACAGCCAGGCGTCGAAGGTCCGCGCGCCGTCGGGCGCGACATGCCAGCGCCAGGCAAGGGTGCGATCTTCGGACTGGCCCTCGCCCGTCTCGCCGTCGCGGTAGCGCACCGCCGCCACGGTTCCGGGGGTGCCCTTGCAGGATGCGCGATGGATTTTCGGACCGTCACCCGCCGGCCGCGCCGCCGCCAGCGCGTCGCCGCTGTCCATCGTCCATTTCCACCCGCCATCGGGCTGGCGCAGCCAGACAGTCGAGAAATAGCCGACCGATTTCGGCCGCATCCACGGCCCGCTATTCACCGCCGCCGCGCCATCGCAGGCGACGAAGCTGTCAGCGGCCCACCAGGAGACCGGATAGGCCGGCTCGGCGCGATCCTTCAGCCAGGTCTGCGCCTTGACCGGCTCGGGCACGAACATCACTGCATCGTCGGCGGCGAAGGCGCGAAAGGCAGCCCATTGGCCCTTTTGCGCGGCGCTCGCAAAGGCGCGCTCGGCCTCGGCTGCGCCAGGTGCCGCAGCCGCGAGCAGCAGGGCAAGGATCACAGCGCGTCCTTGTCAAAAGGCACCTGCGCCCGGCGATGCGCCGAGACGAGCGTGTTGCGCAGCAGGACGGCGATCGTCATCGGCCCCACCCCGCCCGGCACCGGCGTGATCGCCGCGGCGACGCTGGCGGCACCGGCGAAATCGACGTCCCCCACCAGGCCGGCCGCAGTTCGGTTGATGCCGACATCGATCACCGTCGCGCCGGGCTTGATCCATTCGCCCCGGATCATCTCGGGCCGGCCGACCGCGGCAACCACGATATCGGCGCGGCGCACCACGCTCGACAGGTCGCGGGTGCGCGAATGCGCCACCGTCACCGTGCAGCTTTCCTTGATCAGCAGTTGCGCCATCGGCTTGCCGACGATGTTCGACCGGCCGATCACCACTGCATCGAGCCCGGACAGATCGCCGAGCCGGTCCCTGAGCAGCATCAGGCAGCCGAGCGGCGTGCAGGGCACGAAGCCATGCAGCCCGGTCGCAAGCCGCCCGGCATTGACCGGGTGGAAGCCATCGACATCCTTGTCGGGATCGATCCGGGTGGTGACGATTCGCTCGTCGATATGGGCCGGCAGCGGAAGTTGCACGAGGATGCCGTCGACATTCACATCGGCGTTGAGCCGGTCGACCAGCGCCAGCAATTCGGCCTCGGGCACATCAGCGGGGAAACGATATTCGAACCCCTCCATCCCCGCCTCGCGCACTGCCTTGTGCTTCGAGCGGACATAGACGGCCGAGGCCGGGTCCTCGCCGACCAGCACCACCGCCAGCCCCGGCGGCCGGCCGGCGGCGGCAATGAAGGTTTCTACCTGCCCGGCGATCCGCGCGCGAAGCGCGGCGGCAAAGGCTTTCCCGTCGATGATGTCAGCGCTCATGGCGCCGCCTCATAAAGGCTGGCGGCGATCTTCGCCAGCAGCGTGGCGTCACCGGCGACAATCAGCCGCTTCAACCGCCCGGTTTCACCCGAGATCAGCGTGACATGGCGTTTCGCCACGTCGAACGTCCTGGCGACGAGCGCGATCAGCGCCGCATTCGCCGCGCCCTCGACCGGGGGCGCCGTCAGCCGCGCGACGAAATGATCCGGCGTTCCGGCGGCGAAATGCTCGCGCGACGCACGCGGCGTCACCCGGACGGCAAGCGCGATTCCGTCTGCGCGCGGTGTCCAGGCGGGCACGCCGCGTTCCGGCTATCCGAGCAATTGAAGGGCGAAATAGGGGATCACCCGGGTGTTGATGATGTAGATGATCAGCAGCACGACGAGCGGCGACAGGTCGAGCGCGCCGAAATCGGGCATGATCCGCCGGATCGGGCGGTAGATCGGGTCAGTGATCTTTTCGAGCGCCTGCCAGATTGCCCGGACCGTCTCGTTGTAGAGGTTGATCACGTTGAAGGCGAGCAACCAGGACATGATCGCCTGCACGACGATGATCCACCACAGGACGTTGAGCAGAACCTGGACGATCTGGATTATCAGGATCACTCAATATCTCCACAAGGCCAGTCGTATCGATAGCGGAAAGAACCGCCCGCTAACAAGGCCGGGCTAGCGCCTGACCAGCGTACCGGCGCCGCGCCGGGTGAAGATTTCAAGCAGCATCGCGTGCGGCACGCGGCCATCGAGGATGACGGCGGCATCCACCCCGCCCTCCACCGCGGCGACGCAGGTCTCGAGCTTGGGGATCATGCCGCCGCTGATCGTGCCGTCGGCGCGCAGCTCGGCGATGGCGGCGGGATCGAGATCGGTCAGCAATTCGCCCTGCTTGTCGAGCACCCCGACCACGTCGGTCAGCATGAACAGGCGGTGCGCCCCGAGCGCGGCCGCGATCGCGCCGGCCATCGTGTCGGCGTTGATATTATAGGTCTGGCCGTCGGCCCCGATCGCGATCGGCGCGACCACCGGGATAATGCCGGCGCTCGACAGCGTGTCGATGATCCGGCGGTCGACCCCGACCGGCTCGCCGACGAAACCGAGATCGACATGGCGCTCGATCCCCTGCAGCCGGTCAGGCGTCTTGCGGCCGACCTTCTCGGCGGTGACGAAGCCGCCGTCCTTGCCTGAGATGCCGACCGCACGGCCGCCTGCCTGGCCGATCCAGCCGACAATCTCCTTGTTGATCGATCCCGCGAGGACCATCTCGGCAATCTGCGCCGTCTCGGCATCAGTGACGCGAAGCCCGTCGACGAAGCGCGATTCGACGCCGAGCCGCTTCAGCATCGCGCCGATCTGCGGCCCGCCGCCATGGACGACGACCGGGTTGATCCCGACCGCCTTCATCAGCACGACATCTTCCGCAAAATCGCGCGCCGCCTCGGGATCGCCCATCGCATGGCCGCCATATTTCACGACGAAGGTCGCGCCGGCATAACGCTGCATATAGGGCAGCGCCTCGACAAGGGTCTCGGCCTTGGCGAGCAAGGCGGGGTCGGGGGAATGATCGGTCATGACCGGCCCCTTACCCACTCGCTTGATGGAGCGAAAGCGCATTACCCTTCTCCCTTTGGGAGAGAGAGGGCGACCTGCACAGCAGCGAGAGGGAGAGGACGCTGTCGGAATGGTCGGCTCGAGCTCTATCTCCGCCTGTATCCAGCGAAAGCAGACTCTCCGCGGTTAGACAGATCGCTCGTCAAAGGAACGTGCGTCGGGATCGTCACGGTCCCAGTCTGCCCTGGACGCGCAAAAAAGGTGAGCGCGGATACCCTCGCCAAGCGGAACATCGAGTGTCCCTGCTGTTACGTAAACATTGTGCTCGTCCATTTCTGCGGGAATCGGTGTGCCGCACGTCTTGCATCGGGTTATCGTATAGGTGCTCCGCAACGCGAAGGTCACGGCATGATCCTCACCCGCCACCCAGCGGAATTGCCCTTTCGGCACGATGAGAATCGATATTCCGCTCGAACCGGTGACCTTTCGGCAAAGAGAGCAATGGCAGACCCAAACGCCGCCGATCTCACCATCGATTTCATAGCGCCGGGCGCCGCACAGACAGCTTCCGGTTCGTTTCGTCATGAACCGCTCCCGCCGAACCAAGGGGGAATAATAGCAAACCAGGCCCGCCTCACACAGGCCGGGCTTTCCCTGCAGATTTGTCGAATGCTCGCCCGGGACACCTCAGCCTCAGTCGGGCGACCTCGTCGCATATGCTCAGGCCGGTGGGTTAGGTCACGATGAGGCGCTGGCCCCATCCAGCTTTCGCCCGAACCACACGAAAAAGGTGATCAGGAACGGCACCAGCACGATCGACAGCACGACCTTGGCGAGCATCTGGCCCTCCATCAGCCCGAGGATCGGGCGTTCCCCGTAAAAGGAGATCGAGATGAACAGCACCGTATCCACCACCTGCGACACGATGCTGGCGATCATGCCGCGCAGCCAGAGCAGCTTGCCCGTGCCCTGCCTCAGCTTGGAGAAGATGAAGACATTGAGCGTCTGCGAGGTGCCGTAGGAGATCAGCCCGGCGATCATCATCCGCGCGCTCTGGCCGACGACGATCGGGAAGGCCTCGATCGCGGGCGGATACATGCCGGGATCGGCCGGCAGCCTGAGCACCAGCTGGATCAGCAGCGCAGAGACGATCAGCGGCACGAAGCCGATCCTGACGAGCAGGTCGCCGGCAGCGCGGCCGTGCAGCTCGGTGACGGCGCTGCCCATCACCACCAGCAGCAGGAAGCCGAAGATACCCGCCTCGACCGCGAGCGGCCCGAGCGCGACCTGCTTCACCCCGAGCACGCCAGCAATGCAGACCATGCCCCCGTAGAAGATCGAATAGACGAAGAGCGAACGCGGGATCGCGGGACTGGTCTGGTTCATCGACGCGACGCTACCGCGTTTCACCCCGGCGTCAATCGCGCGCGCCCGAACGCCGCCCGATCGCCGCCCGATCGCCGCCCGATCGCCCTTGCCCCGGCCCTCGAGCGGCCTGAGCGGGCGGCCAGCAATTTTCTTGCGCAAGAGCCTGAAAAACTGCGAAGCTGTGGCAAATTTGGGGGCGTACAGATTCAATGAACCATTTTCCGATTGGCATCGTCGGGATCGTCGTGATCCTCGCCATCGCGTTTGCGCTGTCGAGCAATCGCCGCGCGATCCGGCCGCGCGTGGTCGGCGCTGCGTTCCTGCTCCAGGCAGGCATCGCCTTTCTTGTCCTCTACGTGCCCCAGGGCAAGACCGTGCTCGAATTCCTGTCGGGGGGCGTCGCCAACCTGCTCGGCTATGCCAATGCCGGCACCAGCTTCCTGTTCGGCAGCCTGGCCGCCAACCCGCTCGGCAAGAATTTCGCGATCCAGGCGCTGCCGGTGATCATCTTCTTCGCGTCCCTGGTCTCGATCCTCTATTATCTCGGCATCATGCAGCTGATCGTGCGCTGGCTGGGCGGGGCGATCGAGTTCGTGATCGGCGTGTCCAAGGTCGAATCGCTCTGCGCTGCCGCCAACATCTTCGTCGGCCAGAGCGAATCGCCGCTGGTCATCCGCCCCTATCTGGCGAGCCTGACGCCCGCCCAGCTCTTCACGGTGATGACCAGCGGCATGGCCGGCGTCGCCGGCACCATCCTCGCCGCCTACGCCTCGATGGGAATCCGCATCGAATATCTGCTCGCCGCGAGCTTCATGGCAGCGCCGGGCGGCATCCTGATGGCCAAGATCATCATGCCCGACGTGAAGGAGGCGCCGTTCGGCCAGCTCCCGCTCGGCGACGATCCGGAAGAGGAAGTGATCCACATCGCCGAGGCAAGCCATGACGAGGAAAAGCCGGCCAACATCATCATGGCGGCGGCACAAGGTGCGCAGACCGGGGTGAGGCTGGCAGTGGCGGTGGGCGCGATGGTGCTTGCGTTCGTCGCATTGGTCGCGCTCGCAAATGGGCTGCTCGGCGGCATCGGCGGCTGGTTCGGCTATCCCGGCCTCAGCTTCCAGGGCCTGCTCGGCTATGTCTTTGCGCCGATCATGTTCCTGCTCAACGTGCCGTGGAACGAAGCGCAGATCGCGGGCGGGCTGTTCGGGCAGAAGATCGTGCTCAACGAGTTCGTCGCCTATATCTCGCTTGGCGCGCAAAAGGGCCTGTCGGAGCACACCATCGCGGTCGTCACCTTCGCGCTTTGCGGCTTCGCCAATTTCTCCTCGATCGCGATCCAGATGGCGGTGACCGGCAGCCTCGCCCCCAATCAGCGGCCGATGATCGCGAAGCTGGGGCTTCGCGCGCTGGCGGCGGGGAGCCTCGCCAATCTGATGTCGGCAGCGCTGGCGGGGCTGCTGGTCGGCTAGGCGCTGCGCGATTCAAGCGCCGCGGCGGCCGTGAGACTGAGTGAGCGGACGAAACGATGGTTTCGCCCCGCTCTTTGACATGACCGATTTGTACAGGACGAAGGCGCCCGCTGTTATCGCCGCTGTTCTTCGCTGTTATCCCGCTGTTCCCGAATAACAGCGGGAACGGTAACTGGGGCAGATTCTCGGGCGTCAGGCTGATGCGAGTTTGACGAGACTGGGAAGAGTTGGGAC
>NZ_BAAAEH010000040.1:0-205043 GCF_039522915.1 Sphingomonas oligophenolica
CATGGCGCATCATGTCCATCGGCATGCGCGGCTGGGCTAAGGAGTTCTGACTAATGGGACTTGGTATGAAGCGCTTTCGCGCCGGACATCAGGCCTGAGGGGGCGTCAGCAGATCGGGCTGGAGCAGCCGGTGGAGATGGACCACCACATATTTCATCTCGGCGTCATCGACCGTTCGCTGCGCCGCAGCGCGCCACGCCTTTTCAGCGCTTTTGTAATCGGGGAAGATACCGACGACCTCGATCGAATTGAGGTCGTCGAAATCAAGACCGCGCGGATCGCTGACGCGGCCGCCGAAGACGAGGTGGAGCTTGCTCATGGATCGGGATTTCCAAAGGGAGGGGTCGCCCAGCCTTTAGAACCTGATTCGAGCGAGGTGAACTCATTCCTTGCCGCTTGATGCCTTCGCAGCTGCAGCACCGGCGCTCGAGAGCGCCTTGATCACGCCCTCGATCACCTTGCCGACCTGATCGCGCGCGGCCTCCTTGTTGAGGCCGAGCGAATCGAGTTCCGCCTTGCCCGCATCGCGCGCAGCCTGGACTGCCCCCGTAGCGGTCTCGGTGAGGCGCTTGCCGACCGGTGCGAGGAGTTTGCTCTCCTGCTCGGTGCGCGGGATCAGGGCGCCGGCGAGCACGCCGAGGGCAACGCCGCCGACGAGTACCGAGATCGGGTTCGCCTCGATCCCCTCAGCGGTGCGGCGGGCGGCGTCGCGCGCCGTCTGCCTCGTGGTGTCGATCGCCCTTTCCACTGCCTTGCGGGGCGCCGGCTTGGGCTTGTTGTCGATGGTCACGGGAGCGTTCATTCGGAGGATCCTTTCGGTCGGGCGCGAGTCCGTCTGGCTTTCAAACTCGCCGGGGCCTCTGGGGTTTCATCGAGATAGGTATCAATAACATGCCGGAGCGGCCCCCGGGCGAAAAACAGGCCGAGCGCCGCGGTCGCCCCGGCCAGGGTGATGGGATGGCGCTTCAGGCTCTCCAGCCCGTCGCGTGCGATTTCCTGCGCCGCTTCCTTCAACTCCTGCGCGGCCTCGCGCGCAAGCGCCTTGGGGTTGAGCCGCGCCTGGATGTCGACGAGCGTACCGGCCAGCCTTGCGCGCGCCGCCCCGGCCCGGCGTTTGGCGACGGCGAGATCATCATCGTCGCCCGTCATTCCGGCTTATCCTTGATTTCGGTGATCGCTTGCACCTTCGCGATTGCAATGTGCACGAGCAGCGCGGCGATCCCCAGCGAAACGGCCACGACGATAATGGTCGCCCACACTTCCCCGAGCGGATGCCGAAGGATCAGCAACAGGCCGAGTACCGTCGCGATGACCGCCGACTGAGCGAGCAGCAGCGCGACGACACCGAGAATGATCGCGACCCGGGCCTCGCCGACGCGACTCAGGAACTCGGCACGATAGAGCCTGATCTCCGCCCGCACGAAGCGTTCGGCATCATCGATCAGGCGCGAGAACAGCGCCGCGATGCTGTTGCGATCATCGTCCGCTGGTCGTTCGGCCATGGTCCCCCCGGCTATGTGGTCAGGCCCGCTTTTGTGTCAGGCGTCGCGATCGGCTGCGTCGAGGCCCGATTTGATCAGCCGCACCAGCACGAAGCCGAGCGCCGCCGCAGTGCCGATGGCCACCGCTGGGCTCTTCTTCACGAAGTCGCGCGCATCCTCGATCAGGTCATCGAGCTTTTTCGCCTTGAGCGAATCGGAAAAGTCCGAGACGCCGCCGGCAGCACTGCGGGCATATTGGCCATATTGCTCACCGAGCTTCTCGTCGACCGTGCCGGCCGCCTCGTTCATCATCCGGGCCAGTTCGTCGAGCACGCCACCGGCGCGGGTCTTGCCCTCCTCGGCATAGGCGCGGGCCTTGTCGCCGGCCTCCTTGGTGAGCTTGGCCGCGCTGTCCTTGATGAGCTGCGAGGCGTTGGGTTTCGTGTCCGCGGGCTTCGCGCTGCTGCCGGAGCTCTCGGGTTTGTCGATGGTGCTGGTGTCCACGGTGGGGCCTTTCTTCGGCTTTACCGGTTTGGGGGTTTGGGCCGGTTTGGGGGTCGGGGCTGCGCGCGAGGGCTTGGCGGCGGCAGGTTTCGGCGACGCGGCCCTGGCCGTGACGGCCTTTGGCGTCGCGGTCGTCGCAGCCTTCTTCACCGGCTTGGCGGGTTTGGGAGCCTTGGGTGTGTCGGTAGCCATGCTGTCGCCCTTTTCTCGCTCGTCAACAATGAACCGGTCAGTGCATGTCGTGGTTCCATGCACCGAGACGAATTGCCGATCCGGATGATAGCCGATAGAGGCTCGCCCGGCATCCGTAGATACCCCAAGTTCGTTAGAAGGATCGTAACGTGACCGCAATCATCGACATCCACGCCCGCCAAATCCTCGACAGCCGGGGCAATCCTACGGTCGAGGTCGATGTGCTGCTCGATGACGGCTCGTTCGGCCGCGCCGCCGTGCCGTCGGGCGCGTCGACCGGCGCGCATGAAGCGGTCGAGCTGCGCGACGGCAACAAGAGCTTCTATCTCGGCAAGGGGGTGACCAAGGCGATCGAGGCAGTGAACACCGAGATCGCCGATACCGTGCTTGGCCTCGAGGCCGAGGACCAGGCCGATGTCGACCGCGCGATGATCGCGCTCGACGGCACCGAGAACAAGAGCCGGCTCGGCGCCAACGCGATCCTCGGCGTCAGCCTGGCGGTCGCCAAGGCGGCGGCCGATGCGCGCGGCCTGCCGCTCTATCGCTATGTCGGCGGGGTTTCGGCGCATGTCCTGCCGGTGCCGATGATGAACATCATCAACGGCGGCGAGCATGCCGACAACCCGATCGACTTCCAGGAATTCATGATCGTACCGGTTGGCGCCACGACCATCGCGGACGCAGTGCGCTGTGGCTCCGAGATATTCCATACGCTGAAAAAGGGCCTGCACGACAGGGGGCTGGCGACGTCGGTCGGCGACGAGGGCGGCTTCGCCCCCAACATCGCCTCGACCAGCGACGCGCTCGATTTCATCATGAGCTCAGTCGAAAAGGCCGGCTACAAGCCTGGCGACGATGTGATGCTGGCGCTCGATTGCGCCGCGACTGAATTCTACAAGAACGGGAAGTACGACATTTCGGGCGAGGGCAAGATCCTCTCAAGCCATGAGATGGCCGAATATCTCGCTGACCTGACGCGTCGCTACCCGATCTTCTCGATCGAGGACGGCATGGCCGAGGATGATTTCGAGGGCTGGAAGGCGCTGACCGATCTGATCGGCGACAAGGTCCAGATCGTCGGCGACGATCTGTTCGTGACCAATCCGAAGCGGCTGAAGATGGGCATCGAGAAGGGGCTCGCCAACTCGCTGCTGGTGAAGGTCAACCAGATCGGCACGCTGACCGAGACGCTCGAGGCGGTGTCGATGGCGCAGCGCGCCGGCTTCACCGCGGTGATGTCGCATCGCTCGGGCGAGACGGAGGATGCAACGATCGCCGACCTCGCGGTCGCGACCAATTGCGGGCAGATCAAGACCGGCAGCCTCGCCCGCTCGGACCGGCTGGCGAAGTATAATCAGCTCATCCGGATCGAGGAGGAACTCGACGAGTCGGCGGTTTACGCCGGGCGGAGCATAATTCGCGCTTGATTAGGTAAAATTCCCGCTTGATCCGCGAGTCGCTAGCTGCGAGAATCGCGGAATGGCCAGACGTTCCACCTTCCGCACGATGCTCCGCCGGGCGATGGCGCCGGCAGCATTGCTGATCGTCGGCGCGTTTTTTGGCGGCTATGCGATCATGGGGCCGAACGGCGCGCTCGCTTATGGCGATATCAAGCGCCAGCTCGCCAAGCGCCAGGCCGAATATGCGATGCTGGACAAGCAGCGCGCCGAGCTGAAGAACCGTGTCGACCTGCTCGATCCGCGCCATGCCGACCCCGACATGGTCGATGAGCTGGTGCGCAAGAAGCTCAACGTGGTGAATCCCGACGAGGTCGTCGTCGAAGGGGCGAAGTAGCCGCCCTCAGCGCAGCCCGGCGAGCTGGTTGATCGTCAGGGCCGCCAGCAATCCGCCCGCGGTCCAGGCCAGCACCGGGCTGTTGGACAAGGAGACTCCCAGGACGATCATCAGCAGCGGCGCCATGACATGGTACCGGGCGCGCAGAAGCTTCAGCTTCTCCTGCATGGTCATCGGCTTCATGACGAGAGGGTGGCACGGGCGCACCTGGTTCGCAACGCGTGAACATCCTGCCCGGCGCGAACCCGCTGGCGCGCCCCGTCGCAAACTGCCAGCATCCGGCCGTCAACGAATCGAAGGAATGGGGAATGCGGAAGGTCTTGCTGGCGGGGATCGCGCTGTTGGCGGTGGCGGGATGCGGGCCGTCAACCACGGCGCCGGCCGACAAGGGTAGCCTGGCGCTGCCAACTGACAGCTGGAAGGATTTCCGGGACAGCTTCATCGAGGACTGGTTCAAGCTCGACCCGGCCAATGCGGTCTATCAGGGCAGGCATGATTTCGACGGTGGGCTGCCCGACTGGAGCGCTGCCGGGCTGAAGCGGCAGGCTGATTTCCTGACTGACGCGATCGCCAAGGCCAGCGCGTTCCCCGATGCACGGCTCGACAAGCACGAGAAGTTCGAGCGCGATTATCTGACAGTGGTTGCCCAGGGAAAGCTCTTCTGGCTGACCGACGCCGATCAGCCGCATACGAACCCGGCTTATTATGTCGGCGGGGGGCTCGACCCCAACACCTATATCGCGCGTAATTACGCCGACGCGCCGACCCGGATGAAGGCGATCATCAAATTCTTCAGGAACGTCCCGGCGGCCGCCGCCAACATCAAGGCCAATCTGAAGACGCCGATGCCGCTAAGCTTCGTCAATTACGGGGTCGCGGGCTTCAAGGGCTTCGCTGATTATTACACCGGCGATGCCAAAAAGGCCTTTGCCGGCGTGAAAGATCAGGCACTCCAGAAGGAGTTCGATGACGCAGCGGCCCCTGCGGCCAAGGCGATGGCCGATCTCGCGACCTGGCTGGAAGGCCAGCGCGGGTCCGCCACGCAGGGCTTTGCGCTGGGCGCCGACAAATTCTCGCGGATGGTGAAGCTGACCGAAGGCGTCGATGTGCCGCTCGACACGCTCGAGGCGGCGGGCAAGGCCGATCTCGCGCGCAACCAGGCAGCGCTGAAGGACGCCTGCGCGAAATATGATCCGGGGGCGACGATCGTCGCCTGCACGCAAAAGGCGGGCGCGCACAAGGCGGATGGCGGACCGGTCGCCGCGGCACGCAAGATGATCCCGGATTTGCGCGCCTTCGTCATTGCGCATGATCTCGTCTCGATCCCGGGAACCGAACAGGCGCTGGTCGAGGAGAGCCCGCCCTATAACCGGCAGAACTCGGCCTATATCGATCCGCCGGGGCCGTTCGATAAGGGCGTGCCCTCAATCTATTATATCTCTCCGCCCGATCCCGCCTGGCCCAAGGCCGAGCAGGACGCGTTCGTGCCCGGCTATGGCAATCTGCTTTTCACCTCGGTCCATGAGGTGATGCCCGGGCATTTCGTCCAGTTCCTCCACGCCAACCGGTCGCCCTCGCTCTTCGGCCGCCTGTTCGTCGGCTATGCCTTTGCCGAAGGCTGGGCGCATTATGCCGAAGAGATGATGTGGGATGCGGGGCTCGGCAACGGCGATGCCGAGACTCATGTGGGCCAGCTTTCCGAAGCGCTGCTGCGCAATTGCCGCTATCTGTCGGCGATCGGGATGCATGCGCGGGGCATGACCCAGGATCAGTCCCGCAAGATGTTCGTCGAGCAATGCTACCAGGACGAGGGCACGGCGAAGCAGCAGGCGGCGCGGGGCACCTATGATCCCGCCTATCTCAACTACACGATGGGCAAGCTGATGATCCGCAAGCTGCGCGACGACTGGACCGCGACCCATGGCGGGCGGCGGGGATGGAAGGCGTTCCACGACCAGTTCCTGAGCTATGGCGGCCCGCCGATCCCGCTCGTCCGCAAGGCGATGATGGGCGGCGACGGCAAGGCGGTATTTTGAGCGAGTCCGGCTTTTGAGCGCGCCAGGCCTGCTCGCCACCCGGCGGGTAGGCCTGATCGCGTTCGAAGGTGTCAACGGCATCGATCTCGCTGGGCCGCTGGAGGTCTTCGCCACCGCCACTGCGCTCGATCCGACCCGGCCGGGCTATACGGTGGAGGTGGTCGCGGCCGCGCCTGATCCGATCAGGACCGAAGCGGGGCTACTCATCCTCCCGGACCGACTGTTCGCCGATGCGCCCGATTACGACACGATCGTCGTGCCCGGCGGCGCGACGCTGCGGGAAGGCGATGTCGCCCCCGCGGTCGTCGATTGGCTGACGACACGGTTGGGGCGAACGCGCCGGCTCGCCTCGGTCTGCACCGGCTTTTACGGCCTCGCAGCGACCGGTGCGCTCGATGGTCGAAGCGCGACCACGCACTGGCGGTTCGTATCCGACGCACAGCGTCGCTTCCCGGCGGTGCGATTGCAGGCAGATTGCATCTATATCGAGGACGGGCCCTGTTTCACCTCGGGCGGGGTCTGCGCCGGGATCGACCTCGCGCTTGCACTGGTGCGTGACGATCTCGGGCCGAGCGCGGCGCTGGAGATCGGGCGCGAGATGGTCGTGCACAGCATGCGCGCCGGGCCGCAGCCGCAATTCTCCGAAGCCTCGCGCGTTCAGGCACGTGCGCCGCGACGGCTTGCCGATCTCGTCGCGTGGATCGTAGCCAATCTCGGCGCCGATCTGTCATTGCCTGTGCTCGCGGCGCGCGCGGCGATCGGCGAGCGTCAGCTTTCGCGGATGTTCCGCGACGGTCTTGGCGAAACCCCCGGTGCACTCGTCGCGCGGCTGCGCCTGGAGGCGGCGCGCGACCTGCTGAGCGCGGGGCGGGTGCCGGTCAGTGAAGTCGCTCGCCTGGCCGGCTATCGCAGCGCCGATGCGTTCGGCCGGGCTTATGTCCGTGCGCATGGCGAGCCGCCGGGGGTGACTCGCGACCGACTCAGCCGGACGATGTCCGAAACGGCAGGATAGTCGACAGCGTCACCGATGTTCCGATGACCTATCCTCATCGCATTCGAGGTCGGGAGAATGAGATGAGCCGTTTGACGAAATGGATGGCGCTCGGCGGTGCCGCGGTGCTCACTGCGTCGATGGCGGTTGCGACCGGCAGGGCCGGGGCGCCGGAAGGACCAGCGGCGCAGTTCACCGCCAAGGGCGAATTGCTCTTTCCGGCCGACTATCGAAGCTGGACCTTCCTGACATCGGGTCACGGTATGAGCTATAATGCCCAGGCCAATGCTGCGGCAGACCAGCCGTTCGACAATGTCTTCGTGAATCCGGAAGGCTATGCCGCCTTTCTGAAGACCGGTCACTGGCCCGAGGGCACAATGCTCGTCCTCGAAATCCGCCGCAGCACCTCGAAAGGCTCGATCAACCAGCACGGCGCCTTCCAGTCGGGCGATCCGGTCGGCATGGAGGTGCATGTCCATGACAGCAACCGCTTCAAGGGCGGCTGGGGCTTTTTCAGCTTCAACGGTAGCAAGCTGGCGACGCTGATCGGCTATGAGGCCAGCTGCTACGCCTGTCACCAGGCGCACGCTGCGGTCGATACGACCTTTGTGCAATTCTACCCGACCCTGCTGCCGGTCGCGAAGGAGCACGCGGCATTCAGCGCCGCCTATCTGGCTGACGAGAAGGCGGCCGCGAAACCCTGATCAGCGCACTTGTGCCGCCGGCTGGACATCCTGGGTTTCTTCGCGCTGCGGATTGCGGATCGAGGGGCGCAGGCGGGCGAGGCTGCACGCGCCGGCGACAAAGGCTAGGCCGGCAGCGACCAGGGGCGGGGCCATCCCGGTGCCGATTCCGACGGCAAGCAACGCAGCGACCAGGGTTGCGCCGGTGGTCTGGCCGAGCAGGCGGATGGTCGAGACCATCCCGCCCGCCGCGGCAGCGCGCTCGCGCGGCGCCGAGCCGATGATCAGCCGGGCATTGGGCGGCAGGAAGGTGCCGAAGCCCGATCCGCAGAGCGCCATGCGCCAGATGATGTCGAAATAGGAGGGATGGACCGGCATGAACGCGATCAGCACCAATGCGACGATCGAGATCGCCATGCCGATCCCACCGAGCAGCCCGGCCGGAATCCGGTTCGAGAGCCAGCCCGTCAACGGCGCGACGACGACATTGGTGAGTGGCCAGGGCGCCATCAGGATGCCCATTTCTGGCGGCGTGAAGCCGAACTCATGCTGCAGCCGGAAAGGCATCGAGATGATCAACGTCATTGATGCGATGAAGGCCGTATAGGCGCCGATGGCCGATAGCGCGACCACCGGACGGTCGAGCAGGTCGAGCGGCAGGATCGGGTTGGATTCGCTGCGTTCGCGCCGGACGAAAAAGACGCCGAGCACGGCGCCTGCCAGGACGATCGCAGCGGAGACGACCGGGCTGTCGCCGTGCACGCCGCTTTCGAGCCCGCCGATCACCAGTCCGAACATCGCCGCGCACAGGATCGCGCCAGGCAGGTCGAACGGTAGGTCGCGGGCGCGGGGATTGGGCAGCGTCCTGCCGAGGGCGAGTGAGCCGATCGCGAAAGGTATCGTGCTCGCAAAGACCCAGGGCCAGGGCGCGATACCGAGGATGAGTCCGCCAAGCGACGGCGCCAGCGCGGCGGACGCCGAGACGATCGCCGAGTTGATCCCAAGCCCGCTGCCGAGCGACCTGGCTGGATAGGTGGAGCGGATCAGCGCTGAGGACACGCTGAGCGCCGCCGCCGCGCCGATCGCCTGCGCGGCGCGGACGATCAGCAGGAAGGGCAGGCTTTTGGCGAAGAAACAGAGCAGCGTGGCGACGGTGAAGACCATCTGGCCTGTCTGGTAGAGGCGCTTGAGGCCGATCCGCTCACCGAGCCCGGCAAAGGGCAGCAGCAGCATCACCAGCATGAGCTGGTAGATGGTCACGATCGAGACGACCGAGCTGCTGTCGACATGCAGGTCGCGTGCGATCGACGGCAACGCGATATTGGCCACGCCGCCGTCGATGATGATCAGCGCATTGCCGAGCGACAGCGCAGCGATCGCGAGATAGCGGCGGGGAAGGGGGAGGCCGTCGGTCATCCAGCCCGCATAGCCGCCCGCGCTTCCATGGCAACCATGAGCCGCCCCATTCTGTCGTCAGCCGAGTGAAACCTCGGCCACCTTGTCCTTGTAATCCTCTTTGGGATCGGACCCGAGCATCATCTTCACGCCTGCCAGCAGGCTCGAATCGTTGAGCCAGATCTGCGCGCGCTCGGGGTCGAAGCGGAGCAGCTGGAGCTTGGGATCATCCTTGCCACCCTCGAACCAGGCGGCGACGAAGCGGTTCCATAGCCGGTCGATCGTCGAACGATCATTGTCAGCCACCAGATTGCCGTGGAGCGTCGCGAACAGGTCGTGACCCTTTGAGACGAAATGAGCGACTCCATTGCTGCTGCCGCGCAATTGCTGGACGAGATCAGCTTCCTTCGAGGTGAAGAACCAGATCGGGCCGCGGTCATCGTCGCTGGCGAATTGCGCGGTCATCGGCTGGGCGTGGCCGTCTGCAATGCCATCCAGGCCGAGCATCAGCGTCATGTCGGACCGCAGCGCTTTCCAGAATTTCGCTTCGATTTCCTGAGGTTCGGTCATGATGCTCATCCTTGCTCTGTTGCGGCATCCGAACGGGTGGGGGGCTATGGTGGTTCCGATTGCATTCTGTTCGGCACCATAAGGTTTCGTCGATCGTTACTTGCTGCGATGCAGCATTTTGGTGTAAGGGAGATCGCATGAAGCTACCCTCAGAAAGCGACAAGGGCGCGCCGAGCGGCCCCGTTCCAACCATCTTCGAAGCGATCGTGCGTCAGCAATGCGTCGTCGCGACCTATAATCGGGTGACGATGACGCTCGCGCCGCACGTGATCTACACCAAGCATGGCGACCTGTTCATCGACGCGGTGGCGATCGACCGGGACGGCAAGCCGCCCAAGGAAGTGAAGCTCGGCACTTTCAAGCTGGCCGGGCTCAACGACCTGCAGCTGACGGAGCGCAGCTTTCCGGCAAATCCGTTGTTTCATGCGAACGACGCAAAATATGCCGAAGCGCTGATGGCGGTCGAGGCAGCCTAACCGGGCTCCCAGCCCTCGGGCGCGAGTTCGAAGCCGGCGAACTCGAACGCTGGCGTCACCATGCAGCTGACGAGAGTCCAGCCGTCTCGCGCTTCTGCCGACTGCCAGGCCCGTGGCGGCACAAGCGCCTGTGGCACTTCGCCTGCGAGTATGTTTCCACCCAGCCGATAGTCGCTCGCTATGCCGTCATGGACGAGCAACGCCAGCGGCGCGCCGGCGTGCCACAACCACAGCTCAGTCGCGTCCACCCGGTGCCAATGCGAACGCTGGCCCTCTTCGAGCAGGAACAGGATCGCTGTCGCCAGTCCGCGACCATCCGGATCGGGTGCGGGCTGGCGGAAAGTTTCCCGGTACCAGCCTCCCTCGGGATGGCGCTCGAGCCCTAGCCGGGCGATGAGGGCGGCAGTTTCGCTCACCCCGCGACCCTAGCTGCCCGTAACGACGCTCGCCATCGCCAATTCGGCGGGCGCACGCGTCGCCAGCCGATAACGCACCTCGGCGATGATACCGAGCGCGGCTATTGCCACCAGCGCGCCGGCGATCATGTCGGCAAGATAATGGGTGCCTTCGACCGGGGTCGAGAGCAGCATCGCCACGTTCAGTACCAGCAGCGGCCAGCGCAGCCGACGGAAGGGCCAGGCGGCGGCGATGTAGAGGATGGCGCTCGCGGTGTGGAAGCTCGGCGCCGATACCAGCCCGCGCAGCGCGCCGAGATCGACATGGCTCATGGCATGATGGCGAAGCTCAGGGATGAGCGACATCTCCCACAAGGCGCTTTCCGGCATATAGGGGATCGGTCCGTGCCACAGAAAGGCGAGCGGTCCTTCAGCGGGCAGGAAGGGGAAGAGCAGGAGAGAGAGTATCGCGGCGACCCAGAAGGCGGCGATGAAACCGCGAGCCGCGGCGCGGTGGCCGGTCCAGGCGAAATAGCCGAGCAGAATGGCAGGCGACACGAAGATGCTCTGATAGGCGGCGGTGCCGAGCAATTGCAGCGAACGGTGCGCGGCGACGAGATCGTACCAGACGATCCAGTTGAAGCGGAGCACAGCGTCGATCCGCTCGAGCGACGGATCGACAAAGCCGTGGGTGCCGGCTGATAGCGGATAGGTCGCGATCGCGCCCATCAGCGAAATGAGGGTGAAGAGCCCGAAATACTCGCTCGCGTCGCGCGCGATGCGCTGGGCGCGCGTCGCGGGATTGCGCAGGGCATAGCTGGTCGCGGCGAGCAGGCCGGTAACGGTGCCGAGCAGCAATGTGCTTCGCGCGAACGGATCGACCTTCAGATGTTCCCACGCCATCAACGCAATCAGCGCGGTCAGGCTGAGCAGGGCGGCGCTCGCCAGCCACCGGCCCGGGACGAGACCGTGCAAGTGGGGGCGGGGCGTATCGGTATGGCGTTCATTGACGGAGGCAATCAGGAACGATGATCGGGTCGGTAGGTACACGTATCAGCCTGGTTGGGGCGGCGCAGACGCGCTGCCCTGAGATTGAATCACGGTTACCGTGATGTGGACGCTCTAGCGTGAACTTTATGTGACAGCCAGATGAAGATGTGATCGCGCACGGCCCCGGAATGTCCTGATCTCGATCAAGGGCTTTAGCGAACGACTCGCAACAGTTTGAAAAGCTGGAACGAAATGAAACAAAGGGGGGTTTTCAGCCTCACATTGACAGGAGGCTAACATGGCAGACACAAAGCAGGACGCGATCGCCCTTCTCAAGGCCGATCACCGCAAGGTCGAACAATTGTTCGAGCAATTCGAGGGCGCGACGGGCGACGGCAAGAAGCAGAAGATCGCGCTGCAGATCTGCCTCGAGCTGACCGTTCACGCGCAGATCGAGGAAGAGATCTTCTATCCGGCGTGCGAGGGCAAGATCGACGAGGACCTGCTCAAGGAAGCCTATGTCGAGCATGACGGCGCCAAGGTGCTGATCGCGGAGATAGAGGCAGGCGGGCCGGATGATGACTATTATGACGCCAAGGTGAAGGTGCTTTCCGAGCAGATCGAGCATCATGTCGAGGAAGAGGAAAAGCGCATGGAGGGCATGTTCTCCCAGGCGCGGCAAGCGGGGCTCGATATGGATGCGCTCGGCGACCAGCTTCGCGCCCGCAAGGAAGAGCTGATTGCGACCTACAAGGCGTCCGGTCTGGCCAAGCCGGAGACATCGACCTTCGAAGCCGTCACGGTCTGAACCGCGCAGCCGCCACGACGATCGTCGAAAAAGGGAGATGACGGATGGGCAAGGGCATATTGATGTGGCTGATCGGCATTCCGATCCCGATCATCATCCTGCTGCTGATCTTCTGGCACTGAGCAATATGCTTCAGCCCCGCTCGGCCGCGGCATTGCCGCGCACGCTGAGCGGGGCGAAGTGGCGGCGATATTCGGCCGGCGTCATGCCGGTGCCGCGCTTGAAGAGGGCGCGGAAGAAGGACACGTCGTCATAGCCGATCTCAGAGCTGATCGACTGGATCGGCTTTGCCTCACGTTCGAGCATTGCCTTGGCCGCCTCGATGCGGAGTGCCTGGAGATAGGCGGCGGGCAGGCGGCCGGTGGCTGACTTGAAATGGCGGACGAAGGTCCGCTCGCCGAGCCCGGCGCGATCGGCGAGCGAGCGGGTTGGTATATCGTGGCGGAAATTGGCCTGCAGAAACGCCTCGACCGCCCGGATCCGGGCATCGTCATGCGGCTGCGATACCGGCAGGGTGGCATAGCTGGATTGGTAGAGGCGCGGCATCGGCAGCAGCAGCGCCCGCGCGCATTTGACTGCCACCTCATGCCCGCACAGTTTCTCGACCAGATAGAGGCTGACATCGATCGATGCGCCGACACCGCCGCTGCACAGCAGGCGCGAATCCTCGGTGACGAACAGCTCCGGCCGCCACCGCACCGAGGGGTAACGGGCAGCAAAGGCGCCGGCTATCGCCCAGTGCGTGGTCGCGATCCGGCCGTCGAGCAGGCCGGCTTCGGCGAGATAGGCAGCCCCCATGCACACGCCGACGACATAGGCGCCCTGTTCATAATGGCGGCGCAAATGCGGAAGGAGAGCGCTGTTCTCGAGCAGCTTGCCGTCGAACTCGAGTCCCGAGGTCGGCACGATCAGGATATCGGTGCGGTCGACATCGCCGATCGCGCCGCCGGGGGCGACCGAGAAGCCAGTAGGCGAGTGGACGGGGCTGCCATTCAGCGACACCGTCCGTACCCGGAAAGCGGGTTCCGCGGGCTTGTCGTTGAGCTCGTTCCACAGAGCGCCGGCGCAATGGAATATCTCCGCCGGCATGACCGCGGTGGAAGAAAGGCCGTCGTCGAGCAGCATTATCGTCACGTCGAGCATCGCATATCCTCTGCCGTCTCGGCCTTCTCCACCGCGCGCGCCGGGGCGCGTCAACCCGCGGTGGTGGGGTCGATCACCCTGACCAGTTCGGTGATGCGCGTTGCGGGAAAGCCGCTCAACCGCGCATGGTCCTCGATCGCAGCCTCATCCTCGGCGAGGTAGATGCAGAAGGTCTTGTCTGCCGCGACAAAGGATTCGAGCCACTGCACGCGCGGCGCGAGCTGGGCGAGAGCGCTGTTGGAGGTCGCCGCTGCACCCTTCAGCTCAGCACCGCCGAGCGTGTGGACACCGGGAATCGCGCGTTCGATGACGTATTTCTTCATGACCATCTCCATCGTTGAGACGGCCGGAATGCCGGCGAGCGCGCGTCGCTGCTAGGGAGCGATCCGGACAATGAGGAGGGGCAATCGCGCCGGCCCCTCAGCGCTCGGGGCGCACTGTCAGCGCGCGGCCGTCATCCGTGTCGAAATAATGGGTGCCGATGAAGGTGCGACGGTGATGCACGCCCTGGCCGACAGCCGGACGCTGGCCGGCGGCAGTAGTGGCCCATTCGCTGCCGTCGGCGAGGCGCACGCGATAGAACCCGTTCTGAAGGGGCGATACCGCGACCACGCGGCTGTCGAAGGTGCGGTTGGGGTTGGCGTCGGCCGAGGCCGGGGCAGCGGGCCGCCGCGCCAGTTCGACCGGGGCGGGCGCCGCGGCCGGCGGCGCCGAGCCGCTGTCGCGCGCATCGTAACAGGCGAGGCGGCGGGCGGGATCGGCGATCGCATGGCAATTCTCGCCCTGGGGAGCCGCCACCGCGCCGCCGGCGAGAAGGAACGCCGCCGAGATCGCCAGCGCCCGATATGACAGCGTCATCACCATTCCCCTTCCCTATATCCTATATCCTGTCCGACATTTAGCGCGGGCATGGCCTCGGCGCCATAGGCGTGGCGAGTGCCGGACTTGATTGGACCGCCACGTTCCCGGGCGCATCCATCCGCAGCCCGGGACGTTCTGGCGGAGCGTCGAGACACGAGAGGAGCATGACATGAATGATCCAACACCCCGCAGCACCCCCGATATCCCGCCGGAAAACGGTAAAAGGGCATGGATCGATTCAGCGACCGGCGAAGTCCATGGCAGCGGGGTCGGTGCGGGCGGCGGCAGCACCGGCGAGGATTATGACAGCGACAGCGCCGCGGGCGACGGGCCGGTGCCGCTGCCGGGATCGCCGGAGAAATCCGGAGACTGATCCGCCCAAGATGCGGCGCTGAAGCGCCCCAGCTTTCGGAGTCGCGGGCGAAGGAACTGGTCATTGTCCGGCTATGGCATTGCCGGTACCGGGGTTGAATCGGCAGCGTTGGTGGCGCCGGCTGGCTAGTCGGGCGCTCCCGCCAAGCCGATCTTCCTTGCTCTTTCGGGCAGATCCGGCTCGAGCGCGACGGCGGCGGCGATGTCGGTTTTTGCCTGGGCGGCAAGGCCCTGTTTCTGCTCGATGATACCGCGGCCGTAGAGCGACCAGGCGAGCTTCGGTTCGATCGCCAGCGCCGCCTGGTAATCAGCCATCGCCTTGTCGAGATCGCCATTGCGCAGGCGGGCGAGACCGCGGCTGCCGAGATAGGCGGCGGTGTGCGGGCGGAGCTTCAGCGCACGATCGCAATCCGAGATCGCCCCGGCGAGATCATGCCCGGCGAGCGCGCGTGCCCAGCAGCGGCCGTTGAGCGCATTCGGCATCCGGCTGTCATCGGGATGGGCTGCGATCCAGCGATCATATTGCGGGATCGCCGCATCGAGATCGCCGACCGCCTCATAGGCATGGCCGAGCTCCAGGCGCTTGTCCGAAGGCGCGGCGAGCACGCGATCGGCCGTGTCGAGATCGGCGCGGGCGGCTGCCCTGTCGCCGCCGCGCAGCCGGAGGTTGGCGCGGAGCAACAGCGCATCGGCATGGTCGGGCTTGAGCGTCAGCGCGCGCTCGAGATCAGCCATTGCCATCGGGCGTCGCCCGGTCCGCAGCAGGACGAGCGCGCGCTGGTAGCGATAGTCGGCATTGTCCGGCGCGAGCTCGCAGGCGCGCGTGAGATCGGCGAGCGCCGACACGAAATCGAGCCGCGCGGCCCGGGCATTGCCGCGCAGGCTGTAGTCAGCGGCGGTGACGGGTTCGGGCCCGTCAGCCGGCTTCGCCTCCGGAGGTTTTGCCGCGTCCGGTGCCGCCGGGGCGGGCGTCGCCGTCGGGGCGGCGTTCGCGATCGTCTGGGGTTCGGCCACATGGGTTTCCTGCGGCCTGACGCTCAGGTCGAACACGCGGCCGCCATTATAGGTGAAATACATCTTGTGCTGCGCGTTCGACACATAGATCCGGTGCGACAGGAAGAAGTCGGCGCCGAGCAGCATGTCGAAATCGACATCGCCGAGATCGCCGAACCGCAGATGGATCTTCCGGATTTCCTCGTCGCCGATCTTGAGGCTCTGAAAGGGGCCGATCCAGGTGCGCGCCGTGTGGCGGCCGAGGCCGCTGCTGAACCCGGCGCTGGTTACGCCGGGGCTGTCCGGCTTTACGCCGGCACGGGCGGCGGCGGCGCTCGTCAGCATCGACACGGGCGCGCCGGTATCGAAGACGGCGCGAATCTTCACGCCATTGAGGAGGACAGTGCCGGCGGTGTGATATCGCGCCTCGGACGGCGTTTCGATGTCGAGCTGCGAGATGGGTTTGTCCGCCGCCCAGTAAGCGAGGATGGTGTGGGGGCAGTTGTGCGGCTTGAGCAGGCGGATCGCCGCATTGGCGAGATCATATTCGACATCGTCGAGGCCAAGGACGTTCTGGCCGAGCAGGCCGGCATTGCCGCCGACCTCGCTGCCGCCGACGAGGAACTGGACATGGTGGAGAATCGACGGGCCGAGTCCGAAATCCTTCGGAATCGCAATCGACATGTTCGCCTCGCCGCCGATCCCCCTGACGATGAGGCCTGGCGGCGCCGATTGCAGCTTGAGCCCGAGCTCGGCGGCCGTGCCGGGGGAAATCGAGCTGTAAAAGGCGCCGCTGTCAGCGATGAACCTGACCTCATGCCCGTCGATCGTGGCGGGCACCATCGGGCGCAGGCCGACCATGGTGACCGGGAATTCGAGGAATTTGTCGACGGAGCATTTGGTTTCGGCAGCGGCGGCGCCGGGAAGCGCCCCGGCCGCGAGGGCGGCGAGGAGTGCCAGCAATGTCCGCACTTTATGCCCCCTCTGGTGAGAGTCGTCAGTCGCTGGTGTTTGCGCCGGGGCGCGGCCCGGTCAAGGGCGGAAAGAGGTTGTCAGGCGGAGACCCTGTCGCGCGGGCCGGCGATCAGGTTCTTCAGGACCGCAATGCGCTGGCGATCTTCGGTGGCGTCGCGCGAGGGGTGTGCCTGGATGCGATCGAGCAGGAACCGCAGTTCCTTTTCCCATTTGTGCGTGTCGAGCTGCGACATGGATGCCTCCTCTCCGGTGGGTTCGCGGCTGAAACGAATGCCCGGGATTGCGGGTTCCGTCCGGCCGTGCGGCGAGCCTGCCCGATGGGCTTGCGCGGGGCCCGAAGGCCGGGAGGATGTGCCCCGGGGAGCAATCAGGGCAACAGGCTAGCCTATCCTACCGCCCGACCCGGACGAGCACGAACCGCCAGCCGGTCGCGTCCGATGTCCGGAAGATGGCGGTGCGATCGTCGTTGCGGAACCGGTAATGCACAACCCCTTCGCGCTGCCCCAGGATGGTCTTGACCGCTGCCTTGAGCGAGGAGTCCCCCATGTCGGACGGGAAGGCGAACATGAGGTCCGGATCCTTGTGGATCGCCGTCTTGCCGGTGGAATCGAGCGCATAGAAGGTCAGGTCGGCAGGCAACAGGCCATGGTCGGTCACCAGTTGCGAGATCAGCCTGGCGCGCAAGGTGACGCCGATCGCGGCCACGACCTTGCCGTCGCGCATCACCGGTGTGGCCACGACGATCGAACGGTGCCCGGTTGCCTTGCTGACGACGAGGCTGCCGACGACATCCTTGCCCGCCATCAGCCCCGGGAAATAGGCACGGTCGCTGAGATTGTCGGGGCTCTGGCCGATGGCGGTCGTCGCATAGCTGCCGTCAGGCTGGACATAGGAGATCGTCGCGGCCGTCGGCAGATCGGCGCTCAGTCGCTCCAGCGCCGGCCTGATCCTGGCCCAGTCCCCACTCCGGGCGTCCGAGGTCACCGCCAGGGCCTTGATGCTGCGCAGGACGCCGGCGAGATGCTCCTCGACCATGGCCTGATAGGCGGCGAGGGCGAGGGTGCCATCCACCTTGAACGCAGCCACGGGCCGTGCGGGTTTGGCGGGGCCAGGCGAGGAAGCAAAGCCGGGGGAGGATAGTGCGAGACAGGCGGCAAAGGCAGCGCACGGGAACGCAGGACGAAGCATGAGAGCTCTCCTCGATCGCACTGGAGCGCAGGCGGAAACGCGCTACGACAGGCGATGGGAGTATCCCATTGCAGCGAGGCGCTGGCCAGCTTTTTCAGGAGGCCAAGGCTCCGCGCGGGAAATCCGGACGCCGGATTTGGGCGCATCGTGAAAAGCTGAAAACCGCTACCTGTCCC
Source organism: Sphingomonas oligophenolica (assembly GCF_039522915.1). Taxonomy (NCBI): domain Bacteria; kingdom Pseudomonadati; phylum Pseudomonadota; class Alphaproteobacteria; order Sphingomonadales; family Sphingomonadaceae; genus Sphingomonas; species Sphingomonas oligophenolica. The sequence goes on from NZ_BAAAEH010000040.1 coordinate 18,024, forward strand.
CCCGCCTTGGCCCGCCAGTACGTCCAACCGCGGCTCCGGTTTTCCGCTGTTCCCTGCTGTTACCCGCGATTTTTTATTTTCGCCGCTGTTATGTTGGATTTTTCGTCCGATTTTCTCGATCGTTATCAGTATCTTACCGGAAATCCCGCTGTTATCGAATATCAGCGGGAAAACAGCGGGGAACAGCGACGATAACAGCGGCGAGGAACAGCGGGATCAGCGGAGGAACAGCGGGCCTGTCGGAATGGCAGCGCCGCCGGCTGAAGAAAACGGTCATATCAAAGAGCAGGGGCGGAACCCGGGCAGCATCCCACCCGTACGCGGTCCTTTCACAATCTCCCCCAGCGTTGAATCGAACCAACCCATTCCCGATCGCATCGTCACGCTTCCCGATCGTCGAGCCTGAAATGGAACAGGCGGCTCGGGCCGTCTTCCGGCAAGAGAAAGAGATCGCGGCCCTTCAGCGCCATGCCTTCGCCGGTGTAGGGCCTGGCGCGATCGGTGACGCCGGTGCGCTCCGTCCGCAGGAGCTTCATCGAGGGCCAGTCGATCCAGTCGATCGTCCCGCTGAGCGGCGTTACCGTGCCGCTTGCGACAAGCCGGCCGCCCACGAGCTTGATGTCCTGATAGGCCGTCGCGAAAGGGTTGGGCACGACCCGGAGCTGTTTCCCGCTGCGCAGATCGAAGATGCGCAGCAGCCGGCTGTCCCAATTGCCCGCGATGAGAATGGTATCCGAGACCGCCACGCAGCCGAGATGGTCAGCGACATGGATCCTGCGGCGGATCTGCAGGCTGTCGGTGTCGATCTCTTCGAGCGTGGCTGAGCTGTTCGGCGTCATTTCAGCGACGGCGACCCAGATCGAGCCGCCGTGCAGCGAGAGCCCGCCGGGATGATAGCGGGGGCCGTCGGTGAGCTCGAGGCGCCGCAGCAAGGCGCCGCTATGCCGGTCGAATTCGTGGAGATAGGCTTTGCGGTTGGCGCGATCGACCGAGGTGACCCAGATGCGCCGGCTGTCGAGATCGACCCCCTGGACGTGGAAGACCTCGCCGTCGAGGGGGAGGATATCGACGAGCTGCGCGTCCTGGATCGGCTCGCTGATTTCCTGCTGCGCGGTGGCCGCGGTGAGGCCGAGCAGCAGCAGGGAGAGGGCGGTGAGGGTGGTCCGTATCGTCTTGCGGGTCATGTCGTGACGCCTCCGGGGCTTTCGGCTCATCCGCTGGGGATGCGCGGCCGGTAGCGTCGGTTTGCGACGGTGATGTGAATGGGCGGTGGGGTGCGGAATGATCTTGGCGGAGGCGACCGATGTCGGCGCGAACGCTGCGGCCGTTTCAGGGCATCAGCATGCGAACGCCCAGCGCGGTTGCCGCGGTCGCCAACAGCCTGTCCAGCGTTACCATCACCTGGCCGGCCCCGGCCGCAACGGCGAGATGGAGAGCATCGCCGGCGCGCAGCCCGAGATCGACATGGTCGATGAAGCCGGCGGCGGTCGCGAAATGGGCCTCGGTGACCGGCAGCATGGTGAGGCTGGCGGCGCGCAGGTTCGTCCAGGCGGCGATCACCTCGGCGCGCTGTTCTGGGGTAAGGGCGCCGGTGCGAACCTTGATCGCCAGCGCGCTCGACACCTCGGTCAGTGCCCAGCCGCTGACATAGAGGCTGCCGGCGTCCTGCGCGGCGAGCCATGCGTGAATGCGGGCGGTTGAGTCTTCAGGGAGGAGTGCCGCGATGATGACCGAGGTGTCGAGGTAGAGCATTAGCTGCGATCGCTATCCCGCATGTGGCGGACCATGTCGGCCGCGCTTTCGGGCTGGGCCGGCAGGCGCTCGGTGAGCGCGTGGAGCGCCGCGGCATCGACCCTGGCTTTGACGGGGCTGGGCGGGGTCAGCCGCGCAGCGAGCTTGCCACGGCGGACGATGTCGATCGTCTCGCCGGTCTCGGCGCGATCGACGAGCTCGCTGAGATGGGCCTTGGCGTCGGCGAGGTTGATGCGGTCCATTGAAGCTCCTGACTAGTTTGGTGACTATATCGCTGCCGTGGGCGTCGCGCAACCGGGAGGGGCTGATGCGGATCGTCGGCGTCGGACGCGACCGTGATCCGGGACTGGACAGCGGAAACCACGCGCGGCAGCTTAAGCGACATGAGTGAGACCATTGCCCGCCTGCGCATCGCCCTGTCCGATAGCGACCCGGAGATCTGGCGGACGGTCGACGTGCCGCTCGGCGCCAACCTCAGGATGCTCCACGACATCGTCCAGGCAGCGATGGGCTGGCAGGACCATCATCTGTGGGAGTTCGAGGTGGCCGGCCGGCGCTATGGCCGGCCCGATCCTCATTGGAGGGACGGCAACCTGTTCGCCGCGAGCAACATCAGGCTCAAGGCGCTGGTCGATCGCGGTGTCGGGCAGTTTGGCTATACCTATGACATGGGCGACGACTGGCACCACGACATCGCCATCGAACGCGTCGAACCGGGCCAGCCGGGCACGGAATATCCGCGCTATGTCGGGGGCGCGCGCCGCTGCCCGCCCGAGGATGTCGGCGGCATCCCGGGTTTCGAGAATTTTCTCGATGCCATCGCGAACGCCGACCATCCCGAGCACCAGGACATGACTGACTGGCATTTCGCGGGGTACCGGACGGCGTTCGACCCGGACCTCGTCGACGAGCTTGCGGCAAGGCGGCGCATCGGCACCATCGTCAAACGCCGCGCGGCCGGGAAAGCCGCCTATGCCAAACAGCAATCCGGGTGAGCGGGGCGCGATATCGCCAAGCGGCTCATCGCGTTTCGCGAGAGGGCGCGTCGGCTGTCGGTTTGCGACGGTGATGTGAATGGGGGCGGGCTCGCTGCCCGAGAGGGGCGTCGCTTCCCCCTGTCGCGCTCCGGGGACCGCGACACGGCCGCGCGGCAAGCGACGGCCTCGCCAATCGCCGCGACGATCAGGGCGGAGTGTGGTAAACCGGCCGCAAGTCGCCACGGCACGGTAAGACCGATGATGATGCTGAACGGAGCGAAGCCCCCGGTCTTGCCGCGCGGGCTGTTGCGCCTGGTGCGCTGGCTGCCTCCCATATTGCTGTGCCTGGCCGTTCCTTCCCCATGCGTCGGCGGCGCCCCGGTTACCGAGGGCGTGTGGCTCATGGACGCGAAGGTGGCCGTCCAGATCTTCGATTGCGGCGAGATGATGTGCGGGCGGATCATCTGGCTCATCATACCGCGCGACGCGCAGGGCGTGCTGAACCGTGACCTGCGAAACCCCGATGCGGCGCTCCGGCAACGCCCGCTGTGCGGCATGACGATCCTCTGGGCGCTGCATCCGGTGGGCAGCGATAAGTGGGAGGGCGGCTGGTTTTACAATCCGTTCGACGGCGAGACCTATCGCGTTTCGGCGCGGCTCAAATCCGCCGATGTGATGACCGCGCGCATCTATCGCGGGCTGCCGCTGTTCGGGAAGACCAAGACGCTGCAGCGCGTAGTGCATGGGACGGTGGAGGGGTGGTGTTGATTGGGGGACGCTGGCGGGGGCGGTAATCGTTCTTGGGTCCGGTGACAGTCACCTATCTCGGACTGGAAGGCGCTAGTTATCGGATTGGTAGGCCAATTAAGTGGACTCTTACCGTAATTCCGGTGCCGAGGCGCGCTCAGCCGCGAGGGCGGATCAGCAGGTTGGTGTAGAGAAATTCGCCGGTCGAGCAGACGATGCTCACGACCGGCTTCGCCGCCGTGAAGGCGAACTGCTTCTCATGGCCGTCGACTGACACAGTGACATGCGTGCCGTCATAGAGGACCGAAAAGGGTATTTCGGCGCCGCTCGCGATGGCGATGGGCTGCATATCCGGTTTCTTCCCGGTTTCTCTGATCGAATAGGCGACGATGGAGGCGGCGGGGTTTTTCTTGTCGGCCGGAACCATGTCGAATTCGAAACCCGCCCAAGCCTGATCGGACGGGCCCGGCTGATCGGAGGCGTTGCTGATCGCCAGGCGCGCGAGCGGCAGATATTCCTTGCTGGCGGCGACCTGATTCAGCCTTACCTTGCCGGCGACGGTGAAGGGAGCCGCGCCCGCCGGCAGGATCAGTTCCGAGAAATGATTTGCGGCGGTGTCGCAATCATAGGTGATGCCTGAGTCCTGCGGGGTTTGCGCGAACGCTGTCGTGGGGACCGCGGCGAGCGCTGCCGCGATGATGGCGACGCGCAAAGAGTGTAACGGCATGATTTCCCCCCGGTTCGTGATTCCCGCGACTTCAGCTGACTTGTGGCGCTGCGTCAATCATCCCGCTCACAGCCGGAGTGAGGCGGCGTTGCGGCCTCGGTCGAGCGGCGAGAGGTAGGTCTCGGGGGACGGCATATCAGAGTCTTAGTTTGGGGACTGTTGCACCGGTCTCCGTAACTCCCAGTAACGAGTCCTACTTTCTGTCACGGCGCCAGCGCTCAGATAGTTTGGGGGTAATTGCACGTGTCACCGTAATTCCACCCCCAATTAGGCGCACTCTCCCGTTACGCAGAGCAGCTTGTCTTCGGCAATTTTGACCGGTCAGCCCAGGTGCCGTGCAAGCCGTTGCGGGTGCGGAACGGCAGGTGGATGCGTGCAATCGGACCATCTTCGATCCGCAAGGCCTGAAGGATCACCAGATCGGTGTAGTTGGTGACCTGATTATCGACCAGCGCCAGCAGCCAGCCATCGCCTTCGGCTGCATCGGCGGACTTCGGGATGAATTGCGGTTCCTGGATCAGGGACTGCGGTCCGCAGAACCAGGTTTTTTCTTCGCCGGTCTTTCGGTTGAAATGGCCGATCTTGTTCATCCGGAAGCCGGATGCCCGCACGCCTTCGCCCTCGTACGGCATGTCCGGGTCCATCACGAGCATCCAGCCATGCTCATAGGGCTGGCCGATGTACCGGTCATCGATCCGGGGAAATTCGCCGATCAGATCGGACACGCGCTCAACCGAAACGAAATCGTCGGTTGGCGATGCCATGTCCACGATCCAGCGATGCAGATACGGTCTCGCCGCGATGGGATCGAACGGGGCGTCGTTGATATCCGGGAAGAAGGGGAAGGCGTTGCCCTCGGCCTGGGGGATATCGAAGATGATGCGGGTGCCCTCGTTACAGGCGTTCATCACATGGCTGGCGAAGATCGTTTTCGGCGCCTTGAACAGGCGCATGTCCCTGGCCTGTCCACGGCGTGGCAGCACCGCGAGGTAGACCGGCAGCGAGGTGTCAAAGCCGAAATGGGGCTTGTTGGCCTTCAACCGGTCCCAGTTCGATGTGATGGGACACAGGTGAAAGACCGCATAATCCTGCGTGATCGTGAAATCGTGCATCATGCAGTAATAGGGGACTTCGAAGAAGGTCTCGAACAGCAGCTCACCTTCGGGACTGATCTCCATGTAGGACACATCGCGGCTTAGAAGCCCGGTGGCGGCGTAGCCGAAATTGCAAAGGTTTCCGCTGGCCGGGTCGATCTTTGGGTGCGCGGAAAAGGTCTGGTTGCGCATCTTGCCGTTGAAGTCGGAAAACCCCTCGGTCTCCAGCGTGAGCGGATCCATCACCAGCGGCGGGCTGTCTTCCTTGAGCGCCAGCAGCTTGCCCGCATGGACGATCGGCGTGGTGTTTGCGGTGGAGCGGATCATGCCCTTTACGGATTCATCGTCGGTCAGGGGATTGCGATAGGCCCCGAACAGGGCCTTTCCCGCCTTGCGTTCCGCCTTCAGCTTGTCGGTCAGCGCATAACGCTGTTTGAGATCGACCCGGCCATTGCGAAAATCGAACTGCGTGATGAGCCCGTCCCCGTTGAAGAACTGGTCGTCATCGAACCTGGGCGGGAACTGGGCGTCGGGCTGGACGCGCTGATACGTCCCGTCGATTTCGGGCGGCACCGTACCTTCGATGTCGAGATCGAGCAGGTCGCACTCAAGCCGCACCGGCTTCAGTGCATGGATGAAGGCGCGGGTTTGCGGAAAATGGGACATGTCTGCCTATCCTCTCCTTGCGGCCGAGCTTTCCTGATCAGCCATGCGCGGAGCATAGGATGGTCGCCTTGTGACAAAAATTCACAAAACCACCTAGTTCATGGTACTTTTCATCACGATGATCGAAACAAGCCTTTCGGCCAATCCCGCATCGCCGCGCGCGGCGCCAGTCGTGGCCGTACCCGGGGAGCAGGCATTCGCACTTGCCCGCCGCGCGCCGGATGGAGTGGCTGGCCGGGCTGGCTTTCCTGTCGCCCCCCATGTCCATCCCGATATGCTGCAGATCATTCTCGCGATGTCGGGAAACTGCTGCTTCACGATCGATGGCGAACGCCATCAGGTGGAGGCACCCTGTCTGATTACTGTTCCAGGAGGGGGTGTCCATGGCTTCGAAGTGGGGCCGGCGGTCAGGGGCTGGGCGGTGACGATCGCGCATCAACGCGTGCTTGACCTGGTGGTCAATCGTGGCCTGGACATCGGATTCCTGCTGCGCCGCTCGTACATCGCGGGATTTGGGACGAATCGGAGATGTCTGCACGACCTTGCGATCGCGCTGCGGAACCTTTGCGGGGAATCCGGCGGCGGACTGGACGGCGAGGCGGTCTGCGTCGAGGCACTGCAACGGATTGTCCTGGTTCACGTGCTGCGGACGATCCGGCAAGGACAAGAGCCGGGTGGTTCAAAGGATAACCGTGATCGGGACTTGTTCCTCGAATTTCGGGCAATGGTCGAACGCATTTTTCTGACCGAGCGCGGCATGGCGCGCTATGTCGCGGCGCTACGGTGCAGCCATGTCCGGCTGAATCGCGCCTGCATGCGGTTTGCCGGCCTCTCAGCCAAGGGGGTCATTCTCGATCGCCTGGCTGACGAGGCGCGCCGCCGGCTGATCTATACCACATCTTCCGCCACCCAAATCGGCTATGCGCTGGGCTTTGCCGAGCCATCCTATTTCGTACGGTTTTTCCGGAGGCATACCGGCATGACGCCGGGCCAGTTCCGGAAGGCGAACACATCCGGCAGGTGATGCAACCGCAATGTGAAGGCGCGGGAGCGGGCGCTGGATACGTGCCGTGTCACCGAAATCCCACATGTTGTGCTACAAAATTGACGCCGCCGGATGCCGCTTTTAGCGCTCTTGCTTTTCGTTGTCGTCGTCCGTCACCTCGACGAATTGGCCGGTGCAGGCAATAAATCACTCTGGCCCCTTTTCCACTTTACTTCTGTTGCATCCCCAGTGCGCAGATAGTTAGGGGGGTATTGCACGTGTCACCGCAATTCCCTCAAATGTCCGGGCAACTTATTACGTTGCCGAAAGGAGGGACGGGGGCGGCATGTCCGAGAAGCCTATTGGGAGTTTGCGGACAGGTGCATCAGTCAGCGTAATTCCCCAAAAATTAACAATATTCTAATCTCACGCAGACCCCTCAGCCCTAAGTCTCGCGAGTAGCGCAGCCGTCTCCTTTATAAGAAAACCCACATCCGGACTAGTGTCTCCTTTGGTTTCACGATAACGGATTGCGCGCTGGCGAACATCCCGCATCATATCCAGAAACTGATTCTTCTGATCATCGTCCCATTTGTCAAAATGGCGCGCAGCTACGCCCACGAATTGACGGCTAGTTTTAAAAGGGTAGTGCCGATTGTTGTCCTCGAAAATTTGTTTCGTCAAACGCACATTAGCATCGTAAAATAATTTAAATGCCTTATCGCTATCGATCTCAGCGACCGCTTTCTTCATTTCGAATCGAGAATAGTAATTATCTATTCTTCTTAAACGCGGTTCCTTTTTCTTTCTCTCTCTAGAGTAGGCATTATCAAAGGCAATCTGAGCTCCATCTAAGTCATCGTATGACGTACTTGCGATACCGACTTGCAACCAGTAGTCTGAGTTATTTACCGTATCGCGAACAGAGCGAATTTGATTGTAATAACTCATTATCATCGGGTGCTTGTTGGCTTCGCTGAGCATAGGCTCAATTGCGCCGTATCTCATCAACTCAACTCTCAGGTCTGCTAGATATGAATCGTAATCTTCCGCTTCGGCTGCGGCCGCGTAGAGTGTATATAAGCAGTGCACTATGTCCGAATCGTCGGCAAAGTTCTTCAAAATATGCGAACTAAGGAGACCCGAACGTGGGCTCAAATCGTCTCCGGAAACGCTCATAAAATTCGCGAACTGCTCAGAATAGTTACGAATTATTCGTCTTATTGAATCAATTTTGAAGAATGTTTGCCAATCGTTTATCTCAAATCGAAATCCAAGAGAGCTAACTATAAACGCACTCACGAATACTAAAAGCGCCTTTCGATCGAAAGTCAAAGGAGTTAGTAGGCGGCGAATGTCATCTTGAACTTTATCAGATCTAATGACTTCAAGCAGTGCCAAATATAGTGAGCCAGATAGATTAGATCGAAGATAGCTTGCTTTTCCAGCGGCACTCAAGCCGGCTCGCTCCCCCCACAGTCCCGAGAAATTGATCAATTCCGAGAAATTTTGGAGGTCAGATTCTTCCAGTCGTCCCAGATAGCATTCGACAGCTGGGCCGAAACCAGAGGAGCGCTCGACCGCTCCAGCTATAAGCTCGTGTGAAACTGTCCGCTCGGAAAGTACAATTCGGTGCGTGGGCCGTCGGCGCGCAACATAAGCTTTTATCTGATCTATAAAAGCTCCGTATCCGTCAAAAATTACGCAAACAAAAGTGTCGCGTTGAGCAAGTCTCTCGAGATCTTAAAAAAGATGCGGTCCCTGAGAGGCAATATAAACTTCATAATCATTATTAATGAAGTGCTTTGCTGCGAGCAAGCATGCACAGCTTTTGCCAGATGCTAACTCTCCGTGTATAAAAATATCCCGCCCTTTGCCGGCATCGATGGCAGAAAGGGCCTGGGTAAGCTGCGCCCGCGGTCCGATGTATGATGTATTTGGAAGTGGCTCAGCGGAAAGAAGAAATTCCTTTTCAGCGACCCGACCATAGACCAGTTGACGATAAACCAGTTCTGCCGAGGATGCAGAGCCTAATCGCTCTTTTACTTGGATGCGCCGTAGCTCTGTGAATAAGGCATTTTCTACTGGAACATACGAGGAAGAAACGTCCGTTAGGCGGGTATATAGGTCATCAAATCCACCCGTTCTTACTTCACCATACGAACTTAGAGTTTCAAGTTCAACATCGTCTGTGTCAGGCGAAACGTAAATAATCGTTTTTCGTGAAATTTCGGGGTCTATCAGCAGCAATCTGACGATATCGAGATCAGCCATACTATAGCCAATAAAAATAATGCTTCGTGAAGTCCTTATGTCTACCAAAAAACGATGGGACCAATCTGAGTCTTGAAATTCATTAACAGAATAACTAATATCAGTTAGTACCGCGTCTTTATTAAAGGAGTCCGGTTTTATAGAGTCTATGTAGCCATTTAAGTGAACAACTGCTCCTTGTGGTGCAGTAGATGGGTCATCAGTGAGAGTAAAAGAAGATACGAGGCAGTGGCCGCGACGTGAATATTCAATCGCGTCATCGTAATTTGTCGTATATATTCGTAGCCAAGGAAGTCTATAGAGAGTCTGCAATCTATCATCAACCTCTACGACCTTAAGACGATCTCTTAACAGGGCCAGTAGGCGATCTGGGCCTAATTTTCCTAGTGCGAACTGAGAAATTCTCTGGAGGCTGTGGCGACCCTCATCAATTCCGAACTCTTTATGTAGCAAATTTGCTAGCGTTCTACCGTTGGGCAGTTTCTCGTCGCTCAAAGCCTTCGCAAGGAAGCCGACCCCAGAGCCAACAAACAGCATTGCGGTGCCGTCGAGAGCGTGCCTCAATGCTTGAGTGGATCTGTGCTCGCTAGGTTCAGTAGTCAACTCGTCCTCCCCTTTCGTCAATGCTAGTCGAGGTTCGCGACTTGCGCAAATCGGAGGTAGTCCGAGGCGACACTGGAGAGACCGCTGTTGCTGACAGCCCAGCTCCAGCAATGTTCGGACGGTGCTTGGCGATGACCAGCTTGCGATCGTCAGACACGCACAGCAATCGAGCTTAGAATTTTCTCGATGTCGGTTGCTCGCCCAAGTTCACCCCAGCGACACAAAACTATCCATAACCCGCTTGCGCCCGGCACTCTCGAAATCGATCTCGAGCTTATTCCCCTCGATCTCGGCAATCTCGCCATAGCCGAACTTCTGGTGGAACACGCGCATCCCCACCGACAGATCGTCCCGCCCCTTGTTCCCGATACTCACCGCGCTCGCCCGTGCCTCCACCACCCGCGAAGGCTCGCGCGTGAAGGTACGGCTGGTGAAGCCCCCACCCGGGTTCACGCCCGCCGCGCGCTGCCAGCCCGGGCCTCTCCCGGTGCCGCGCGCCACATCCGCAAAGGGATCGGCGCGTTCGGACCAGTTGGCGCGCCACAGGCTCTCGCCGCCCGACATGCTGTTCTCGCTCTCGATATGCGCGTCGGGCAGTTCGTTGACGAAGCGGCTGGGGAGCGAGCTGGTCCACTGGCCGTAGATGCGGCGATTGGCGGCGTGGAGGATGACCGCGCGGCGGCGGGCGCGGGTGATCGCGACATAGGCGAGGCGGCGTTCCTCCTCGAGGCTGGCATTGCCGCCCTCGTCGAGCGCGCGCTGCGAGGGGAACAGGCCTTCCTCCCAGCCGACCAGGAAGACGGTGTCATATTCGAGCCCCTTGGCGGCGTGGATCGTCATGATCGTCACCTTGGCCTCGTCAGCCTGGGCCTCATTGTCCATCACCAGGCTGACATGCTCGAGGAAGGCGCCGAGATTCTCGTACTCCTCCATCGCGCGGACGAGCTCGGTGAGGTTCTCGAGCCGGCCGGCGGCCTCGGCTGACTTTTCGGCCTGCCACATGCCGGTATAGCCGCTCTCGTCGAGGATCTGGCGGGCGAGCTCGGGATGGGGCAGATCGGCCGCCATGCTGCGCCAGCGCGCCATGTCGCCGACGAGATTGCCGAGCGCGCGGCGTGCTTGCGAGGTCAGCTCGTCGGTATCGAGGATTCGCGCTGCGGCGACGGTGAGCGGCACGCCCTCGGCGCGGGCGAGCTGGTGGACCTTCTGCACCGCCTTGTCGCCGAGGCCGCGCTTGGGGACGTTGACGATGCGCTCGAAGGCGAGGTCGTCGGCGGGCTGGGCGACGACGCGCAGATAGGCGAGCGCGTCGCGGATCTCGGCGCGCTCGTAGAAGCGGAAACCGCCGACGATGCGATAGGGCATGCCGATGCTGATGAAGCGGTCCTCGAACTCGCGGGTCTGGTGCTGGGCGCGGACGAGGATGGCGATGTCGTCGATGCTCTTGCCGGCGCGCTGGCAGGCCTCGATCTCCTCGCCGACGCGGCGCGCTTCCTCGGGGCCGTCCCAGATGCCGAGTACCTTGACCTTCTCGCCGTCCTGCTCGTTGGTCCAGAGCGTCTTGCCGAGGCGGCCGCTGTTATTGGCGATGACGCCCGAGGCCGCGGCGAGGATGTGGGGGGTGGAGCGGTAATTCTGTTCGAGGCGGATGACTTTCGCGCCGGGAAAATCCTTCTCGAACTTCAGGATATTCTCGACCTGGGCGCCGCGCCACGAATAGATCGACTGGTCGTCGTCGCCGACGCAGCAGAGATTCTTGCGCTCCTGGGCGAGGAGGCGGAGCCAGAGATACTGGACGCTGTTGGTGTCCTGATATTCGTCGACCATGATATATTTGAAGCGGCGCTGGTAATCGGCGAGCACCTCGCGGTCGCGCTTCAGGATGGTCAGCATGTGGAGCAGCAGGTCGCCGAAATCGCAGGCGTTGAGCGCGATGAGGCGGGCCTGGTAGGCTGCGTACATCTCCTTGCCGCGGCCGTTTGCGTAGAGCTCGCTTTCGCCGGCGTCGATATCGGCCGGGGTGAGGCCCTTGTTCTTCCACTGGTCGATCAGGCCGGCGAGCTGGCGGGCGGGCCAGCGTTTCTCGTCGAGATCAGCGGCGAGGATGAGCTGCTTGAGCAGGCGGAGCTGGTCGTCGGTGTCGAGGATGGTGAAGTTGGAGTGAAGCCCGACCAGCTCGGCATGGCGGCGCAGCATCTTGGCGCCGATCGCATGGAAGGTGCCGAGCCAGGGCATGCCCTCGACGACATCGCCGACGATGCGGCCCACGCGGTGGCGCATCTCGCGCGCCGCCTTATTGGTGAAGGTGACGCTGAGGATCTCGGAGGGCCAGGCCTTCTTCGTGTAGAGCAGATGGGCGAGGCGGGCGGTGAGCGCGGCCGTCTTGCCGGTGCCGGCGCCGGCCAGGACGAGGACCGGGCCTTCGGTGGTGAGCACGGCTTCGCGCTGCGGGGCGTTGAGGCCGGCGAGATAGGGCGGGTCCTGGGGTGTGGGCGCGGGGAGACTCATCGGTGAACAGGTAGGGAACGGGAAGGGTGGGGGCAAGCTAAACTCCCTTCTCACACTTCTCCCGGCGGGAGAGGGAAAGAAGATTGCCCAGCCGCACGCGCTCCGCCACCATCACGCCATCGCACGATTTCTCCGGAAAGAGCCCCGGCCATGATTCGACGCATTCCCATCCTGCTCGCCTCGGTCGCGCTCGTAGCGGCGTCGCCGAAGGTCGATATGGCCGCCCGCATCCTCCCGCCGCCCGCAGCGCCGGGCGAGGCGGTGAAGCCGTTCGTGAAAATGCCGGCCGGCAAGACCGCGCTGGCGCATGTGCGGGTGATCGACGGCGCCGGCGCGCCGGCCGTGGAGGATCGGACCGTGCTGATCGACGGCGGCAGGATCGTAGCGGTGCAGGCGGGGAGCGATCCGGTCCCGGCCGGCTATGCCGTGAGCGACCTTAGCGGCGACAGCGTGATGCCCGGGATCGTCGGCATGCACGACCATCAATATTATATCGCGCGGCCCAATCTCGATGCGAGCGGGCATTCGGACGCGCCGCTGATGGTGCCGCAAATGGCCTTTTCCTCGCCGCGGCTCTATCTCGCCTCGGGCGTGACGACCTTGCGCACGACCGGCAGCGTCGAGCCCTATACCGATCTCAACATGAAGGCGGCGATCGATGCGGGCACCTTGCCGGGGCCACATATGGACGTGACCGGGCCCTATCTCGAAGGATCGGGCAGCCCGTTCATCCAGATGCATCCGCTGAAGGATGCGGCGGATGCCACGCGCACGGTGAATTTCTGGGCGGACCAGGGCGCGACCTCGTTCAAGGCCTATATGAATATCAGCCGGGCCGAGCTGAAGGCGGCGATCGAGGCGGCGCATGCGCGGGGGCTGAAGGTCACCGGGCATCTCTGCTCAGTGAGCTATCCCGAGGCGGCGGCGCTCGGCATCGACGATCTCGAACATGGTTTCTGGGTCAACACCCAGCTCGACCCGGGCAAAGCGCCCGATGTGTGTCCCGACAGCAGCGGCGGGCCGACCTTGCAGGCGATGACCGCGGAGAGCGCCGAGGGGAAGGCGCTGATCGCGCTGCTGGTCGCGCATCATGTCGCGGTGACCTCGACATTGCCGGTGTTCGAGGGATCGTCGCCGCACTATCGCACGCTGCCGCCGCGCCAGCTCGAACTGATGAGCCCCGAGGCGCGGACCGATTATTTCTATGTCCGCACTTTGGGGCTGGCGCGCCCGGCGGCGCGCACCGCGCAGGCCGCCGCGATGTGGGGCAATGAGCTTGGGCTCGAACGCGCCTTCGTCGCTGCGGGCGGGCTGCTGCTTGCCGGGCCTGACCCGACCGGGGGCGGGCAGGTGCTCCCCGGCTTCGGCGACCAGCGCGCGATCGAGCTGCTGGTGGAGGCCGGGTTCTCGCCGGTCGAGGCGATCCGGATCGGGACGCTCAACGGGGCCACCTATCTCGGGCTGGCCGACCGGATCGGCTCGATCGCGGCGGGCAAACATGCCGATCTGGTGGTGGTGAAGGGCGATCCCTCGACGAAGATCGCCGACATCGAGAATGTCGTGACGGTGTTCAAGGACGGCGTCGGCTATGATCCGGCACCGCTGCTTGCCTCGGTGCGGGGGCGGTACGGGCAATATTGAGCCGGGACGATGTTGCCAGCTTATCGCTGATTGATTATATCAACAGGTAGTACCTTACGATACCGGGAAGCGCTCATGGCAACCTCGCTGAAGATCGATGACGAGCTGAAGGGCCGGGTTCAGCAGCTTGCCGCTTTGCGGGACCGCTCGCCGCACTGGATCATGCGCGAGGCGATCAAGCAATATGTCGAGCATGAGGAAGCGCGGGAGAGTTTCAGAGCGGAAGCGATGGCATCATGGACTGCCTATCGGGAAACCGGGCGGCACCTGACCGGGGCTGAGGTCAGCGGGTGGCTGAATGACTGGGGCTCTGAGGGAGAAACGGAACGCCCCGAGTGCCACGACTGATCGTCACCGAAGGAGCGGCAGAGGGGATGGTTCGATGCCGGCGGTTTCTCGTCGGCAAAAGCCCGGACGCGGCGAAGCGCGCTGGCCAGACGATTTCCCGCAGGCTTGGGGCGCTTGAGACCAACCCCGGTATAGGCCGGCCGTTCGACCTTGAAGTCGGGCTGCGCGAACTCGTGATAAGCTTCGGGGATTCGGGCTATGTGGCCTTGTATCGCCACGAGCCCGATGACGATGCCGTCTATGTGCTCGCCTTCCGGCATCAGCGCGAAGCGGGCTATCAGGGCGGAACCTGATCGCGCGAGATTGCTGCGCTCAGCCGTTCACGCCCGCCAGCCCGGGATAGTCGAGCGGGCGCGGGCCGGGCGCGTCCCACAGGAAGCGGCGATCGGCTTCAGCGATCGGCACGTCGTTCACCGATGCCTCCCGCCGCCGCATCAGGCCGTTTTCGGCGAACTCCCATTGCTCGTTGCCATAGCAGCGATACCATTGGCCCTCGGTGCGGCATTCATACTGGAAGCGCACCGCGATGCGGTTGTCGGTGAACGCCCAGAGATCCTTGACCAGCCGATATTCCTCCTCGCGCGCCCATTTGGCGGTGAGCAGATCGATGATCGCGGCACGGCCGGTGAGGAAGCGGTCGCGGTTCCGCCAGGCGCTGTCGATCGTGTAGGCGAGCGCGACCCGAGCCGGGTCGCGGCTGTTCCAGGCGTCTTCCGCCGCGCGGATCTTCTGCAGCGCCGTCTCGCGGGTGAAGGGCGGGAAGGGTGGGCGGGGCGTTTGATGTCGGTCATGCTGGGCCTTTCGTGGCGGCGAGCTGCTCGCGCAGCGCGCGGTTTTCGGCTTCGAGTTCGGCGAGGCGTGTCTGGAGCGGCGCGACGGCGGCGGCAATCTCGCTTTCGGTAAAGCGCGGCGTGATGTGCTGCGGGCAGTTCCAGTCGAACGCCTCGAGATGGAGCAGGAAGGCGCGCTCGGGGATGGCGCGATAGCCGGGCAGCATCAGCCTTTCCGCAAGAGCGGGATCATCGGCGAGTTCGCGCACCTCGACATGGGCGTAGAGTTTCATGCGGGCGCGGCGGGGATAGTCCATCATGATCAGCGCGACACGGTCGTTCGCATTGGTGTTGCCGAGGCTGATATATTGGCGGTTGCCGCGGAAATCGGGGAAGGCGAGCGTCCTGTCGTCGATCAGCTTGACGAAGCCGGCCGGGCCGCCGCGATGCTGGACATAGGGCCAGCCCGTCTCCGACACGCTCGCCATGTAGAAGCTGTCGCGCGCGGCGATGAAGGCCTGTTCGTCGGGGCCGAAGCGATCGAAGCGGCGGTGCGCGCCGGCCTTGTCGTAAAGGCCGGCGCTGCCGTTCGCCACCTGCGCCGCGTGGACGCTCGGGGTGGTTGCGATGTCGAGAAAGCCATAGGCCATGGCGACGCTCCATGAGGTGCCGGCGGACCGGGGCCGGTCCGCCGACGGGGATCGGTCAGGCTGCGTCGGCGAGGACGACGGGGAAGTCGATGTCGGTCTCGGCGACGTTGTTGATATAGTTGGTCAGCACGTTCAGCGCGACGGTGGCGACGATCTCGATCACCTGCGCCTCGGTGAAGCCGGCGAGGCGGACGGCGGCGAGGTCGGCATCGCTGACCTTGCCCCGCGCTTCCAGCACCTTGCGGGCGAAGACGACCGCCGCGTCGGCCCTGGCGTCGCCCGAATGGCCCGCGCGGTTGAGCGCTATCTCCACCTCGTCGATCCTGGCGAGGTTCAGGCCGAGATAGGAATGCGCCGACAGGCAATAGTCACAGCCATTGGCCTGGGCGATGGCGAGCGCGATCCGCTCGCGGGTCTTTGCGTCAAGGGTGCGGGCAAGCGCTGCGTTGAGGCCGAGATAGCCTTCGAGCGCCGCCGGACTGGTGCCGACGAGACGGAAGAGATTGGGAACGACGCCGAGCTGCTTCTCGACGGCGTCGAGCATCGGCTGCGACGTGGCGGGAGCGTCTTCGCGGGCGGGAATGGTGAGGCGGGACATGGGTTTCTCCAGAAGCGGGCGGCCCGATGCCGTCTGCCCATTGAAGATGCCACTGAAGTCCATTTGTGATAATGCCTTCGTTGTACACTTCACTCATGCGGAAATCGGGATAATCATGGACCGGCTCGACATGCTGCGCACCTTTGTGACGGTTGCCGACGAGGCGAGCTTCGCCGAGGCGGCGCGGCGGATGCGGATTTCTCCGACCGCGGCCAGCCGGGCGGTCGCGGCGCTCGAGGCGTCGCTGGGCACGGCCTTGCTGCGGCGCACGACGCGGTCGGTGCGGCTGACCGAAGACGGCGCGGCCTATCTCGCGCGATGCCGGGCCGCCCTCGCCGAGCTCGACGATGCAGCGCTGGCGCTGCGCGGCGCGGGTGCTGCGCCCGGCGGAACGATGGTGATCACCGCGCCGATCGTGTTCGGCCGGCTCCATATCCTGCCGGTGGTGACGCAGTTGTTGCGCGACCATCCGGCGCTCTCCATCCGGCTGACGCTGAGCGACAGGATCGTGCGGCTGGTCGATGAGGGGATCGATATCGCGGTACGGATCGGAGACCTTTCGGACAGCGCGCTATATGCCGCGAAGCTGGCCGAGGTGCGCCGCATCCTGGTCGCCAGCCCCGCCTATCTGGCGGAGCGCGGTTTACCGGCCAATGTGCCGGCGCTGCATGGCCATGACCTGATCTCCTTCGCCGGCCTGGACGCCGAGAATGAATGGCGCTTCGGCCCGGCCGGCAAGCCGGCGATCCGGATCAGTCCCCGGCTGACGGTAAACAGTGCCGATGCGGCGATTGCGGCGGCGGTCGCGGGGCTTGGAGTCGCGCGCGTGCTGTCTTATCAGGCGATGGACGCAATCGCGGCGGGCGGGCTGATCGCCGTGCTCGACGCGGCGGCGCCGCCACCGCTGCCCGTTCACCTCGTCTATCAGGCGGGTCGCGGCGCATCGGTCAATGTGAGGGCATTCATCGACGCCGCACGCGGCCATTTCAAGGACTTGGGGCCGTTGACGGCGGAGGCTTGATCGCGGTCAAAACATTTTTGTCATCAACCTGTCACACAAGCGCGCGAAGCGAGGGGCGCCATGGCAACAACCTATTCTGCGCTGCCCGAGTCGGCCGCGCGCGCACCACACGGGCCCCTGCTCGACACATCATTGCCACGCGCGGGCCGCTGGGCTTTCCTGGCGGTGCTGTTCGGCGCGCTCGCTTATGCCGGGTTCAGCATCTTCGTCGATACCGCGCAGGTCGGCGAGACGATGGCGATGGGGGTGTTCCTGTTCCTCGGGCTGGCGCTGCTGATCGCGCTCGGCTTCGAGTTCGTGAACGGGTTCCACGACACCGCCAATGCGGTGGCGACCGTGATCTACACCCATTCGATGCCGGCGCCGCTCGCGGTCGTCTGGTCGGGGTTCTTCAATTTCCTGGGCGTGATGCTGTCGAGCGGGGCGGTCGCCTATTCGATCGTGACCTTGCTGCCGGTCGACCTCATCCTGCATGTCGGCAGCAATTCGGGCTTTGCGATGATCTTCGCGCTGTTGCTGGCGGCGGTGATCTGGAATCTCGCGACCTGGTTCGTCGGCCTGCCCAATTCGTCGAGCCATGCGCTGATCGGCTCGATCCTCGGCGTCGGCCTCGCCAACCAGCTGATCTCGGCGAGCACCAGCGGCACCTCGGGCGTCGACTGGGCGCAGGCGGAGAAAGTGCTTTCGGCATTGCTGTTCAGCCCGCTGGTCGGGTTTGTCGGCTCGTTGCTCCTGCTGCTGCTGATGAAGCTCGTGCTGCGCAGCCCGAAGCTCTACCGCGAGCCTGAGGGCAATGCCCCGCCGCCCCGCGGCATCCGCGCCACCCTGATCGCGACCTGCACCGCCGTCTCCTTCTTCCATGGCAGCAATGACGGGCAGAAGGGCATGGGGCTGATCATGCTGATCCTGATCGGCTGCGCGCCGACCGCCTATGCGCTCAACCGGACGGTGCCGGCGAGCGCGACTCCGGCCTTCGTCCAGACCGCGACCGCGGCGGCGAATGCGTTTTCGGCGCATGGCGGCGATGCGGCGGTGGCTGACCTTCCCGAGGCGCGCGCGGTGCTGACCCATGTGCTCGAGGCCCGGCAGGCGGCCAATCCGGCCGCCTATAGCGCGATCGCGGTGCTCTCGCGCGACGTGAGCCAGCGGATCGGCAATTACGGCTCGCTCGGCAACGTGCCGGCCAAGGCGACGCCCAATCTGCGCAACGACATGTATCTGGTGCACGGCACGGCGCAGCTGGTGGTGAAGGACAAGGCAGCGGCGGCGACCTTCTCGCCGGCCGAGCTGAAGACGATCGGCTCCTATCTGAAGGGGCTCGAGCAGGGCACGCGCTACATCCCGCTCTGGGTGAAGATCATCGTCGCGATCGCGCTCGGCCTTGGCACGATGATCGGCTGGAAGCGGATCGTCGTCACGGTCGGCGAGCGGATCGGCAAGAGCCATCTCACCTACGGCATGGGCGCCTCGGCCGAGCTGGTCGCGGCGGTGACCATCATGCTTGCCGACCAGTTTGCGCTGCCGGTCTCGACCACGCATATCCTGTCGAGCGGCGTCGCCGGCGCATCGGTTGCGAACGGATCGGGGCTGCGGGCGCGGACGATCGTCAATATGGCGCTTGCCTGGGTGATGACGCTGCCGGCGGCGATGCTGCTCTCGGGCGGTCTCTACTGGCTGTTGCTGACTCTGCTCGACGCATTCGGCGCGCGCTGAAGGGCCGGCGAGAAGCGCCATTCGACAAGCCCGTGCCGTTTGTTATGGTACCGGCATGAACGCCGCAGCCACCGCACCGCATTCGATGTCCACCCACCGCCGCGTGTTGCTGGCGAGCCTGATCGGGACGGCAATCGAATTCTACGATTTCTATATCTACGCGACCGCCGCCTCGCTCGTGTTCGGCGCCCTGTTCTTTCCGAGCGCATCGCCCGCGGCGCAGCAGCTGCTGGCCTTCGCGACGCTTGCGGTTGCGTTCGTGGCGCGGCCGGTCGGCTCGCTTGTGTTCGGGCATTTCGGCGACCGGGTCGGGCGGAAATCGACTCTGGTCGCCTCGCTGCTGACGATGGGCATCTCGACGACGTTGGTCGCGTTCCTGCCGAGCTATGCCAGTGCCGGCTGGATCGCGCCGCTCGCCTTGTGCGTGCTGCGCTTCGGCCAGGGCTTCGGGCTTGGCGGCGAATGGGGCGGGGCAGCGCTGCTTGCGGTCGAGAATGCGCCGCCGGGGTGGCGCGCGCGCTACGGCATGTTCCCGCAACTCGGCGCGCCGGTCGGGTTCATCGCGGCCAACGGGCTGTTCCTGCTGCTCGGGCTGTGGCTGACGCCGGCCCAGTTCCACGACTGGGGCTGGCGGATTCCCTTCGCGCTGAGCGCCCTGCTGGTCGGCG
This sequence comes from Sphingomonas oligophenolica, assembly GCF_039522915.1. NCBI lineage: Bacteria > Pseudomonadati > Pseudomonadota > Alphaproteobacteria > Sphingomonadales > Sphingomonadaceae > Sphingomonas > Sphingomonas oligophenolica. The sequence continues at coordinate 37,766 of NZ_BAAAEH010000040.1, forward strand.
TGGGGCTGTGGATCAGGTTGCGGCTGGCCGAGACGCCCGAATTCGCCGCGTCGCTCGCCGAGGCGCCGCCGCCGCGCGTGCCGCTGGCCGAGCTGGTGCGGCTGCATCCCGGGCCGTTGCTGATCGGGACGTTCGGCGCGGTGGCCTGCTTTGCGCTCTATTATATCTCGACCGCCTTCGCGCTCAGCTACGGCACCAAGACGCTCGGCTATGCGACCCAGCCATTTCTCGCCGTTCAGCTCGGCGCGATCCTGTTCATGGCGCTCGGGATCGTCGCCTCGGCCTGGCTCGCCGACCGGCACTGGGATGAGCGGCGCGTGCTGATGGGAGGCTGTGTCGCCACGATCGGCATAGGCTACGTGATGGCGCCGATGATGGGCAGCGGATCGCTGCTGCTGGTGTTCGTCTATCTGGCGGTGGCGCTGATGCTGATGGGCTTCGTCTATGGGCCGCTCGGCGCCTGGCTGCCGAGCCTGTTCCCGCCGCGCGTGCGCTACACCGGCGTGTCGATGGCGTTCAACGTGGCCGGCGTGCTGGGCGGAGGACTGACGCCGGTGGTCGCGACGGCGCTGGCGAGCTGGGGCGGGCTGGCGCCTGTGGGCTATTATGCCAGCGGCGCTGCGCTGGTCAGCCTGGTAGCGTTGGCCCTGGCTGGCTCCCCGGGGGTCAGGCGCGTCGCAGCAGCGTGATCTTGCCCTTGCCATGGACGCGCTCCACGTCAGTGGCGAAACCCTCGACCTCGACCGTCTCGTTCTTCGCGGTCTCGATGCTGATCCAGGTCGACTCGTCAGCCCAGCCGAGCCGGCCGAGCTTGTCGAGCGCCACCGCGCCAGCGCCGGTGCCATAAGGCGGGTCCATCAGGATCAGGTCATAAGGCTTGGTCGCCGGCGGCAGCGCCAGCACTGATTGGGCCCGCACATCGGCTTTTGCGCCGAGCTTGGCGATATTGGCCTTGAGCGCGTCGACGGCGGGACGGTCCTGCTCGACGAAAACGCAGGACGCTGCGCCGCGCGACAGCGCCTCGAGGCCGAGCGCGCCCGAGCCTGCGAAGAGATCGGCAACAGCGAGATCCTCGAAGCTGCCGAGGCGGCTGGCGAGCATCGAGAACAGCGCCTCGCGCATCCGGTCAGCCGTGGGGCGGGTGGCTTCGCCCTTTGGGGCGATGATGGGACGGCCACGCCATTGGCCGGCGATGATGCGCATAGATTATTTCCGGGTGCGGGGTTTGGGCTTGGGCTTCGCCCAGCCTGCCTTGGGCCGAGGCTTGCCGCCTGGCTTGGCGGGGGCGTCGGACGGCGCTGCGTCGCGCGGCGGGCGCGGCGGTTTGGCGCGGACGTTGCGCCCGAGTTCGGGATTGAAGACGCGCGCGGGGCGGGTTTCGGCAGCGGCGCCCGGACGAGCGTCGCGTTTCGGCCTGGCGTCGTAGAAGCGCTTGGGTTTCGCCCCGGCGGGCGCCGGTCCGGCGGCGCGTTCCTCGGCCGGGCGGCTGTCGCGCGGCGACCAGTTGGCGCGCTTGGCATCGCCCCCGGGTGCGCGGCGCGGCGGGCGTGCGTCGGTGAAGGCCGCGCGATCGGCGCGGGCGGCATCCTCGCGGGTGATGCGGGCCGGGCGCTTCGGTGCCTCGGGCGCGGGACGAGCGTCTCGGGCGGCGGCGGGGCGTTCGGTGTGCCGGGGGCGCTGGTCCGCCGGACGAGGAGGTTTTGGCGCAGCGGATGCGCCGCGCCCTGAAGGCGACGGGCCTTGCGGTGCAACGCCGCGCGGTTGCTTCAGCCGGTCGCCGGGCACTGGAGACGGCGCCGGCGCGCGGCGCTTGAGCTCGGGCGGCAGTTGCTCGGGCGGCGGATTCTTCGTCGGGTTCTTGCGGAAGGCGAGGAGATCATGCTCGCGCACCTCGCCGATCTCGCCCGGCGGCAGATCGCCGAGCACGAACGGACCGTAGCGAGTACGGATCAGGCGCGAGACGCGCAGGCCGAGATATTCGAGGACGCGGCGGACCTCGCGGTTCTTGCCCTCGGTGAGGATCATCTCGATCCACACATTGGCGCCGGTTCGGCGTTCGAGATTGGCGTTGATCGAGCCGTAGCGCACGCCCTCGATCTCGACGCCGTGGATCAGCTCCTCGAGCTGCGCCTGAGTCACCGGGCCATAGGCACGGGCGCGATAGGCGCGTTCCACGCCGGTTGCCGGCAATTCGAGCTGGCGCTTGAGCTCGCCGTCGGTGGTGAGGAGCAGGAGCCCCTCAGTGTTGAGATCGAGCCGGCCGACGGGCACGACGCGCGGCAGGTCGTTCGGCAGCTTGTCGTAGATGGTCGGGCGACCGCCGGGATCGCGCTCGGTGACGAGCAGGCCGCTCGGCTTGTGATAGAGAAACAGCCGTGCCGGCGCGGCGGCTTCGACGGGATTGCCGTCGACGGTGACGCCCTTGAGCGAGGTCAGAACGGTCGCCGGCGTATCGATGACGGTGCCGTTGAGCGCGACGCGCCCGTCGGCGATCATGCGCTCGATTTCGCGGCGCGAGGCCACGCCGGCGCGGGCGAGCAGCTTGGCGATGCGCTGCTGCTCCTTGGAAGGGCGAAAAATGGACACGCCGCGCTGATAGCGACTTTCGGTTGTCATACGCGAAAAAAATTGTTGCGGCGGATCGTGATGCCGCGCGTTAAGGGACGGGTGCGTAACAAGGCGGCGGGATCGATGCTTCCCACAGCCCGGTAAAAGAAGGCACGGACAGGCCCCATGTTGTTCGGCAAGAAGAAAAGACGGATTTCGCGGTTGCTGATCGTCGAGGATGAGCCCCTCGTCGCGTTCGATACCGAACATTTCCTGCGCGAGGCGGAATTCGAGATCGTCGCCACCGTCGACCGCGTCGCCGATGCAATGGTGGTGATTCGCGGCGGTGACGAGGTCGACCTGATTCTGGTCGACATCAGCCTGGCCGATGGCAGCGGGCTGGATGTCGCGCATGCCGCACGCGAAGCGTCGATTCCGGTGCTGTTCGTGACCGGCTCATGCCCCGAAGGCGCGCGGAGCGTTGCGGTCGGGTGCCTGGCGAAGCCCTATGCCCAGCGCGATTTGCTCGTGGCGATCCAGGTGATCGAGGCTGTGCTCGATGGAAGGAAGCCGAAGCGGTTGCCGAGCGGATTCAACCTGTTCGATCAGGCGGCGTAGCTGAATTCCCTCTCCCGGCGGGAGAGGGAGGGAGGAGCGTAGCGACGGAAGGGTGAGGGCGAGCGGTTTGTCCTACGTCACCCTCATCCGGCGCTTCGCGCCACCTTCTCCCGGAGGGAGAAGGATTTAGAGCCTCGCCTCAACCGCATCGTGGAAGTTCCTGATCCCCGTCTCCAGCGTCCCCAGCGTCACCCGCTCGATCGCTCCCGAGGCCAGCCCTTGTTGCCCAAGCGCCGCCGCGCGGAAGTCCTCGCCCGCGAAGACGCCCGCATCGAGCAGGTTCCAGCTCTTTTCCCAATGCGCCAGCGCCTTGTCGGTGGCCGGCGCCTCGGGGATCAACATGAAATCCTCGACCAGCACGCGGCCCTCGGACTGCGGCATCAGCACCATCAGGTTCATGTAATCGGGGCTGACGATCAGCACCGTGCCCGGAAAGAGCTGATAGGTGTAGGTGATCGCCGAGCGCAATGTGGGCCAGTCCTCCGCTTCGCACGCCGCCAGCGCTGCCTCGCGTCCGACCGCCGAGCGTTGATGCGGGCCGATATGATCGCCGGTCGAAACGCCGTCCTTGAAGAAGGGGCCGATCGTCGCGGCATGGAGGCGCTGGACGTGATAGCTTTCGAGGAAAGCGTCCATGATCAGCTTCCAGTTCGCCGCCACATCATGCGTGCGGCGGCGGAAGAGGTGCTGGCCGGTGAGATCGAAGGCATCGAAATCATGGCCGAGCGCCTCGGCCTCTCCGAAATCGGCCGCTTCGTCGAAGGCGAACCAGATCAGGCCGCCTGCCTCGCGCGTGGGGAGGCGCTTGAGGTTGTATTCGTGCCGGTCGAGGCGCGGGAAGCTGTCGGGGCGCGGCAGGCCGGCAAGTGCGCCGTCGAGCGTGTAGCTCCAAGCGTGGTAAGGACAGATCAGCCGCGACGCGCAGACCGGATCGTTGCCCTCGACCAGCCTCGTGCCACGATGCTGGCAGACATTGAGGAAGACCTGTGCGTTCCCGTCCTTGTCGCGTGCGATCAGCAGCGGCTTGCCGAAGCCGTCATGGGGAACGGCCATGTTGGGCTGGGGCAGCAGTGCCGAGGGCGCGATGACCAAAGGGACATGCGCAAAGATGCCGGCTTGCTCGGCGACGTGCCGCTCCGGCGAGGTGTAGGCGGATGCGTCGACATAAGTGATGCCGGCATTGGTCCGCGTGCCGCCCGCCGCAAGCTGCGCGGCAAGCGCAAGCTGCCCCGGCGTCGGCATGAGATTGCGCAGCAGCGGCGCGTTCATCCTTTCCCTCCTTGTCTTTGTTCCTTAGTCTCGCGCCGATCGGGATGCGGAGCAAGGGGCAGTGCGTGGCGGTAACCGGAACGAGCGACACCGACACCGTGCAGGTAAGGCCAAAGGGCTTCCGCCTGCTGATGACGGCGCTGCAGACTCGAAAATCGGCGACGATGCTGGCGTTCGGCTTTTCGTCGGGGCTGCCGTTCGCGTTGCTGATCGGCACGCTGAATGCCTGGCTCGGCGAGGTGAAGATCAACCTCGCGACGATTGGCGTATTGTCGTGGATCGGCCTTTCCTACGCATTCAAGTTCCTGTGGTCGCCCCTGGTCGATCGCTTCGAGCTGCCGCTGCTGAACCGGATAGGCAGGCGCAAAAGCTGGATCGTATTGTGCCAGGCGATCATGGTCGGCGCGTTCGTCGGGCTTGCCGCGACTGATCCGGTGACCAACATCGGGACCTTCGCGATCTTCGCGGTGATCGCGGCGCTTGCGTCGGCAACGCAGGACGTCGCGGTCGATGCCTGGCGGATCGATGTCTCCGACGTCGAGACGCCGGTGGAACTGCTCTCGGCAATCTATCAGTTCGGCTATCGCATCGCGAGCATCGTCGGCGGGGCTCTCGCCCTGGTGCTGGCGGCGCGGGTATCCTGGCCGCTGGTTTATCTGATCATGGCCGGGCTGATCGTCCTGATGATCTTCGTGGCTTTCCGCGCGCCCGATACCGAGCGTCCGGCAAAGGGGATTCTCTATCAGGCGCTGGCCGAGCCCGGCGCGATCGACCCGCGGACGCGCGGTATCGCACTGACGATCGTCGGGATAAGCTGGGTCTGGGCGATCTTCTCGATCGGCAGGTTCATGACGAGCATGCTCGAGACTCTGCCGCCCGGCGCGGTGCGGCCTTCCGCATCCGATTTCATGAAGACGACCGGGCCCTGGATCGTGGTTGCGACCGTGGTCGTGCCACTCATCGTTTCGGCGACGATGAACTGGCTGAAGAGCCATGACCGGCATGTCCTGAAAAGCGCCGATCCGACTCATACGCCGGGGCGGACGGCGATGAACCATCTCTATGTGGCGCTCGTCGCACCGCTCGCCGAGCTGTGCGCGCGGCTCCGCTGGGGCGTGCTGATCGTGATCGGGCTGATCCTGACCTATACGCTCTGCTACAATGTCTGGGCATCGTTTGCCTTTCCCTTCTATCTCGATTTCCTGCATTATTCGAAGGACGAGGTCGCCTTCGCCTCAAAGGTGTTCGGCATCTTCATGACGATCATCGGCATCAGCCTGGGCGGCTATCTGTTCGCGCGGCTCGGGCGGCTGCCGACGGTGATGATCGGCGCGATCCTGCCGATCCTCGGCAATTTCGTTTATGCCGACCTTGCCGAGGGCGGCGCGCATATCGATTTCGTCGCGAACCTGTTCGGGCTCAATGCGCTGGCGGGGATGCTCGGATCGGACGCGCGCATGGTGCGGCTGCTGCTGGCGATCTCGGGTGAGAATATCGCGACCGGCATCGCGGGCGCTGCCTTCGTCGCCTATCTTTCGGGGATCGTCAGCAAGAATTACACGGCGGTTCAGTATGCGCTGCTGTCGTCGCTCACCTTCCTGATCGGGTCGCTGGGACGTGGAATCGCCGGTGAGGCGTTCGACTCGATGGGCTATGCGGTCGTGTTTCGCTACACCGCCGCGGTCGGGCTGCTGGCGGTGCTGTTCGTTGCGCTGGAGTGGGTGCGCACGGCGCGTACCGGATCGAGCCGGCAGCTTACCGTTCCGCCGGCGGCGGAAGAGCCCGGCACGCCGTGACCGTCATTGCCGTTATCATCGTGATCCGGATCATCTGGTGGGTGGTCCAGTCGCAGTCCGCCGCGCCGAGGGTGAGGCTCGAGGAAGCGCGGCCTGAAGATCATGCGCCGCGGCGCCCGCAACTAGGCGGCTATGGCGTCGCTGCGCCAGAGGAGCATGACGCCCGATGATTCCCTATTTCCTGATCATGGCGGTCGAGGTCATGCTGATCATCGATGTGATCCGCAACGGCCGCAACCAATTGTGGATCATGGCGCTCGTGTTCCTGCCGGGGCCTGCCACGATCGCCTATCTCGTGCTCGAGGTCTATCCGCGGCTGCAGGGCAATCGTCATGTCCGCACCGCACGCGCCAAGGCGGTCGCTGCGATCAACCCCGAGCGCGAGGTGCGCGCGGCGCGCGACGCGCTTGATCTCGCCGATACCGCGGCGAACCGCATCAGGCTGGCCGACGCGCTGGCCGCGCTCGGGCGGTATGGCGAGGCGTTGCCGTTGCTGCGCGAGGCGATCCAGCGCGGGCCGCTCGACATGCGCACCGGCGAGAAGCTGGCGCGCGCCGAATATGAGACGGGCGATGCGGCCGGCGCACTCGCGACGCTCGAGGCCAACCCGCCGGCAAGCGCACAAAGCGACCGCGACCGGCAGTCCCTGCTCCGCGCGCGCATCCTCGAGGCTCTCGGCCGCAAGGAAGAGGCGCTGGAACTCTATGCCGATCTCGTCACGCGGCTGCCCGGCGAGGAAGGGCGGTGCCGCTACGCTGCGCTGCTGATCGACCAGGGCTGGAACAAGAAGGCGATCGCGGTGCTTGAAGAGGTGGAGTCGCGGATGAAGCGGCTCGATCGGCAGCAGCGTGCGGCGGAGGCGGATATGTATCGCTGGGCGATGGACAAGCTGCGCGCGTTGCGGGCCGAGCGCTGACCAAACCCGGCCCCTCCCTTAAAGGGAGGGGCTCGAAGAAAGAATAGGGCGACCGGCGTCGGCAAAGGCGGCGGCGAGCAGGGTGGCGGTCGCGAGGACGCCATCAACCCGCCGAAGGCCAAGCAGGTCAGCGAGGAGCAGGCCCGCGGTGTCGGGCGCCGTTTCGGCGCGGGCAAGGACCGTCAGCAGCGCTGACTCGGCCGTGGTCATCCGTGCGCAGCAACAGGGCGCGATCGCCACGGTGCCGGTGGCGCTGGTCGCGATATCAGTCATCAGGGCGCGCATCAGGACCAGCGGGCGGCGGAAACCCTCGCCGAAGCCGTTCACCATTGCATGCGCGGCATGGGCATCGAGCAGGCCGTGCGCGCCCATCCGGCGTATCGCGAACAGCGCCAGTCGCGTGTTGGGGCAGGCGGGGAGTGCGTGCGGCAACATCTGGATCGGGGCGGGGGCAGAGTATTGAGAGGGACGGGAGGTCATGATCGGCGACTCCATGGGCTTGGTCGCCAGCGTCGCCGCTTCGTTATTGCAAGTCAATAGCAATAAGGCATCAGCTAGGCGGCTCGCCATTCGCGGCCAGCACTTCTCCGGCCAGATAGAGTGAGCCGAGGATCAGGACGGTCGCCGGGGCGTCGCCTGCGTCGGCGGCGATGGCGCTGAGGGCAGCGTGGATGTCAGGCGCGACATCGGCCGCGATACCCAGCGTACGGGCGACGGCGGCAAGCGACTCCGGGTCGTGATGCTCGTGATTGGGGACGGGGACGGCATGGAGCGTGTCGGCAAGATCTGCGAAGGGCGCGAGCAAGCCGGCTGGATCCTTGTTGGAGAGCATGCCGAGGACCAGCTTCGCCTTTCTCGCCCGGCCTTCGCCAAGGAGGATATCGTGAAGGGCCGTGGCCACCGATGTGCCCGCTGCGGGATTATGGCCGCCATCAAGCCACAGTTCGCTCCCTCGTGGCAGCAGATCGGTCAATGGCCCCGTGCCCAGCCGTTGCATCCGCGCCGGCCATGTCGTGGTTTCGGCGGCGACCCGGAACGCCTCGGGCGGGATGGTGAGGCGGTTCTGGTGGCGCAGCAGTGCGATGGCCAGCGCCAGATTTTCCGGCTGATGCGGGCCGGCTAGGCTCGGGAGCGGCGTCTCGATACGGCCGGCGGCGTCCTTGTAGGTCAGCTTGCCGCGATCCGTCGCGAACAGCCATGGGCCGCCGGCCGCCGAGACCGGCGCGCCCGCGGCGCGCGCAACGGCGGCGACGCGCGCTGCTATCTTATCCGGATAGCGCATCGTCACCAGCGGAACGCCCGGCTTGGCGATCCCGGCCTTTTCTCCCGCAATCTCCTCAGGCGTGTCGCCGAGGAAGAATTGGTGATCGACGCCAAGCTGCGCGATGCCGGTGACCAGCGGGCGCGCGATGACATTGGTCGCGTCGAGCCGGCCGCCAAGCCCGACCTCGATGATGCAGGCGTCCGCCGGGGTGCGCGCGAAGGCGAGGAAGGCAGCTGCGGTCGTCACCTCGAAGAAGCTCGCGCCGATCCCGTCTGCCCCCGTTCCTTCCGAGGCGTCGAGCACCTCCTCGAGCAGCGCGGCCAGCGCCTCGTCCTCGATCAGCGTGCCGGCGATGCGGATACGCTCGTTGAACCGGACGAGGTGCGGGCTGGTATAGACATGCGCGGTCAGGCCGGCGGCTTCGATTGCCGAGCGCAGAAAGGCGCAGGTCGAGCCCTTGCCGTTGGTGCCGGCGACATGGAGGACCGGCGGGAGATGTTCCTGCGGGTTGCCGAGGCGATCGAGCAGCGCAGAGATTCGCTCGAGGCCGAGGATGTCGGCACCGGGGGAGAGCGACCAGAGGCGATCGAGCTGGCGCTGGACCTTGCCGGAGGTGGACGTGGCGAAGTCCATTACCTCCCCTCTCGCTTGCGGGAGGGGAGGAAGAAGGTTACGCCGCCTGTTTCGTGCACAGATAGCCGATCAGGCTGGCGAGCGTCGCGCGCAGTTCCTTGCGGTGTTTCACCATGTCGAGCATGCCGTGCTCGAGCAGATATTCGGCACGCTGGAAACCCTCGGGGAGCTTTTCGCGGATCGTCTGCTCGATCACCCGCTGGCCGGCAAAGCCGATCAGCGCGCCCGGTTCGGCGATCTGGACGTCCCCCAGCATCGCATAGCTGGCGGTGACGCCGCCGGTGGTGGGGTCGGTCAGCACGACGATATAGGGAAGCCCCTCGTCGTGAAGCATCTGGATCGCGACGGTCGCGCGCGGCATCTGCATCAGCGAGAGAATGCCCTCCTGCATGCGTGCGCCGCCGGCTGCGGTGAAGATGATATAGGGGCACCGGTCCTCGATCGCGTTCTGGACGCCGCGGACGAACGCCTCGCCGACCGCGAGCCCCATGGATCCGCCCATGAAGGCGAAATCCTGCACGCCGACGACCACTTTCTGGCCCTCGATCAGGCCGCGCGCGGTGATCAGCGCGTCGCCCTCGGCAGTGGCCGTGCGGGCAGCCTTGATCCGGTCGGCATAGCGCTTGGTGTCGCGGAACTTGAGCGGATCGTCCTGAACCCTGGGCAGGGGGATGATCGTATAGCTGCCCTCATCGAAGATATATTTGAAGCGCAGGATCGGCCCGATGCGCTCGTGATAGTCGCAGTTCGGGCAGACATGGAGGTTGTCCTCGAGCTCCTTGAGGAACACCATCTGCCCGCATCCCTTGCATTTGTGCCAGAGATTGTCGCCGCCATCCTTTTTGGGGACGACGAACGAGAGGGCGTTGCGGACGCTGGTGAGCCAGCTCATACGACTTCCTTCCGTGCGACGGCGATCGCCGTGGCGAGCGAGCGGATATAGGCGCTGACCGGCCCCGGCGCATCCTCTCCATGTTCGCCGACCAGCTCGACGATCGCCGAGCCGACCACAACGCCGTCAGCGACGCGGCCGATCTGCGCTGCCTGGTCGGGGGTGCGGATGCCGAAGCCGACCGCGACCGGCAGATCGGTGGCTGCCTTGAGGCGCGCGACGGCGCTTTCGATCGATCCCTGTGCTGCCTGTTGCAGCCCGGTGATGCCGGCGACCGAGACATAATAAAGGAAACCCGATGCGCCATCGAGCACCGTGGGGAGACGCGCGGCGTCAGTGGTCGGGGTGGCGAGGCGGATCAGGTCGATCCCGGCGTCGCGCAGTTCGGGGCCGAGGGCATCGTCCTCCTCGGGCGGGATATCCACACAGATGACGCCGTCGACGCCGGCATCGCGCGCCACATTGGCGAACCAGGCCGCGCCGCGGCGGACCATCGGGTTGGCATAGCCCATCAGGACGAGCGGCACCCCGGGGTGGCGGCTGCGGAACGCCTTGGCGATGGCGAGGATGTCGGCGGTCCTGGTGCCGGCCGCGAGGCTGCGCAGGTTCGCCGCCTGGATGGCGGGGCCGTCAGCCATCGGATCAGTGAAGGGCATGCCGAGCTCGATCACATCCGCACCCCCTTCGACCAGCGCATCGAGGATCGAGGCGCTGGCGGCGGGGGTCGGATCGCCTGCGGTGACGAAGGCGACGAGCGCCGCGCGGCGTTGCGCGCGGGCGCGGTCGAAGGCGGCTGAGAGGCGGGTCATCTTAAGCCCTCTCCCCTTCAGGGGAGAGGGTTGGGAGAGAGGGCTGTCCCAGAGCAGCGCCGAGCGTTGTCAAAACGCCTTCGAGGTTGGTCATGACATCGTTATTGTTGAAACGAAGCACTCTGTATCCCTGTTTTTCGAGGAAACTGGTTCGGTCCGCGTCATAGCCATCGCGCCCGGCATGCAGGTCTCCATCGATTTCAATCACGAGCATTGGACTACGCGCGGCAAAATCGACAATGTAAGGGCCGATCACCTTTTGTTGTCGAAACTTCACACCGGCAAAACGTTTGGCGCGCAGCGCAAGCCACATGCGAAGTTCCGGCTCTGTCGGCGTGCTGCGCATCGATTTTGCGAATTCGATCAGGCGAGGGTCGCGCATACGACTCCCCCTCTCCCAACCCTCTCCCCTGAAGGGGAGAGGGCTTTTAGGGCGGTCATATCTTCACCCCCAGTGCTGCGGCGACGGTGAAGATGTCCTTGTCCCCCCGTCCGCACAGGTTGCACAGGATGATCTGGTCGCGGTCCATCTCGCGTGCCACCCGGGCGACGGCGGCGATGGCGTGGCTCGGCTCGAGCGCGGGGATGATCCCCTCGGTGCGGCACAGCAGCTGGAACGCATCCAGCGCCTCGGTGTCGGTCGCGCTGGTATAGGTGACCCGACCGATCGAATGCAGCCAGCTGTGCTCGGGGCCGATGCCGGGATAATCGAGCCCGGCCGAGATCGAATGCGCCTCGGCGATCTGGCCGTCCTCGTCCTGCAGCAGATAGGTCTTGTTGCCATGGAGGATGCCGGGCGATCCGCCCGCAAGGCTCGCTGCATGCTGCTTGTCGAGGCCGTGGCCAGCCGCCTCGACGCCGAGCATCGCGACATCCTTGTCGTCGAGGAACGGGTGGAACAGCCCGATCGCGTTCGATCCGCCGCCGATCGCCGCGACCAGCAGATCGGGGAGGCGGTTGATGCGGGCGAGCATCTGCGCGCGCGCTTCCTTGCCGATCACGCTCTGGAAATCGCGGACGAGCTCGGGATAGGGGTGCGGGCCGGCGGCGGTGCCGATGATGTAGAAGGTGTCGTGGACGTTCGCGACCCAGTCACGAAGCGCCTCGTTCATCGCATCCTTGAGCGTCATCGCGCCCGACGTGACGGGGATCACTTCGGCGCCGAGCAGCTTCATGCGGAAGACGTTGGGCTGCTGCCGCTCGACATCCTTCGCGCCCATGAAGATGACGCACGGCAGGCCGAAGCGCGCGCAGACCGTCGCGGTGGCGACGCCGTGCTGGCCGGCACCGGTCTCGGCGATGATCCGTGTCTTGCCCATGCGAATCGCAAGCAGGATCTGGCCGATGCAATTGTTGATCTTGTGCGCGCCGGTGTGATTGAGTTCGTCGCGCTTGAACCACACCTGCGCGCCTTTCCCTTCCGGCGCGCTTTCCCGCAGCGCTTCGGTCAGCCGCTCGGCATAATAAAGCGGGCTCGGGCGGCCGACATAATGTTCGAGCAGGTCCTCGAACTCGGCGGTGAAGGCCGGGTCCGCCTTGGCGGCGCGATAGGCGGTGTCGAGCTCGAGGATCAGCGGCATCAGCGTCTCGGCGACGTAGCGGCCGCCAAACTCGCCGAAATGCCCGCGATCGTCGGGCTGGGCGCGGAAGGAATTTGGGACATTCATGGTGCGGGCGCTTTAGCATCCTCGCCGTTGGTGTCGAGGCAGCTAAGCTGTCCGCAGCGTTACAGCTGCTTTACCGCCGCCAGGAACGCAGCGATCCTGCCGGCATCCTTGATCCCCGGCGCCGATTCGACGCCCGAGGAGACGTCGACCATGGCGGCCCCGGTCGTCGCCACCGCTTCAGCAACGTTGAACGGATCGAGCCCGCCCGAAAGCGCCCAGGGCAGATTGTGCCGTACGCCCTGGAGCAGGCTCCAGTCGAAGCGGACGCCCATGCCGCCGGGAATCACGGCGCCGGGGGGAGTCTTGGCGTCGTAGAGGATGCGGTCGGCGGCGCCGGTAAAGGTACCGGCCGCGGCGAGGTCAGCGCGCGTCTTGACCGCGACCGCCGCCCAGACTTCCAGGCCAGTGCGCGCCTTGATTGCGACGGCGCGGGCCGGGCTGCTGCTGTGGAGCTGGAGCACCTGAAGGCCACCGGCGGCGATCGAGGCTTCGAGCAGGGCGTCATCGGGATCGACGAATACGCCCACGCGAGTCACATGGCCCGGAACACGCGCGGCAAGTTGCGCGGCCCGCTCGCGGCTCACATTGCGGGGGGAGGGCGGGAAGAAGACCAAACCGACATGGCTCGCCCCGCCGCGGATGGCGGCGTCGAGAGTTTCGGGCGTCGAGAGGCCGCAGATCTTGGCGGTGACGGACATAAGCTTCTTTCGTCACCCCGGATGTGTTCCGGGGTCCAGTGTTCCGCAGGGGCGGAACGCGCCGCTCATGCGGCACAGCGGATGCGGGGACAAGCCCGGCATGACGGCCGGTTACAGCGTCGCCTCGATCTCGCGCGCTGCGGTATCGGGATTCTCCGCTTGCGTGATTGGCCGCCCCACCACCAGGATGGAGGCGCCGGCATCGATCGCCTGGCGCGGCGTGACGACCCGCTTCTGGTCTCCCGTGGCACCATTTGCCGGGCGCACGCCGGGGACGACGAAGAACCCCTTGGGCCAGAGCTTCTTCGCGGCCGCCACCTCGGCGCCGGAACACACCACGCCGTCGACCCCAGCCGTCATCGCCAGCTCGGTCAGCCTGAGCACCTGGTCGTGCGGATTGTCGGGGCAGCCGATCGAGGCGAGATCGGCGCCATCAAGGCTGGTGAGCGTCGTCACCGCGACGACCTTGGTGCCGGTCGGCGCCGCTGCCTTGGCGTCCTCGAGCATCGCTCGGCCGCCGGCCGCGTGGACGGTCAGGATCGCGGGCTCGAGCGGACGGAGAGCCATGATCGCCTTCGCGACGGTGTTGGGGATGTCGTGGAATTTGAGGTCGAGGAAGATCGGCAGCCCGATCTCAGCCATCTCGCGCACACCGGCGCGGCCATTGGCCATGAAGAATTCCAGGCCGAGCTTGATCCCGCCGACATGATGATGGACGCGCGTTGCGATCGCCTTGGCGCGCTCGAGATCAGGCGTGTCGAGCGCGACGAAGATCCGGTTGGTCGTCATGCGGCGGCCGGTGGCGTGGTAACCGGCGCGGCGAGCGGCGGAGCCGGTTCGGCAGGATGCGGCTCGACAGGGACCGGCGCGATCGGCTCGAAGCCCGGATCGGCGACCACCACCGGCGGTGGCGGCGGTGAAAGCGCAGCGCGCAGATCGCTCACGGTCCGCTCCGAGGTGGTGAGGCGATTGCGCAGCCGCCACCGCACTGCGTTGTAATAGATCATCGTCGGCACCAGCCCGATCAGGAAGGTGACGAACAGCAGCAGCGGCAGGTTCACCTCGGCGACCAGGCCGCTCCACAGCTTGATCTGCACTGTCGTCCAGTTGCCATAAGTGAAGATGGCCGCGAGGAAGGCGAGCAGGCACCAGAACATGATCTTCAGAAACTGCACCCTGGCCTCCTGTTTTCGGCTTGTCGCAAAACTACGCGCGCCGAGCGGATTTGGCCAGCCTCAGCCGATTTCACGGCGCAGCGATGCGATCAGGCCCGGAATCGCGGTAAGCCGGGGCTCTTCCTCATCGAGGATCGCGACGAAGGCGGCGTGCTTGATCACGGCGACCCGGCCCGGCTTCAAACGCCCATTGCCGGTGAGCGACGAGAGCACGATGTCAATCAGCCGTTCCGCACCGTGGAGCCGGCCCCAGAGATAGTCGTTCTCGCGGTACGCGCGGCTGAAAAAGGCGCCGAAGTTGTTGAACTGAATCCCCTTCAGCGTCGCCTCCGCGCCGCCCGCGCGGATCGAGGTCGCGTCATCGGGGGCAATGCGATCGACCTTGATCGGGTCGAATTCGTCGAGCCCTTCGCCCTGGAGCAAGGGCAGGGTCGCCACATCGAAATAGGGAAAGCCGAGATAGGTGAGGAGGATCGGCCGCTTCACATCGCGCGCGAGGCCAGTGAAGGCCTCGGCGAGCCGCTTTTCGGTTGCGGTATCGAGCTGCTTCAGGTCGAGCGATGCGGCGAGCTTGTCGAGCAGCGGCCCGGCATCGCCGCGCAGCAGGCGGACCTCCTTGCGAAGATGGGCATGCCGGTCAGTTCGCTTGCACTCGAGATAATCGGCGAGGCTCGCATAGATCGCCTCGCGGATCGGCTCGAGCTCGGATTCGTCATGGTCCATCTCGAGCTCGGTCACGCGGCGCGCCAGCATGCGCAGCCGGCGGATGCGGAAGCCGAGATCATAGGAGCGCAGAAACCCGATCGTCTTCTCGCTGGCGCCATCCGAGAAGCTCGGCCGCAAGTCGTCGAAGCCGCGGGCGCTGACCGCGTCGGCGATATGGCTGCGAATACTTTCCCAGCGCTGCGGACCCGGCTCGCCGCCGGCCGCGAGGAGCAGGGAGGTGATCGCCTCGATCACCCCTGTGATCTTGAGATGACCATAGGCCGCATAGCCATAGCCTGCGCTTTTCGCCGCGGCTGATTGAGCGCGGGCACGCCAGGCGGCGAGGCGGCCGACGGTCGGTGAATCCAGGAACAGGGTATAGCCGAACAGGGTTTCGACCTGCGCCTCGACCTCGGGGCGGATGCTCGAGACGATCGTGCGCATCCGCTCGATCCGCCGCGAGCGTTCGGCGATGTCCTCGAGATTGTCGCGGATCGGCTGCTGTCGCGGCAGCTCGGAGATCGATCCGATGATTGTCTGGAAGAAGCCGGGCGCCGCATTGATGCCAGGCCCGAAATGGATCTTCGCAGCCGGGGTCGGATCGATATAGACGAAACGCCGGTCGATCTCGCGCCGCGCCGGGCGTTCGCGGAGCGCCTCGATCGCAGGGCGAAAGGGCGCGTTTGCCAATACCGAGCCGTCGATCAATACGGCCTGCTCGGCCGCATTGGCGGCGAACTGGCGCGGCAGAATTCGCTTCAGAAACTCTTCGCGGCCCGGCCATGTCACCTTGCGGGATTTCACCACGGCGTCGAGCTCAGCGACCATGAAGGGCGGGAAGGCGCCGGGAAAGCTCGAGGTCGCGCGCGCGGCGAAAACAAGCTCAGCCGGGTCGGCCAGCGATTTGGTGACCGCCCCGTGATCAGTGAAGGGCACGACAAGCCGGTGCTCGGTCTCGACCACTTCCGGCGGCGAGTTGAGCGTCAGCCGTTCGGGATGGCCGCGAAAATCAGTGACGGTGACGAACAGGTCGAGCGGCTGGCCCTCGGGCAGCAGCCGGGGTCCGCACGGCGCGGCGGCCATTGCGTCGAGCGCATCGAAGATCAGTCCGGAGAAGAGTTCGCCGCCAAAGGGCGGCTCGAACCAGCGCGACCGCACGAAATGGGAGAGCTTGGAACGGACCTCCTCGCGCGCGCCGGGCTCGACCAGTTGATTGACTGAATCGGCGCTGCGCCGCGCCGCCATCCAGGCGATCGGTGTCGCCCAGGCCTTCGACCAGCGGCCGGACGGGGCCGCGACCGGATCGATCAGCGCCTCGACATCAGCTGAATCGAGCCAGAGCTGAGTCAGCGGCTCGAGCGACTGGCCGGTCGTGATTGCCTGGGCAAGGAACACGCCGTTGATCCCGCCGGCGCTGGCGCCGGCAACGATATCGACCAGCACGCGCATCCTGAGCGCGGTTTCGCTCTCGATCTCCTGCAGCAGCGCGCGATAGACGCCCTGGCTGCCGCCCTCGGTCTCCTCGTTATGATGAAAGGCCTGGCTCGCGCGGGCGAGGCGCCAGATCTCCTTGGTGATGCCATGCATGTAAACGGCGAGGCTGATCCCGCCATAACAGACCAGAGCAAGGCGAATTTCCTTTTCGCGCATCAGGCCTTGCCGCCCTGGCGCAGGCGAAGTCCTGTCGTAATGACGCGCAATCCCTCAACCGTCGTGCCGGACCTGCTCCGGCCTCCACAGCGCCGATACAATACCGGCGTGTTGAATCGTGGCGCAATCGACCACAGGACAAGCCCGGGGTGACGGGAGGAGAGTTTGCGGCTCACACTACCTCCAGTGATGCCCAGATCGGCAGATGATCCGATGCCTTGCGCGCCGTGGCGCTGTGGTGGACGCCGCATTCGACGACGCGAAGCTCCGACGACACCATGATCCGGTCGAGCCGCGCGACAGGGCGGCGGACATGGAAGCTGGGGCCGGTTGCCGCGAAGCCATAAGCGCGGCCGAAATCGCGCAGGCAGCCGCCATGCGCGCTCCACTCGTTGAGATCGCCCATCAGCACGGTCGGGCGGCGGATGCTGCACGAATCGACATGACTGAGGATGGCATGTGCCTGGCGCCGGCGCCACAGCCCTGAGAGATCGAGATGCATGCCGACCACCCGGATCGGCGTGCCGCCGCTACGCACATCCGCCATCACCGCGCCGCGCGGCTCGAGCGTCGGCAAATGGATCGCCTCGCAGTCCATCAGCATCGATTCCTTGCGGATCAGCAGGACATTGCCGTGCCAGCCCATGCTGCCGGCCCTCAGGCCGAACGAGATTGCCTTCCACGGACTGTGCTCGTCCAGGATATGCAGCGGAATGACGCAGGTCTTCGCGCCGAAGCGGCGATCGGCTTCCTGCAGGGCGATGATATCAGCGTCGATTTCGCGCAGCACTTCGAGAATCCGTGCCGGATCGCGGCGACGATCAAGGCCGATGCCCTTGTGGATATTGTAACTGGCGACCTTGATCATATGCGTGGAGGAACGCCTCAATGGCCGGCGGGTGCCGTCCGATCAATCCGCGGTAGCCGAGCAATATCGATTCAGGAACTCCTGATGGCTCGGCATCGCCGCGACCGTGCTGGTGATACTCGCCTTGAGATCGGCGAGCACCTGACGCAACCGGCCCGGCGGCATCATCCGGGCGACATGATGATAGCCGCGCGGCCAGACGCGCTGGCCGAGCATGACCTGGACCCAGGAGTCGGCACGGAACAGGTCCTCCGATGCCTGCCACGCTTGGGCATTTTCGCGAAACATCGCGATGCGGATGGCAAGCGAATCCGGCACGTCCATGGTGCGGCAGCGCCGCCAGAACGCGTTGTCATCGCGTTCGGTGAGCTTGTAGTGGAGGATGATGAAATCACGCACGCCTTCCAGCTCGGCGCGCGACATCGCATTGTAGCGCTCGATCAACGCCTCGTCGAAACCGTTGAATGGAAAGGATTTCATCAGCCGCGTCACCGCGTTCATGATCAGGTGGATGCTGGTCGATTCGAGCGGCTCGATGAAGCCGCCGGCAAGGCCGAGGGCGAGGCAGTTCTTGCTCCAGACCTTGCGGCGGCTCCCGGTCCGGTACCGGATCAGCCGCGGATCGAACAAGGGCTCGCCATCGATCTCGCGCAGCAGCAGCGCGCGCGCGTCCTCGTCGGCCATATGCTCGCTTGAGAAGACCAGCCCGTTGCCGATGCGGTGCTGAAGCGGGATTTTCCAGCGCCAGCCGGCCTCGTGCGCGATCGCCCTTGTATAGGGTATCGCCGGGCCGGTTGAGTTGGTCTGCACTGCATAGGCGCTGTTGGTCGGCAGCCAGTGGCTCCAGTCGTCATAGCCGGTCTCCAGCGTCTGTTCGATTAGCAGCGCACGAAAGCCGGTGCAGTCGATGAACAGATCGCCTTCGATGAACTGACCTGATTCCAGGACCAGGGCCTGGATGAAACCGGTCTCCGGGTTCTGGCGAACTTCCTTGATCTTCCCCTCAACGCGCTTGATTCCGGCCGGCTCGCTGAGCTTGCGCAGATAGCGTGCATAGAGTGTCGCATCGAGGTGATAGGCGTAGTTGATCTGCGCCTGCTCGCCGGTCGCGAACTTGTTTGCCTCGGCGGCCTGGAGTTCGAAACAATAGTCGCCGAGATCGCCGGCAGTCCCGTCGGCGCGCGCCTGCAGCCAGAAATGCTGGAAATCGGCCATCCAGGTGGATTTTCCGATCAGCCCGAACGAGTGAATGTAGCGATCGCCGATCGCGCCCCAATTCTCGAACGCGATGCCGAGCTTGAAGGTGGATTGAGTGGCGCGCATGAACTCCTGCTCATCCACGCCGATCAGCGCGTGGAAGGAGCGGGTGGTGGGAATGGTGGATTCGCCGACTCCGATCGTGCCGATCTCGTCGGACTCGACCAGCGTGATGTCGAGCAAGCCGCCGAGTTGCTTGACCAGCGCAGCCGCCGCGATCCAGCCCGCGGTGCCGCCGCCCGCAATGACGACCTTTCTTACGATCTGGGCGTCCAAAGTGGCTCTCCTGTCTTGATCAGCGATTGAGGCGATTGAGCAACATGGCCCGCAGTCGGCGCGCCTTGGTCTCGTCAAGGCGCGCGAGATTGCCGCGTGCCGCCTCGGGTAGATGCGCGCCCGCAAGGTCGGCGGGGCCGAAGACATAATAGTCGAACAACTCCCGCCAGGCGCGCTTTTCGGGCTCGGGACGATCGCGCAGGCTGAGCAGCGCGTGCAACAGCGTGTTCTGCGGGTTGTCGATGAAGGCGGGTGAGGTGTTCCACCAATAGTTGATCATCGCGTTGAAGCTGTCGAGCGCCTCGACATGATGCCACCACAAAGCGGGATAGAAGAGGATGTCGCCGGGCTCGAGCTCGGCTACCTGGCCTGCCTCCAGCGCCTCTGCGAAGCGGGGGTAGCGATCGAGATCGGGGGCGCTGAAATCGACCATGCTGACGACCTGGCCGCCGGGGGTCGGCTCGAGCGGGCCGGGATAGAGATTATGGACCTGGTCCGGGGGAAACAGGGTGAAACGGCGATGCCCTGCCATGCAGCAGGCGATGTTGTTCGACATGTCGTAATGCGCCGAAGCGGTGGTGCGATTGCCGATCCAGATGCTGACGATCGGTGGATTCTCCTCGAACATCGGATTGTTCAGGACAAGGTCGTTCTCGGCGCGCAGGCCGGGCAGATAGGTGTCGAGATCGGTCGAGCCGACATAGAAGGCCGGAGCGTCGGGATCGTCCAGGTGCGTTTCGATGCGCCCGAGCACTGCGGCAAGCGGCTCCCTGCCGGCCTCGAAATTCATCCCGCTGACATCGTCGTCGTAGAAGAAACGCCCCCTGATCTCTGGCTTGCCGGTATAGGCCGTGACCTGCCTGCCGCCGTCGAATGAAAGAAGATAGCCAATCGCTTCCGCGGCGGATTTGCGGCCTGCCTCGACCAGCGGCCAATCGCTCGCCACCCCCTTCAGGATGGCCGGCTCCTGCGCCTCCATCAGTGCGTCGAAGGGGATCCGGTCTGGCGAGAGTCCCGAAATCTCCCTGGTCTTGCGCGAAATGGCCATCATGCGCCGCTTCCTATGCCGTGCCGGCCGGCACGCCCTGATCTGCGCGTTGCTTCCTGTTCTTGAGTTCGATCAGTCGATTCACGTTGCCCATCGAGGATGCGACCATGAAGGCGACCCCCAGGAAACCCGAGCGGTTCAGCCGCTCGAGACGTTCGCCGTCGAGCGCGGCGAGTGCGGCGCGGCCGATGGTGAGAAAATCGGACAGGACATATTTCCGGGCATCGTCGATCTCGATCTCGACCGAAACCGGTTCAATCAGGCCCGCCTCCTCGAACGCAGCGAACATCGGTGCAGTCGCCTCAATGCCTGCATAGATGGCTCGAAGAACACCGGCCATATGGTTCAGATAGGGCGCGTTGCCGCCATGCGGCAGGAACAGGGGCAAACCCTCGCTCTTGCTGACCCGGGGATCATCCAGATCTATATGGATCATCGGTTCCTGCTTGGTATCGCCCTCCGCCGCGCGTTCCTGAAGGCCGATCAGGAAAGGGCCGCGCTGCAATACTGCGGGAACGTAACGACCCTGCCAGCCGTGCTCGTCGAGAAACAGATTCTCGTCCCGGTCGAGCCCGAGCAGCGCGATCGATTGCAGCGCGCCGCTCGGATCCCGACGAAAGAAGATCGGATATTCGCGCTGGATGTCGTCGAACTCGGTGGGGAAGACCAGCACCTGATTGACGCTGTCGCCAAATTCGGCCGCGCGGCGCGCAATCACCCGAAGATCGGAGTGATCGACGTTGTTCAGCAGCACTTTGTTGGTCATGCCCGGTTATCCAGCCTGATTAATTGCGTCGCCCTTGGTGATGGCCTCGCCACAGGCCGGGCGCGAACTCGTCCCGGGTCATGATGGAGCAAAGCCGCCACGTGCTCAACCGTCGGGGACTGGCGACCGGCACGCTGATCGGCGGCGATGTGGCGGTCTCGGAAAAAAGGCCGCTGCGAACAGCGGCCTTTCTCCCCCCTTGTCTCGGACCGGATCTCCCGGCTCAGAACTTGTATCGTGCTCCGAGCATGAACCGGCGTTGCTGTTCCTGCGCGAAGAACAACTCGACCGGGGTACGGCCATATTCGCGGATGCCCTGCTCGGTGAGGTTGATGGCTTCCAGCGACACCGCGATTTTCGGCGTGATGTCGTAGGAGACATTGAGATCGAACTGGCCGTGTGGCTCAGTGTAAAGCGGGCTCTTATAGCCATCCCGGTTCAGCTGGGAAAGGAACTTGGCCCGCCAGTTATAGGCGAAACGGGCCGAAATCCCGTGCTTGTCGTAGATCAGCGTTACGTTCGCGGTATCGCTCAACCCGGCAAGCGCGAATTGGTCGATAGAGGGATCAGCCCCATTGTCGAACTTCGCGTTCGAGCGGACATAGGTGTACGCCGCCGCGACGCCGAGACCGGTATCGCCGAGGAAGTAGGAGCCGGCGAGTTCGAAGCCCCACACTTCCACCTCGCGATTGTTGATCGGCTTGCTGAGCTTGAACACATAGGCTGGATCGCTCGAGTTCCCGCTGATGTTGTATGCCGTCAGGATCGTGTCGACATAGGACTGCTCCAGCGAGCGCGTCGCTGTATTATAGTGTGCGGAGAACTGGCTCGTCGCCGCAGCAGTCGAGCCGGTCTGGTCGATCAGCGCCGTCATGGTGAACAGGTTCACGTCGCTGAGGTCGGCGCCGAGCCCGGTCAATGCAGCCTTGGCCGCACCAGAGCGAGTCCCTGCAGCGCCCGAACTCGGGTCGGTCAGCCCGAACAACGGCGTGTCGGTGATGCCCGTACCCACGAAATTCTTGACCCGCTTGTCGAAGAAGCCGAGCGAGAGGTAACTTCCCGGCTTGAAATAATATTCCAGCGACGCATCGATATTGTCCGAAACCAGCGGAATCAACGATGGATTCCCCGAGCTCGCGGTCGGGAAGCCGCCAATTGCCGTAGGCCGGCCCGGCCCGCCCACGCTCGTGGCGGAGAACAGGTTGCTGTAGTCGGTGCGGGCGATCGTTCGGCCGAACGAGAAGCGACCGACCAGCTTGTCGGTGAACTCGAGCCGGAAATCCATCGACGGCATCACATTGCTGTAGTGCGACTTCTGGACAAGCGACTGCAAGACGTTCGACGCGACGACCGTGAAGTCGTTGTCGGCGTCCCAGCGGATCGAAAGCGGGACCTGCTGGATCGACGCCGAGGTGGAGGTGGTCCGCTCGTATCGGATGCCCGCAACGAGGTTCGCGTTCATATTGGCAAGCTTGCCCGACCAGGTAAGCTGCCCATAAGCGGCCCAGATGTCCTCCTGGACCCGATTGTCCTGGCTGTTGGTGCTGGGTGGCGCGAAGTGACCGGTCAGCGTGCTGTAGAGCTTCGCGGCATCCTCCACGCGGAACGCCTTCAGCGCGTTTCCGGTCGCCTGCAGATCAAGAGAGTGGAATTTGCAGGGGAGGCAGAATTCGAACAACTGCCCGGGTGCCAGCGCCACGACGTCGCCAGGATTGGCAACGCCCCAATCCCCGAGCGGCTGGTATGTCGATACCTGAGTCGAGCGTACTTTCGAGGTGCGATAGTCGCCGCCGAAATCGAACCGGCTACCGCCACCGAGATCCCATCCCGCGTCCAGGCGAACCTCCTTGAGGCGCTGGGTCTGCGTGGACGTGTAGGTGCGGCCGACCTGAGTGCCGATGTCGCCGATGTCGAGCACGCCGTTGCGGTTGCCCTGTCGGGTGCTTCCGTTCGACGCGGTATCGTTGAAATCGAAGATCTGCACCGGCACGCCGCTGCTGTAGTCGACCGAGTGCGCGGTGATGCCGTAACCGGCGATCGCGACCAGTGTCGATGTATTGCCGTTCGGATTGTCAGGCAGCGTGTCGGAAAGGCTGATATGGCCATCGAGCCCGACGTGGAAATTGTCGGTGACGTCCCAGGCCAGGTTCAGGCCGTAATCCTGCAACGTGCTTTTGGTCGCGCGATACTGGTTTTCCGATCCGGGTCCGTCCTTGGTCGGGCTCAGGACCTCGTGCAGGTAAACCGCACTGTTGATGACGGGGTTGCCGTCGAATTTGACGACATCGAACGGACGGTTGAACCAGTTGCCTGAGTCGCTACGCCGTTCGCTCTGCCGGTTGCGCGCATACAAGGCGTCTGCCGTAATGGTAAGCGAGTCGGTCGGCTTGAACTGCACGACACCCTGGCCGTTGATGCGCTCGCGGCTGTCCTCGGAAAAGTCCGAACGGCTGTCGTTCGGCACGGCAACCAGCGTGTTGGGGTTGGTCGGCGCATTGGTAATCTGGGTCGAGGCGTTGGTATAGCCCAGGAAGGTCGAATAGGGGACGATGTTCCAGTCGTTGCCGCCCGTACTCGCCACCGAGAAGTTGCGCTTCTGGTAGCTGCCGAACAAGGTCACGCCGAAGGTGTCGGCGTCATCTGCCCAACTGAGCAGGCCAGTCACTTCCGGGGTTACGTGACTGCCGCAGTCGATGCAGTCGCGAGTGCTGGAATCATATACCGCCTTGGCGCCGATGCTCCCGGAAAATCCGCTCTGACCGTGATCCAGCGGCCGACGCGTGACAACGTTGATCGTCGCGCCGATGCCGCCTGACGGCACGGCCGCGCGCGCGGTCTTGTAGACCTCAAGCGTCCGCACCGATTCCGACGCGAGGTTGTCGAAGTCGAAGGAACGGCTTGAGCCGGTCGCGCCGTCCGCATTGCCGTCGCCCCCGACCACGCCGATGTCGGTCGCCGCCAGCGTGCGGCCGTTCAGTGTGACGAGGTTGTAGCCTGGGCCAAAGCCGCGGACGGTGACCTGCGAGCCTTCGCCGTTGACGCGGTTGATCGACACGCCGGTGACGCGCTGGAGCGACTCGGCAAGGTTGGTGTCGGGGAACTTGCCGATGTCCTCGGCGGAGATCGCATCGACCACACCCGTTGAGTTGCGCTTGATGTCGATCGAACGCTCGAGGCTGGCGCGGATGCCGGTGACGATGACGTCCGGTCCGGCGTCGCTCTGCGCGTCGACACTGGTATCAGCGGGTTTTTGCGGATCAGCCTGAGCCAATGCCGCGTGCGGCATCAACAAACAGGCGGCGACTGCGATTACGGAAGTCGACCGTGCAAACGTCGACAGATGCCCAAGGCCCTTCATGTTCCCCCTCCTAGACTGCGAACTCTATCGGTCGCGATCAATATGTTAGCGAGTCAGCTTGGCGCTGCTCGATGGTAACGCTATCAGGAAGTCCCACGTTGTCAACCTTAACTGGTCCTGACTCGCGAAACTGTCGCCGATATGGTTGGAAAAACAGGTCGGCGGTCCAGGCGCACCTGACACCAGCGCAATTTGGCGACCTCCTTCAGTCCGATGCGGTACCATATTGGTCGAGTGGACAGGCCTTATCGGATGGAATCGTGCCGTTGACCGGCGGGCAGGGGAAATATTGAGTCGATAACTGTACGGCGCGGGCCGCATCGGTCCCTTTCAGGAGCTCGATCAGCTTCAGGGTTTCATCAAGACCGGAGGAAATGCCCCCGCCGGTCAGGCGGTCGCGATCGAGGTGGTAGCGCGGATGGCCCTCGACGACCTTCACTTTGTGGTAGCGTTTCAAACAGGGGATGAACGCCCAGTGGGTGGTCGCCTCATAGCCGTCGAGCAGCCCGGCCGCGGCAAGCAGCATCGCGCCTTCGCAGACCGACGCGACCAGCGGCGTCTCGGCCGCCTTGGCGCAAAGGAAGCCGAGATAATCCTCGTCCTTCATCAACAGGTTCAGCGCCGCCGGGTCGCCGCCCGACACCCACAGCACGTCGTAGCGGCTCGCCTTTGCAAAGCTCTTCGTCACCTCGAAGCGGAAGCCCTCGCGGAACCGGTGCATGCCTTTCCTCGCAGCGACCAGCTCGACCTCGATTCCAGCCCAGCGGAGCATTTCGAAAGGGCCGGTGACGTCGAGCATGTCGACCGCGTCATAGACCGGCATGCCGACGACCAGCTTGCCATTGCTCCCGGCGCGGCGCGCGCGCTTCGGCTTTTCCTTCACCCCCAGCCTCCTTCCCGGGCCTGTCACGCGCCGCATCATAGCCCGCCGCCCGGCAATTTTGGGGGCAGCTGCAGCCAGAATGGTTGCTTGGCCGCGGGGGCAATCGGTGTTTAATTCGGGTGGCGGCTTGAACCTTGCGCCGGGCTGGGCGCACTCATGGGCATCCGTGCGATGGAAGACACATCTTGATCGATGCCGTGACGACTCACCTGCCCGCGCTGAAGCGTCCATTGCGCCGCCATCTGGCTGCCAGGCCCACGGACCGGTTATAGGACGCGATCATGGCTGACATCGTTCACCTGCACGAGGATCCGCACGAGCGGGCGCGGAAGCTGCTGCCCTGGTACGCCAACGGCACGCTCGAGCCGGGCGAAGCGGCGCTGGTCGAGGAGCACCTCGCGGCCTGCGCCGAATGCCGCGAAGCGCTCGAGATGGATCGCGCCCTTGGGAAGCAGGGTGCGGATAGCCAGCTCGATGTGGAGCAAGGCTGGGCCGCGATGCGCGACCGGCTGACCGCGACGCGCGACCGGCCAGCCGCGCCGGTCCGTCTTCTGCGGCGCTCGATCCCGATCGGCTGGGCGATTGCGGCCCAGGCAATCGCGGCGACGCTCATCCTTGCCCTCGCTTTGCCTTCACATCCGCCGACCGGAAACCCCGCCTATCACGCTCTCGGCGCCGTGCCGACGGTCGCGGCGGGCAATATCATCATCCAGTTCAGGCCCGACACCACCGAGCGGGACATGCGCAGCGCCTTGCAGCGAGCGGAGGCCCGCCTGGTCGGAGGGCCGACCGCGGGCGGCGCCTATCTACTCGCGGTTCCCGCGGCGAGGCGGCCCGATGCGCTGAGGCAGCTCCGCGCCACATCCGGCATCGTGCTGGCCGAGCCGATAGATCGCGGCGACGGATCATGAGATTGCGCCGATCGATTGCGGGCGCGATCGCGACGGCACTGCTTGTGTTCGCCTTGCTGCTGCCGGTCGCTCGGGCGCGCGCGGAAGGCCCGCCACCCGCCGATGCGAGCCGGGAAATCCTGGTCATGCTGCGGCTGGCGCCGCCGCATTACAGGCCCAATTCGGGTTATGGCGGCGGCTATGGCGATGCCCAGTCGCGTGCCGCGCGCCACCGGGTCGCGCAGCAGATCGCGCACAGGAACCGGCTCGAGCTGGTCGATGGCTGGCCGATGCCGCTGCTCGGCGTCGACTGTTTCGTCATGCGCCTTCCGGCCGACATGACGATCGACGCGGCGATCGCGAAGGTGTCGCGCGACCCGATGGTGGTCTGGTCGGAGCAGATGCAGGTCTACCGGACCCAGGGGGCGCAACGCGGCGAGGGCGATCCCCTGTTCGCCGTCCAGCCGGCCGCTGCGGCCTGGCGGCTTGCCGACCTCCACCGCGTCGCGACGGGGCGCGGCGTGACGGTGGCGGTGGTCGATAGCAAGGTGGAGGTCGGCCATCCCGATCTCAGCGGGCAGTTTACGGCCGAGGAGGATTTCAGCGGAAGACCGTCAGGTCCGGCCGAACAGCACGGCACCGGGATTGCCGGCGTGATCGCCGCCAAGGCGGGCAATGGGCTGGGCATCGCCGGGATCGCGCCGGGCGCCCGTCTGATGGCGCTTCGTGCCTGCTGGCAGACGGGTGGCGCCACCGCGCCGGGGGCGACGCTGTGCGACAGCCTGAGCCTCGCCAAGGCGATTCACTTCGCGATCGAGCACAAGGCGCAGGTGATCAACCTCAGCCTGAGCGGCCCGCCGGATGCGCTGCTCGGCAAGCTCATCGACATTGCGCTCGCCCGCAACATGTCGGTCGTTGCCGCCTTCGATCCGACGCTTCCCAAAGGTGGCTTCCCGGCCTCGCAGGCCGGGGTGGTCGCCGTTGCCGACGAAGCCCTGTCGTCGCTCCCGTCACGGGTATATGGTGCGCCCGGCCGTGATGTGCCGACGACCCAGCCGGGAGGCAGATGGTATCTGGTGAATGGCAGCTCCTATGCAGCAGCTCATGTCAGCGGCCTGCTCGCACTGCTGCGCGAGCAACGCCGGTCAGGCGGGACGCCGAAGCTGGTTTCAGCGAGCGCTGGCGGCGGCATTGTCGACGCCTGCGCGACGCTCGTGCCGACCTCCCCGGCTTGTGGCTGTTCCTGCGCGGTGGCTCGTGCGGTCGCGATGGCCGATCGTCGATAAGCCGCCCGCTTCGCGGACCTCGCGCGCCCTTCTGGCTGCAGCGATCGGGCTATTTCCCGCGACGCAGGCTCAGGCTCAGCTCGCCGCCGCGATCGGGTTCGAAAGCGATTACCGGCTGCGCGGCCATTCGCTGAGCGCCGGCTATCCGGTGGTGACCGCGGATATCAGCTATGATGATCGATCCGGCCTCTATCTCGGCGCGTCGGCGATCGGCGTGGTGAGCGGCGAACGGCCGGGCTTCCTGGGCGCGCAGGCCGATATCGGCTATGCGAAGCGCCTCGGCCCCGATCTGACGATCGATGTCGGGTTGCTGCGCTCGAACTACACGTCGCGGTTCAGCGGCAGCCGCGCGGCGCATTATACCGAAGCCTATGTCGGGCTGACCCGACGCTGGCTCTCGTCGCGCCTCTATGTCTCGCCCGACTATTTCGGGAACGGCGTCTCGATCGTCTACGGGGAGATCGAGGCGGTGGCCGAGCCGCTGCCGAAGCTTCAGCTCAACGCCCATCTCGGCGGGCTCACCTATCTGAGCGCGCCGCCGCTTTACGGGAGGCGCGGCCAATATGACTGGCGCCTCGGCGTGTCGCGGCAATCGCGCCTGATCGAGGTTCATGCGGCCCTGTCGGGAGGCGGGCCGGGGCGCGACTATTACTCCGGCACGCCGCGCAGCCGGACAGCGTTCGTCGTCGGCGTGAGCCATTCCTTCTGAGGCGCCGCGCCAAGTAAACTCATTATGGTTTTGAAACGACTGGCGCACATACCGGCCCGATTGTAGCCCTTTCTCCGCCCGGTAAGCCCTACGCGTTCGATGCAGATCGGCCTGTCGATGGTGCCTGCCGTGCTTTGATCAGGAGAGGGCGGCATGGATCTCGATGTGGCGGTGGTGGGCGGCGGTGTCTCGGGCGCGTACAGCGCGTGGCGGCTCCAGCAGGATCGCGGCAAGCAGCAGGCGATCGGCCTGTTCGAATATTCGGACCGCATCGGCGGGCGGCTCTACACCGTCTCGATCCCCGGCATGCCCAACGTCAAGGCGGAGCTCGGCGGGATGCGCTACATCCCGACCGAGCACATCATGGTCGCCGACCTGATCAAGCATCTGAAGCTCCAGACGGTCGACTTCCCGATGGGCGCCGCGCCGCCGGTCGGATCGAACTGCAACCTCTTCTACCTGCGCGGCAAGCATCTGCGCCTCCACGAGCTCGCCGACCCCGACAAGGTGCCCTACAACATGGCCTGGTCGGAGCGGGGGCTCGGGCCGACCAACCTGCAGGTGCAGGTGATGAACAACCTCTATCCCGGCTTCGCCAACCTCTCTTTGTGCCAGCAGATGCAGGTCAAGGTGTTCGGCAAGCCGATGTACGAGTACGGCTTCTGGGACCTGATGTTCCGGGTGCTCTCGAACGAGGGCTATGCCTTCATGCGCGATGCCGGCGGCTATGAGGCGAACGTCGCCAATGCCTGCGCGGTGACCCAGCTGCCCGCGACCGAGTATAGCGACACCACCCAGTTCCTCACCCTGGCGGACGGCTATGACATGCTGCCGATCACGCTTGCCGAGGAGTTCAACACCAGGTTCGACGGCAAGGTGGCCAAGGGCAAGCGAGTCCATATGAACCACCGCCTCGCCAGCTTCGAGGTCGGGACGGGCGACTATCCCTATACGCTCCATTTCGTGCCGACGGTCAGCGACGAGAACCGGCGCACCTCGGACGCCGAGGGCAAGGACGCGCGGACGGTGACGGTGCGCGCCAAACAGCTGATCCTCGCCATGCCGCGGCGCAGCCTCGAGCTGATCGACAGCCCCTTCTTCGACGATCCCTGGCTCAAGGAGAACCTCTCCTCGGTGCTGATCCAGAGCGCCTTCAAGCTGCTGATGGCCTATGAGACGCCCTGGTGGCGCTCGCTCGGCCTCGTCGCCGGCCGCTCGGTGACTGACCTGCCGGTGCGCCAGATCTATTACTTCGGCACCGAGGGCGAGCAGGAGAATGGCAAGCCCTTCCTCAACTCGCTGCTGATGGCGAGCTATAACGACATCTCGACCGTGCCCTTCTGGAAGGGGCTCGAGATCGGCGGGCGCTATGAAGGCTATCGCCCGGCCTGTCTCGAGGAAGGCGTCGAGAACTGGATCCCGCTCACGCCCTATTGCGCGACCGCCGAGATGGTCGATGTCGCCAACCGGCAGATCGCCACCGTCCACGCGCTGCCGCAGGTGCCGGCTCCTTACTCGGCGGTGTATCACACCTGGAACGAGGACCCTTATGGCGGCGGCTGGCATGAGTGGAAGGCCGGATACCGGCTCGACCAGATCATGTGCCAGATGCGCAAGCCGGTGAAGGCGCAGGAAGTCTATATCGTCGGCGAGGCCTATTCGCTCGGCCAGGGCTGGGTCGAGGGGGCGCTCGACATCGCTGAATCGACGCTGCAGGATTTCTTCGGGATGAAGCCGCCGAGCTGGCTCGACCCGAGCTATGCGCTGATGCCCAATCCGTGCCCGCCCGGGGATCCGTGCGTGGGCTGCGGCGATCTCGACGGTTGCATTCCGTGCTTCAACTGCGGCGCGATGCTCTCGGCGATCACGCCCAATTGCCTGTGCGCTGTCGAGGAGGGCTGAGATGGACGTCGCCCATTACATCCTCGAACGGTTGCGCGAGATCGGCGTCAGCCATGTCTTCGCGGTGCCCGGCGACTATGCCGGCCGCTTCCTCGACGCGCTCGATGCAGACCGGCACATCACCCGGGTGCCGACGATCAACGAGCTCGGCTCGGGCTATGCCGCCGACGGCTATGGCCGGTTCAGGGGCGTGGGCGCCGCCTGCGTGCAATATGGCGTCGGCGGGTTCGTCGCGCTCAACTGCGCCGCCGGCTCCTGGGTGGAGCGGGTGCCGGTGGCGATCATCTCGGCGAGCCCGGCGACCAGCGACCGGCTGCTCGAGAGCCAGCAGCAGATCCTGTTCCACCATTCGACCGGCAATCTCGACGCCGACCGCAACGCCTATGCCAATGTGACGGTCGCCTCGGAGATCATCACCGACCCCAGTCTCGCGCCCGGGCAGATCGACCGCGCGCTCACCGCGATGCTGACCTTTCATCGCCCGATCTATCTCGAAGTGGCGGCGAATGTCTGGACCCAGGCGTGCGCCAGGCCGCACGGCACGATCAAGCCGGTCGTGCTCGAGAGCAACGCCAAGTTCCTCGCCGCGATGGTCGCCGCCGCCTGGGGCAAGATCGTCAGCGCGCAGTCGCCGGTGCTGTGGTTCGGGGTCGAGATCCAGCGCTACGGGCTGCAGAAGCTCGCGCAGAGGCTGGTCGATGTCAGCGGGTTGCCCTTCACCACCACCAGCCTCGGCAAGACGGTGCTCGACGAAGCGCAGCCGCAGTTCATCGGCACCTATGCCGGCCCGGCCTCGCCGGCGGTGACGCGCGATGTGATGGGTGCCTGCGATTGCCCGGTCGCGCTCGGGGCGATCATCACTGACGATTATCTCAACATCATGGCCTCGAGCTATGCCGAGATGATCGCGATCAACGACGACTATGCCCGGGTGGGCAGCACCTATTATGCGCAGGTGACGCTGGCCGGTTTCCTCGCCGCGCTGATCGGGCGCTTCGAGGAGGACGATGCCTTCCCGCGCAACTGGGACGCGGTCGACCCGTGCGAGGATGACGAGGAAGTCGCACCCCCCGGGCAGCTTACCTATAACCGCTTCTATCATCAGCTCAGCCGTTTCCTGAAGGACGAGGACCTGCTCGATACGAGCGTGCTGGTGCTCGGCGAGAGCACCTCGCTGTACGTGTTCGGCAACCTCTTCGGGCTGCCGCGCGACAGCTTCGTCGCCCAGGCCGCCTGGGGTTCGCTCGGCCATGAGACGGGCTGCGCGCTCGGCGTCGCGATCGGATCGGGCAAGCGGCCCTGGGTGGTCGCCGGCGATGGCGGGTTCATGATGATCTGTCAGGAGATATCGAGCCTGGTGCGCGCCAATGTGAACGCCGCCGTGTTCGTGATGAGCAACCAGGGCTATGCGATCGAGCAGGCGTTCGTCGACATCACCGCCTTCACCCCGCAGGGCGCGTTCGCGCCGTTCGACGTGCTGCCGGCCTGGGATTATCTGGCGCTGGCCAAGGCGTTCGGGGCGAGGGGGTTCCGGGTCGAGACGGTCGAGCAACTCGCCGCCGCGCTGACCGAGATAGAAGGGCTGAGCGACGTGCCGGCCCTGGTCGAGGTGGTGATCCCGCAAAAGGACCTTGCGCCGCAGCTTGCGCGGCTGGCCGCGCCGCCGCCGCCGCTCAGGAAGTATAACCGGGGGCCGGAGTGAGAGGCGGGCAGCGCCTAGCCTCGACCCGGGGTTTCCCGCTGTTCCCCGCTGTTCCCGGCAAAGCGATCCGGCGATCGGGCGCGGGACTGAGTCCAGAGCTATCGCGACTGCCTGCTGCGTGTGGGCTTGAATAAAGAGCGTTGTCGCTCGCCCCGCACATAACCGCTGGCAAGCTGGCGGGCGCGGTCGATGAGGTAGCCTGCCTCATCCAAGTTTCTCAGAAGCAATTCGGTCTCGTCGCGACGAGTGAAGTCTTCTGGTGCCGCTTCGCTGACCCGGCTCAGGACGTTTGGAAGCAACTCGACATCTAGACAATTGGGAGCATGCGTCGCCAACTGAAAAGCTTCGCCGTTCGTCATGAACCGTAACTCACTCGAATTGATATCTGCACGCGGCGGTGTGAACGGGTTATCTACTCGAGCGAAGTCTCTCACCAATCTTCGGCCGGCGGAATTACCGTAGGTGAGCACATTGCTCTCCTCGAACAGGGCCGCGCAAATTCCAAACCACGTCACTGCTCCGTCCAGCCAGCCGTCAAATTCCCGTGCCGACCGCAACAACTCGAACGAGCCATTCCCCGCGATTGCGAGCATTAAGCCGGCGACAAATTCGGACCGCAGCCCGCGATCGCTGCGCCGCTTTAGGTCGGCGACCATCTCATTGAAGCGATTGATCCGCTCCTCGCGCGACGCTGCCAACAATCCCATCAAATCGACCTGCCCGGCAAGCGGATCCAGAGATCGCAGCATGTCAGGTTGGATCGATCCCCGCGCGAGCGCCGTCGCGAGGAAGTCTGCGATCAGACCATTGTCATCAGTACGAGTGTGCCTTGGATTCGCGGATGCCGTGAGCAAGATCCTCCACGGCTTGCTTGCTCCCTCAATGTCCTGAGTCCGGAGAGTGTCACCTGGCTGGCGACGGAGTTCTGCCCACTCCTTCAACACCCAATCGAATGCCGCCTCATCGTAACCAGCCAACACGGTTTTACCGAGTGAAGCCGAAAGCGAAGATAGCAATAAGGGAAGCACGTTCTTTGGGCGATCGGCTTCCCGGTCGGACGCCACCCACGCCTCTGCCATGGCCGCCCCGGCGACGCATTTCGCGCCCGCGATGCCATCGATCAAACTGTCGCGAGGCTGGAGCACCGAGATCAGCTCAAACGGAAGCACGCGGAAGAATGCTGTGAAGGGCCGCACCTTCGTATAGGTCGATACAAACGCATAGAAGTCGTGAATCTGCGATTGCCGTACGCTCAGCACCGGCCAAGCATCCGCCTTATCTCGAGCCCAAGCGAGCGTTACGTCACCCGGCTTCTCACCGCCAGACCTGCCCGCGTTGGCCTTTACGGGAACGCCCGATAGAGCCTTTGCCAACCAGCTGACGAAGTCTTCTCGGTTGAGACGGACCGTCTCCATCGCGATCATAGAAAAAGGTCCTTCAAATTTGGCTCAATGGGTTTCGCGATCTCACAAGCGTTCAGACCTTTCTCAAAGTATCCGGCCAGGCCACCCTCATGGTACACGACCAGCGTCGTTTTGGCGCGCGTCACCGCTGTGTAGGTCAGATTTTTCTGCGTTCTGTATTTTTTGAGCTTCTCGGCCGCGATCATATGCACTGCGCGGAACTCGAGCCCCTTCGCGCCCTGCACCGTGGTGACGACGACCGGCCGATCCGGTGAGATGGCGCCGTATGCGCCTGAGCGCTGCACCTGAACTTCGCCCGCAATTTCACTTTGACCGAGCAGGTCAGCAACTTCGCCAAGTTCGGCCGCGCGAGGGCATAGGATACCGATCATCTCGCCGGGATAGGCTTGCAGCTGAGTTTTAATGCGCGGAATGGCTTCGCTGACCTGCGTCGCTAGGTCAATTCCGCCGAGGACTTCGACGGTGGACGGGAAGCTGCCCTCGTCATAGTTTGATGTTGCCTCCATGCCGGACGCATCATCCAATAGGTTTTTGATGCCGTCCGCGACCCGACAGATTTTTATTCCATTGCGATAGTGATGTCGTAGATTCGTCCGGGTTGCGCCGAGTTCCTCCAGCTTCTGTAACGCGCCCGTCTGGTCCGTAATGCGCTGATTGTCATCGCCCACGGCAAAGATTTGGGCGCCAAAAGACCGAAGCAAGGTCGCCTCTTCCGCCGAATAATCCTGCGCCTCATCGAGGAGAATGACGTCGAATACATTTTCTGCGGCGCCCTGTTGCTCCACCTGTGAGAGCCCCTCGAACAAGCGAGTGCGAACCTTGTCGAATTCGTCGCTGTCTTCGATCTGGATCCCATTCGCGGCTAGCACCTCGTAGCCCCATCGCACGAATGTCTGCACCTTGTCAGCGGCGAACGGATAGTGTTCGGTACCAGACGAGATGAATTCTTTTAGCACTCGCCCGAAGGCTAGCACCTTGATATTTGTCACGCCCTTTGCATGAAGGTAGCTTGCTCTAAGGAGCAGTAAGTTGGTCTTCCCACAGCCGGGGGGCCCGACAATTAAGTGGTTCGCATCGTCATCCAGCGCGATCGCCTTTTTCTGATCGTCATCCAATTCGCCGATACTTTTCCACCATGAGGCTTCCATCAGTTCACTCCCACATCGGCAAGGCTAAGCTGGCCACCAGCGCCGCCCTGCGCTTGGTCCAGCGCGACGATGATCGTAGCTTCGATCCGATCGCTGACGGCGGCGGAGCTGTAAGGCCCCCGAAAGATGGTCGTGCGGTCCGCCCCCTTAGCGGCGACAGCGGCACTCGCTTGAAGTTGCACCGCCTGCGCCTCGGCGTCTATCACTTCGACGCAAATCTCCATGCAAAGCTCGCTCGCGAGCTCGAACTCGGCTGAGGCGTTCATCTTGATGTTCACGGTCGGGGCGCGTTTCGCGCCGCGCGTGATCTCCAACGGCGGCATGATGCTCGCATTAGCTTGCCTGATCCGGCGAAGTTCCACTTTCAATCCCTCGATCACGGTCTCCAGCAGTTCTGCTATTGCGGGGCCCGGGTCACTCTTGCTTTCGGTCTGCGCCTCGGCGAGCAGAAGCCTCTTCCCGATCCGTTGTCTCGCGGCGTCCACAGCCGACGTTACGACCGGGGGACGGAAAGCGTCCCAACTCACGAGTGATAGCCGCTTCTCGGGATCCTTCACCAGCGCCATTCGGCACGCGTCGACAAGGTAGGACGGGACAGCCTCGCTCGCGATGTTCGGCAGTTCATGCTGGACGGCGTTGACGAGGGCGGCGTACGGATTGGTGAACTCGTCAAAGATCGGGCGACGCATGATCAAGTCATGGAGGACTGCACCGACTTGGTAGATCGTGAGCGCGCGCCACCCGAGAGCATCGTCATGCTCGTCGCGAAGCAGGAACTCTGGGGAACTATACTGGAGCGTCCCGACAAACAGCTTCTGCCCGTCCACGTCGGTGAGGCCGGCCTCACCGACAGGCTTCAATACCCCAAAATCAAGCAATATGAGGCGGCTGAAGTTATCAACGAGAATGATATTTGCGGGCTTAATGTCACGATGAGCGAGTCCATTTTCTTCAAGAAATTCACAGGCTGAGACGAGCTGTTCGATAAGGTCAGGGATGTTACCTTCGGGCACCTCGGGGAGGCATTTGGCGAGGCTTGGACCGTCGAGATACTCCATGATGATGTAGTGATTTTTGCTTTCGTCATGAAATCCTCCGCCGAGCAATGCGACCATGTTTGGATGGTGCTTACCGATCAGCCCAAGCTCACGGTGAATACGCTCCAATTGAGTCTGATCACCGTGCCGTTGTATGAGTTCGTCATCGAAAATCTTGAGAGCAGCCACTCGGCCCTCACCAACCGCTTTGAACACTGCGGCTGACTTGCCGTGATCGATAAGCGAGTCGATCGTCCACCCCTCGATTGCTTGGCCGCGTAGCTTGGCCTCCCAATCCTTCGCCTTCGCCTCGTCCACCAGCGTTCCTCCCCCGAACAGCGTGTTGGCGACTGCCCGCCTGCGTATTGATTCAGGTCAGAAGTCCACCTTCTGCTAAGTCGCGATGTAAACTCATCCGTCAATTGATTTCGGCGCAGTTTCTGAACCACTTCGGTGGAACATCTCGCCCGATTCCTCGAGAATTTCGGTCTGTGTGCAAATGCCCCTCAATTCATAAGGCTACCCATCATCCACCAAAAAAAAGGGATTGTTGCATGCATCACCGAAATTCACTCGCTAGCTTGAGCGAGGGGAGTTACGGTGCCACGCGCAATAACCCCCAAATACTCTGCGAGCCAACCGCGCGTTAAGGGCTGACTACGCGTGTCACCAAGTGTGCGGGGCCGGGGTAGCCCGGTTCCCTGCGGCGATCTCGGGTCATGTTTCCTCCCCCCATCCCCAACATCCCGGATCACCACCGATCCCGATCGCTGGTCGATGATGATCTCCTCTGCATAAGGATCATGCCCGTCATCCTCCGTCCCAAGCCGCTCTCGCCGCTTTGCCGCCCATTCGTGGCCCTGCGCTCTATCACATTGTCGATCGCCACTTGCGCCCGCTTCTGCTCATACTCCGCCGTCTGCACCATCGCCGCCCAGCGCTCCTGCGCGCGCTGGTTGCCGCTCAGCGCCGCGACGCCGAGGGCGCGAAACACGGCTTGGTTCATCGACAGGGTGAGGACCGGAATTACGGTAACACGTGCAATAACCACTTAATTCTTATGCCATTTAATTAGGGGCAATTGCACACGTGTCACCGTAATGTCCTGTAATGCCAGCGGCGCGGCGGCGGGCTTGCGCGGGGTCGGGAAGATCAGGTCTGATGTTGCGCTGGCCGGCATGAGCGAGCCGTGGAGGGAATGGTGAGCGAACAGGGTTGGAAAGCGTTTCTGGCCGCGACGGGCGTGGACGACTGGGCTGTGCTGCATGGCGGCGCCATGGCATTTTTCCGAACTGCCTCGCTCGGCGCGGCGGCACGCCTTGCCGAAGGCCTGGCGGGCATCGCCACTTTACCCGGACGTGGCGCTATCCTCACCCTATCCGACCGCGGCGTAGCCGTTCGGTTGAACCGTGACATCTGGCAGCTCGAGGTCGACGATATCGGATTGGCGCGATCCATCTCGGCGGTCGCGCGAGAGCTCGGCGGTGTCGCGGATCGCAGTGCGATACAGGAAGTTCAGGTCGCGATCGCGGCGAAGCCGGACGCAGTGAATTGCGGCTTCTGGCGCGCCGTGCTCGGCTATGCGCCGATGGCCGATGACAATGCCGTCGATCCGCTCGGCCATGGGTCGACCGTCTGGATGCAGGAACTCGACGCGGCCAGGCCGCTGGCGCATGCAATGCATATCGATGTCTCCGTCCCGCGCGAGCAGGTCGGCGCGCGCCTGGAGGCGGCGATCGCGGCCGGCGGACGGATCGTGGACGACTCGCACCAACCCGCGCACTGGACGCTTTCCGACGGGGCCGGCAACCGTGTCTGCGTCTGCGCCTGGCCCGATAGCGCGGAGTAGCCATCTGCTCCTGGCAAGCATCGAACTGAAACGCGTCCATGGGTGCGGCGAAAAGATAGCCCTGGCCGGCCGAGCAGCCCGGCACCCGCATGATCGCGCGTTCGGCCTCGGTCTCGATCCCTTCCGCGACGGCCCTGACGTGGCGCGCTCCTCCAATCGCCGGGCGCGCCCGCGCCCGCCATGTCGCCCGTTTCCCCGCGCATTCCCGCGCTCGATTCAACTTTATGCTCGACCATGTCAGCGTCCTCCTCATGAAGAATCGCCTCCTGAAAGCCGATTTCGGGCCGCTGCTGAATCGAGCTTCGCTGTTATGCGCCTCGGCTTTCGCTGTTATGGCCACGGCGTTTCGCTGTTCCGCGGATCGGTTTCGCTGTTATCGATTATCAGCGAAAACGAGACTTAAGTCTTTGACTTGGAACAGGAATATTTCCAACAAACCGGCCGAAAAAGCGCGAAAAAATTTTCTTTCCCTGTTCTTTCGCTGTTACGGCCCGATAACAGGGAAAGCGGCGGGCATCCGCAGCCGCGCTTGCGCTATGCACCGGCAGGCGACGTCAATCGCACCAGCAGCCCGAGGCACGCATCTGATGGCACATAAGGCACCATGGCTCGCGCTCCTGTTCCTGCTCGCTGGATGCGGCCCGCATCGCACGCCGCCGGCCCGGCTCCTGTTCGAGGGACTTCCGGTCACTGGCAGCCTCGCCGACGCCCAGCGCGCGGGCTTCACCGATTGCGTTCAGCCCGATCACATCAGCCTGCGCTGCCGCAAGCACGGCGTGATGTGGGGCGGCACCGGCCCCTATGAAGCCGCGGTCGATCTGGTCGGCGGCGACGGCAATGGCGGCTTCGACCAGCTGATCCTGTGGCACGAGCGCGATCAAAACGCCGTCTACGCGATCACCGACATCCTCGAAAAACAGGGCTGGAAGAGCTGCACCACCAGCATCGACGCGGATCGCGGGGATCAGATGATCTATACCCGCAAGGGCGCGCCGGTCCGGATTTCGATGGACCTGAGCTATTGGTCCAAGCGCCGGCTGCGGGTGATCCCGGCATCGGACAGGACGGAACGGCGGTGCTGAGGCAAGGCGCGCGCGTTCAGGTCTCCCTCTTGCTCTGCGGCCCACCTCGGGGGCATGATTGAGGCGAATCCTGAAAACGGGATGCACGCATGAAAGTGGGGAGAGAATGCGATGAAGTCGCTCGTTGCCGCCGCCGCACTGTTGTTCGTTCCCGCTGCCGCCATGGCCCAGGCGACGCCGGCTCAGGCGCCGGCCGCGGCTCCGGCCGCTGCGGCCGATCCGATCGCCAATATCTATGACAAGGCGCTCGGCGCCGGCTGGGAGAATATGAGCTCGGCCAAGACCGAGTTGAGCGCCGACATCGGCAGCGCGCACATGCCGATCAGGGTCGAGGCGCAGGGCTATCAGGCGCTCTATCTCCACCACGCGCCGTTCAGCGCCGCGCCCTATCGCGGCATCTCGATGCTGATCCAGGCGGTCGGCGGTGAAGCGGAGGTCCGCGTGGTCGGGATCGTCAACGGCAAGCCGATCCCCAATGGCGCCAGGGTCGGTGCCGACGGCCAGCCCGAGCCCAGGATGAAGGTCGTGAAGGTGGTTCCGGGGGGCTGGACCAAGGTGCAGATTCCCTTCGACCAGCTCGGCATCGGCGAGGGCACGACGATCGACGGATTCTGGGTGCAGAACAACAAAAGCGAGCCTGCGCCGCACCTCTATGTCGCGGACATCATGCTCGATCGCTGAGCGCATTTGGCGGGCGCTGTCGCAGCGCCGGCACGCGGCCTTGTGACTTTCCCTCAACGCATTATCCTGACCGCACGGGCCGACAGGGAAGTGACAGGTGGACGCGAAACCAGGGTTGATCGTCCGCATCGCCGCCTATCTCCGCAAGAATGGCGTCCAGGTCCTCGGCGAGGCGCTGGTCAATTTCATCCTGCCGTTCGTGATCTACACTTATGCCGAGGCCCCGCTGGGCGAGGTCCGTGCGTTGCTGGTCTCGTCGGCGCCACCCATTTTGTGGAGTCTGGTTGAGTTCGCGCGCCACCGCCGGATCGACGCGCTGTCCGTGCTGGTGGTGAGCGGCATCGCGCTGTCGCTGCTGGCAATGCTCGGCGGCGGCGGGGCGCGGTTCCTCCAGCTCCGCGAGAAGCTCGTCACCGGGGTGATCGGGCTGGCGTTCCTCGTGTCAGCGCTGATCGGCAAGCCAATGATCTACGAGCTCGCCCGCGCCAGCATGCGGCGCAAGTCCGAAGGTGAGGCGCAGCAGTTCGAGATGCTCCAGGTGAATGCCGGCTTTCGTCGGACAATGACGGTGATGACTGTTGTGTGGGGGCTGGGCCTCCTCGTCGATGTCGCGATATCGGTGGTGCTTGTGTTCGCCCTGAGCATCCGGGACTATCTGATCGTCAATCCGATCCTCGGCTATGGCACGATGGGCGCGCTGAGC
This sequence comes from Sphingomonas oligophenolica, assembly GCF_039522915.1. Taxonomy (NCBI): domain Bacteria; kingdom Pseudomonadati; phylum Pseudomonadota; class Alphaproteobacteria; order Sphingomonadales; family Sphingomonadaceae; genus Sphingomonas; species Sphingomonas oligophenolica. The sequence continues at coordinate 77,274 of NZ_BAAAEH010000040.1, forward strand.
CTGTGGACCTTTCTCTACGGCCAGCGCGCCAGGCGCCGCGGCGAGGCGCGCCGGGCGGCGGCGGCCGCGCTCGCGGTTGGCCCGGACTCCGGCGGCAGCGGCGGCTGACTCCGGCCTGCCCGCCAGGGCGAGACCCTGCTCAGCCCGGGCGATTCCCCATCATCTCGCCGAGGCGCACCGGCCGTTCAGGCGCCCAGGCCGGGTTGAAGGCGATCGTGCCATGCCCGAACAGCATCACGATCGTCGAGCCGAGAAGGAAGCGGCCCATTTCAGCGCCCTTGTTCAGTGCGATGTCCCGATCGGCATAGGTCCATTCGGAAAGCGTGCCGGTGCGTTTCGCGTTGACCACGCCGTGCCAGACGGTGGCCATGCTGCCGACGATGGTCGCGCCGACCAGCACCATCACGAACGGGCCATGCTCTGGCGATTCGAACACGCAGACCACGCGCTCATTGCGGGCGAACAGGTTCGGCACGCCGCGCGCCGTCGTCGGGTTCACCGAGAACAGCGTGCCCGGCACATAGATCATGCGCGTGAGCCTGCCGTCACAGGGCATGTGCAGGCGGTGATAGTCCTTGGGCGACAGGTAGAGATTGGCGAAGCTGCCGTGGCGGAACAGCGCCGCCAGCGCGGTGTCGCCACCGACCAGATCGGTGGTGGTGAAGTGGTGCCCCTTGGCCTGCAGGATCTGGCCGTCCTCGATGGCGCCGAACTGGCTGATCGCGCCGTCCACCGGGCAGATGAAATCGGCCGCGGCCAGGGGCCTCGCGCCGGCCTTGAGCGGGCGAGTGAAGAAGTCGTTGAAGCTCGCGTAGCTGGCGATGTCCGGATTCTCGGCCTCGCTCATGTCGACGCCGTATTTCCGAACGAACCAGCGGATCAGCGGAAGCGTCATCGCGCTTCCCCGCGCGCCGGCGACCCGGCCGGCAAAGGCGGTCAGGCCTTGCTTGGGCAACAGATATTGAAGCAGAATCTTGAGAGTATCGGACATCGTCCGACTCTTAGACATGGTTGACGCGCCTGGACAATTTTTCTCAGGCGCGGCCCTGATAGGATCTCGCGACGGACCGTGGTAGCGGGCCTTGAGATATGCCCGATGCGGGAAGCCGCCGGGTCGGAAAGAAAGCCGCAGCTATCGCCCTATGAAATCGACTGATGAGTCTTTGGAAGAGCTCGGCTGGAATGCTTTTTTCAGCGAGCAGCTTTCGGTCGAGGAGACGCAGGACTGCCATCCCGTCCGCGTCATGGCGGTTCATCGCGGGAAAATCACGGTCGCGGGCGCGGGCGTGCAGCATTCGGTTACACCCTATATTCCCGGCGCCTCACCCTCCGACGATCATCCGACGGTCGGCGACTGGCTGCTGATCGACGACGCCACGCTGCAGCCGACCCGCGTCCTGCGTCGGATGAACCTGTTCAAACGACGGGCACCGGGGGATCCGCGCAAGGAGCAGATGATCGCCGCCAATATCGACACATTGTTCATCGTCGCCTCCTGCAACCAGGATTTCAGCGTCGCGCGGCTCGAGCGCTATCTGGTGCTGGCGCACGAGGTGGGCGTGCACCCGGTCGTGGTGCTCACCAAGACCGACCTGACCGAGACCCCGGAGGCCTTCGCGGCGGCGGCCCGCGCGATCGAGCCCGGGTTGCGGGTCGAAACCATCAACGGCCGCGACCCCGCCAGCGCGGCGTGCCTCGCCGCCTGGTGCGGACCGGGCAAGACGGTCGCCCTTCTGGGCTCCTCGGGCGTCGGCAAATCGACCCTCGTCAACACCTTGCGCGGCTCGGACAGCATCGCCACCCAGGCGATCCGGGCAAAGGACGATACCGGCCGCCACACCACCACCGTGCGCGAGATGCATCGGCTCGGTGGGGGCGGCTGGCTGCTCGACACGCCCGGCATGCGCGAATTGCACCTGTCCGATGCGGCCGCCGGGGTCTCGGAGATCTTCGACGATTTCGTGCTGGCGGCGCAGGGCTGCCGCTTCTCCGATTGCGCGCATGGCAACGAGCCCGGCTGTGCCGTCCAGGCAGCGATCGCCGCGGGCACGCTCACCGCGGCGCGGTTCGATCGCTGGCGCCAGCTGACCGCGGAGGAACGTGCCACGCCCACATACCCGAAGCGCCGCCGCTGACGAGGCCGGCCTGAAATCGGCCCGGGCGCCAGAGCCGCAACCCCGATCAGCGCTGCTTCTTCGCCGTGCTCGCGGTGAAATCCGGGTCCTTCTTCGCCACCCAGTCGACGAATTTGCGCACATTGGGGTTGGCCAGCAGCGCCTCCACATCCATGCCGTGGCGCTGCAGTTCGGCATTGGTGAAATTCGTGGTCAGCGCCTGCTGGCAGATGGCATGCATCGGCACCACGTCGCGCCCGCCCCGGCTCTTGGGCACGGGATGGTGCCAGATGATCGTCTTGCCGGTCGGCCGGCCGCACAGCCAGCAGAGCACCGGCGCGGCCGGCGCCTCCGCCTCGCGATCCAGCTCGCCATAGGGATCTTGTCTTGAATGTCTGCGGGCCATGCGCCCGCCTTAGGGCCTGGAACCCGCGCTGCCCAGCCGTGGCGGCACGCTGAGCATCACCGGCGTGTCGGGCCGCGCTCATTGATAGCGCAGCGTCTTCTCGAACCCCTCATTCGCCTTGGTCATCCTGGCCAGTTTTCTGAGCTGACCGCGAACATGCCGCTCGAACCGCGTATCGTCATTGATGCCCGTCGCCGGATAGTCTTCCTGGCCGATCAGTTCCTTCAGGCGCTTCGCGAAACTGGCCTGGTCGGTTGCACAGTCAGCGGCCTGAAGCGCACGGCAGACCCATTCCTCGGCGGCGGCCTTGTCATACTCGTCCTGCGCCTCGTATCCGCGCCGGTCCGCCGCCGCCTGATCCAGCTTCGAAGCCTCGAACCGGCGCTCAAGCCATTTCCGGACCAGCTCTCCATCCCACGCCTTTGACGGATTGCTCATCATTCGCTCTCCAACCTGACCCGCCATGGCCCATAGAGGACATGCTGGCAGAAGCCAGGCCCGCCGGGAGAGGCGGCACAGTGTCGGCCTTTCGACATCGTTGCGGTCTCGCCCATCCGGGCGGCCGTTACTGACCGGAATCGGGCGATCCTGATCTAGCGGTCGCCGCCTGGAATCCGCCATCGGGGCGCAGCCTCGACGAGCTCCAGGTCTTCAGGCGTGTCTACATCAAGCGCGAGGCCTTCCCGGCGGATGATCGCGCCTTCAGGCACGCTTCGACGGTGAAGCGCGAAACTGTCCGGCCCGAAGCGAGGCTCTACCACCATGCCGGCGCGGCAGGCGAGGGCGTTGGTGCCGCGATCGTGGCGGTCGGGGGCTATCGCCGTGCCGGTGCGGACGGCTGCGTCGAGCAGGGCCTCGACATCGGCGCGCGCCAGCAGCGGCAGATCGGCGTGGATGATCAGCAGGTCGCTCGCGCGCTCGGCCGACTGAAACGCCGCCAGCTCGGCATTGAGGCCGCGTCGCTCGTCCCTGATCCAGTCGTGCGGCCAGTTTTCCGGCGCGGCCGGGGACAACAGGACGATGCGCCTGATCGCCGGCGTCGTACCCAGCACGCCGATGACATGGTCGAACATGCACTCGCTCAGCAGCGCGCGCGCATCGGCGGCCATGCTGCCCGCGAGACGGCTCTTTCGCTCGATCCTGTGCTTCAGGGGGACGAGAGCGGTCCAGCTCATGGCGATCCCCGATCAGCCACCAGCGGCGGTGCCGAGGCGGGTGAAGCGGATGCCGGCGCCGTCCGCCTTGTAGGTCTTGTTGAGGAAGATGAGGATCGAGGTCAGGGCCTCGGCCGCGGCCGAGTTGGCAAGCGATCCGCCCGCCAGGGCCCGCATGCCGATGCTTTCGATCAGCGCGGTCACCTCGGCGCGCGCCTCGGTGTCGTCGCTGAAGACGAGGACGTCGCAATCGACATCCTCGTCGGTCGCCAGCCTGTGGGCGGCGACATTGTGGAAAGCGGAGACGAGGCGCACGTCGGGGCCGAGATGCGCCTGTGCCTCGAGCGCGGCACAACCGGCGGCGGGGAGCTGGACGCGCATCACCCGGGGCGGGACGAGCGGCACGGTCGCGTCGATGACGATGGCGGTGCCGACTGAGTCGCGGATTTCAGCGAGGGTGCCGGCCTGGGCGGCATAGGGGACGGTGACCAGGACGAAGTCGCAGCCTCGTGCTGCCTCGGCATTGGTGGCGAAGCCGGTGGTACCGCCGATCTCGAGCGCGACCGCTTCGGCTGAGGCGGCCGAGCGCGAGCCTATCGTGATATCGTGACCGGCGCGCGCGAGGCGCCTGGCGAGTGCTGAGCCGAGGTGACCGGTTCCTCCGACCACGGCGATTTTCGACATTCCTGTTTTCCTTCTGAGGGTGTGCTCGCCGGATTTTCACTGGATTTTCTCTGGCGTTCTCGCTTCGGGTCCGTCGATCAGCCGGTACAGGGTGGTGCGGCGGCGCAGCGTGCGACCGGCTGCCGTCGCCGCGGCGCCAAGGTCGTCGACGCTGATTTCCTGGCCGTGTGCCGCGCCCGCCGCGCGGCTGATGCTTTCGTTCATCAGGACGCCGCCGAGATCATTGACTCCGGCGCCGAGACAGGCAGCGGCGCCGTCGATGCCGAGCTTCACCCAGGAGCATTGGATCGACGCGATCGCGCCGTGGAGGACGAGGCGGCTTACCGCGTGCATCAGGATGGTCTCGCGCCAGGTCGGTCCCTTGCGCGCCCTGCCGCGGCGGAAGAGCGGGGCTTCCATATGGACGAAGGGCAGGGGCACGAATTCAGTGAAGCCGCCGGTGTCGAGCTGGAGCCGGCGGATCGCGGTCAGGTGGCGGGCCCAGTGCTTCGGCTGGTCGAGATGGCCGAACATGATCGTCGCGGTGGTCGGCAGCCCGGCCTCGTGTGCGGCGCGGATGACGTCGAGCCATTGCTGCGTGGTCAGCTTGTCGGGGCAGATCTGCGCGCGGACTTCGTCATCGAGGATTTCAGCCGCGGTGCCCGGAAGCGAACCCAGCCCGGCGTCCCTGAGGCGACGGAGGTAATCATTGACGCTGACGCCGAGAGTCGCGGCTCCCGAGCTGATCTCGAGCGGCGAGAAGGCGTGGACGTGCATGTCCGGACAGGCGCGTTTTACCGCGGCGAGGATGCCGGCATAGGTGTCTCCGGTGTAGCTCGGATGGATGCCGCCCTGCAGGCAGACTTCAGTCGCGCCCGCCTCCCAGGCCTCGACGGCGCGGGCGGCGACGACTTCATCGGCGAGGACATAGGGTTTGTCGCGGGTTCCAGCCCTGGTCGATGTCTTCGAGAAGGCGCAGAAGCCGCAGGAATAGGTGCAGATATTGGTGTAGTTGATGTTGCGGTTGACGACATAGGTGACGGTGTCGCCCTTCACTGTGGCACGCAACGCGTCGGCTGCAGCCACCACCGCCTCGGCATCGGCGCCGCGGCTGGTGAACAGGGCGACGATCTCGGTCTCGGCGAGCTCCTCGCCGCGCGCTGCCCGGCCCAGGATGGGATCGAGGTTGTTGCTGCGGAGGACCGTGGCGGTGCCGAGCGGTCGGACGGGCGATCCGGGTGCGGGCAGGAGCGTGCCGGGGCTCCAGGCGGTGTCGCGGGCGAGGCCTTCGGAATCGCTCAATGGCGCCACCTTCGGGAGCATGGCCGCATCAAGCCACTCCTCGGGGGCGCTGGCGAAGGGCGGATAGAGGGTCAGCCGCTCGACCAGGGGGCGGCCGGCCGCTTCGCAGACCTGCGCCAGCGCTTCGATCTGGGGCCAGGGCGCCTCGGGGTTCACATGATCGATCGTGACGGGCGAGATGCCGCCCCAATCGTCGATGCCGGTGTCGAGCAGGGCGGCGAGCCGCCCGGCATTGAGATTGGGCGGCGCCTGGACCGAGACGTCGTCATCGAGGATGATCCGGGCAGTGGCGATGGCGCGGTAGAAATCCTCATCGCCCGGCGGGGCTACGCCTGCCATCCGGGTGCCTGACTTGGGCTGGAAATTCTGGACGATGACTTCCTGGAGATGGCCGAAGCTGCGGTGCAGGTCGCGGAGCGCGAACAGGGCGTCGATCCGCTCGTCTTCGGTCTCGCCGATGCCGATGAGGATTCCGCTGGTCATCGGCACGCGCGCTTCGCCGGCGGCGGCGATCGAGGCGAGGCGCACCGCCGGCACCTTGTCGGGCGAGCCGAAATGCGGGCCGCCACGCTCGCACAGGCGACTGGACGCACTTTCGAGCATCAGCCCGGCCGATGCCGAGACGGCGCGCAGCTGCCGGAAATCATCGTGCGAGAGAATGCCCGCATTGATGTGGGGCAGCAGGCCGGTTTCGGCGAGCACGAGGCCCGCCACATGCGCCAGATAGTCGATCGTCCGTGAGAAGCCGAGCGCCGCGAGCGCCTCCCTGGCTGCGCGATAGCGCCGCTCGGGCGCGTCGCCGAGGGTGAACAATGCCTCCTTGCACCCTGCGCCTGCGCCGCGCCGGGCGATCTCGAGCACCTCTTCGGGCAGCAGAAAGGGGGCCCTGACGCTGCGCGGCGCCTTGGCGAAGGTGCAATAGTGGCAGGTGTCGGCGCAGAGCTGGGTGAGGGGGATGAAGACCTTGCGCGAATATGTCGTGCGGGCCGGACCGCGCCCGGCACGCCGCCCGCGCGCCTCGGCCAGCAGCATGGCGGTCGGGGTGTCGAGCAGATGGCGTCGAAGCGCGGGGTCGCTCATCGTTCCGATTGCCGGCATCGTCACTCTCTCACCCAAGCGGACTTCCCGAGATGCGAAGGTCCATTGTTCCGACTGTGGAGATGGCATAGACCCGGCTTCGATGAACTCCCCAAATGGGAGGATACAAGGGATTGCGCCGGAGCGATACTGAGTCGCTCGTTCAGGAGGAGCAGGAGATGCCCGCGGACCTTCCGCCAGGGGATTTGCTCGAGGCGCTTTTCGAGGGAATCTTCGAGCAGCCGACATGGTCGCGATTCCTCGATCGGCTGCGCGCCGTCACCCGCGCCGATTATGCGAGCCTGATTTTCCGTCCCCCGGCGCCGGCGCGGCCGTCAGTGGTGCATCTCTATTCGGGCGAGGGATCGCCACCGCTGATCCAGCAGCTCTATCGCGATCGTCTGCACAAAAGCGATCCGCTGCCTTACCATCAGTTCGAGGAGGGGCGGGTCCATGCGCTGGAGGCGCTGCTCGACACCGGGGATCCCGCCGACCAGGCCTTTTTCCACGCGCTCCTCGCGCCCAGCGGCATGAACTTCGTCAGGCAGATGCGGGTGGTCGAGCAAAGCGGGGTGAATGTGTGGCTCACCCTGTCGCGGCGCGGCGCAACATTCGAGCCGGAGCAGCATGCGCTGGTCGAGGCGCTCGCCCCCTGGCTTCGCACTGCCTTGCGTACCTATGTCGCGCTCGAACGCGAGCGCTTCGCCGCATCGCTCGCCAACGAGGCGACGCGACGGCTCGATCTGGGCTGGCTAACGCTCGACGCCGCCGGGCGCGTGCTCGAGACCAATGCGCAGGGCGCGCAGATCCTCGAAAACTCGAACATCCTGCGGCGTGACGGGCGGGGCATGCTCAGCGCGCGGTCGCCGGAAATGCGCCAGGAAATCGCGGGTGAAATCGCGGCGCTGCTCGCTGACCCGGGGCGTCGGTCGCGGGCGATGATCCTGAGCCGTGAGCCGTGGCTCGACATGCTGCTGATGCCGGCGAACCGGCACATGATCTCGTCGGGCCCGCCGCCGGCGTTGATTGCCTATGTCCATGCCGATAGCGGGTCCTCGGCGGATCGCTGCGCGCAACTCGCGCACTTGTTCGGCCTGCTGCCGAGCGAAGCGCGGCTTGCGCTTGCGCTTAGCCGGGGGATGACCATCGCCGAGGCAGCGGCCGAGCTCGGCCTGACCATCCAGACAGCGCGAACCTATTCGAAGATCATCTATGGCAAGACCGGCGCGCGCGGGCAGACCGACCTGGTGCGATTCATCCACCGTAGCATGCTTGCCTTTGCGTAACACGATACAGGCGAGAGGATGCCCGATGTTCAAGCAGATCTGTTTTTTCCGGAAGCGGCCGGACATGACCATGGACGAATTCATGGACTATTATGAGAACCAGCATTCGCAATTGTCGAAGCGCATGGGGCGGGCGCCCTCGATCCCCAACGCAGTGCGCTATGTGCGGCGATACCTGACGCCGGAGAAGAACCCGGTGACCGGCGAGGTGATCGATCCGGGCTTCGACTGCCTCATGGAAATATGGTGGAACAGCCGCGAGGATTTCGAGAAGTCGCAGAAGATCATCGGCGATCCAGCGCGGCTGCCGGCAATCATGGAGGATGAGGCGAAACTGTTCGCCTCGCACAGCAATCCGGTCTGCTCGGTGGTCGAATTCGATTCGCCGATGGGGCCGAACGGGCAAGCGACAAGCGTCGAGCTGAAATACGGGGATTGAATTTCTTCCGAGCGGGTGTTTTGACGCATGTCGATTCAGAGCTGTCGCACCCCGGTTGCGTCCGACTCCTTGAAGACGGCGATCGGCTCGACCGCCTTCATCATCACCAGCGGGATCAGGCGTTCGGTGGAGGCCTGGTAGGTTGCGTAGGAGGGGAAGGCGTCGACCACGAACCGCCACACCTTCTCGCGCTCCTCGCCTTCGGGCTCGCGCCAGGTGCCACGAAACGCCTGGGTGGCGATCTGGAATTCGACATGGTCGCTGTCGCGGATGTTCAGATACCAGGCGGGATGCTCGTCGGCGCCGCCCTTAGAGGCGACGATTACCACTTCGCCGCCGATATCGCCGTAGATCAGCGGGGTGATGAAGGTCTTGCCGCTCTTCCGGCCGGTATATCTGATCATGCAGTGAGTCGTGAAGGAGTGGCCGCCGACCGCGCTGATATCGAGGATATGGCCCTGCGCTCCGCCCGAGCGGAGATACATCTCGCGATGCTCGGTCATGAAGTCCTTGCGGGTGTCGCGAATGGCGGCGGCTGAATCGTCGCTCATGATGCTCTCCTTGCTTCGCAGACCCTGCTTGTGGCCCGTGGCGATAAGTTTGTCCCGCTGATCCTGGCCTGGGCCGTTGCAAATCGCGGCTGCGATCGGGAAGTTGATGGGCGGCGCGAACCGGGTGAACCGGCAGGCGTGCGGGGAGGATGTCGCATGGATCGGGTGTCCGGACTGCTCGACCAGGCGCAGGCGGCGACGTCGCTGGATGATTTCGGCGATGAGTCGTTTCGCGAGGGGCTGGGGAGGCTGGTCGCGTCGGCCGATGCCGAGGCGCGGTTCAACGATGCCGGCCACGCGATGTTCGACGCGCAGATCGTCTCCTTCCTGTCGAGCCGGTTGCGGATCGAGCATTGGTATCGCCTTCATCCCGAGATCGACGAGGAGGAGATCGTCGCCCCGCTGATCGGCCTCGGCCTGCCGCGCACGGGATCGACCGCCTTGTCGTGCATGCTGGCGCAGGACCCCGCAGTGCGCTTCATCCGCAACTGGGAAGGGACTGATCCCTGTCCGCCGCCCGAGACCGCGACCCAGCATGACGATCCGCGGATCGCGCTGGCCGAAGCGAGGATGAAGCAGCGCGACGCGATGTTCCCGCGCATGAAGCAAATGGTGCCGAGCACGGCGACCACGCCGACCGAGTGCCAGACCTTCATGGGGTTCGATTTCAAGTCGCAGCTGTTCCAGGCGATGGCGCGGATCCCGAGCTATGTCGCCTGGTTCAACCATGAGGCCGATCTCGCCCCGACCTATCTCTATGTGAAGCGCGTGCTCAAGCTGCTGCAATGGCGTTGCCCGCCCGACCGGTGGCGGCTGAAGAACCCGACGCATATCCTGTTCGTCGATGCGCTGAACCAGGTGTTTCCGGACGCGCGGTTCTGGATGACTCACCGCGACGTGGCCGATGTCATCCCGTCGGTCGCCGATCTCTATTTCGAATTGAGCCGGCCGTTCACCGATTCCATCGACAAGGCCTGGCTTGGGGAGGTCACCGCCGATTTCTGCGAGATCGGCATGAAGCGGGTGATCGCGTTTCGCGCGGCGGGGAATGACGATCGCTTCTTCGACGTGGATTTCGCGCCGTTCATGCAGGATCCCTACCCGACCCTCGAGGACCTCTACGCCTTTCTGGGTGAGATGCTCACGCCGGAGACGCGCGCGCGGATCGCGGCATGGCGGCTCGAGGCGGCCCGGGACAAGCATGGCCGGCACCTTTACGACCCAGCCGATTTCGGCCTCGATCCGCACCGGCTGCGCGACCGCTTTGCGTTTTATTCGAGGCGTTTCGGCCTGAGTTCAGCACCCGTTTGAGAGGATCGACCATGGTGACGACGCGTACGGACCGGACCGGCGGGCTGGCGCCCGAAAAAGACCTCATGCTGCCCGCACGGCCCGACGATCCGGAGATGCGTGAAAGCGCGTCGATCTGGCTGTTCGAGGAGAATGGGGAATTCGGCTTTCCCCGGATCGGCATCGAGGCCGAGGCGACTTCATGGGAGGACCGGCGTTTCCAGGCCAATTTCGCCCTTCGCGACGGGCGCATCCTGAACGACAACGGGTCCGGCCCCGCGCCGTCGGCGACCGGGCCGGATGGGCGGCCGACCGTGCTTGGTGCCGGACCGGTCACCTTCCGGTGCGTCGAGCCCTTTCGCACATGGACCGTGCATTTCGACGGCTCGGCGACCGACAGCCATGTCGACCATCAGATCGCCCGGTCAGTCGATCCGGCCAGGCGAACGCCGCTTCGCTTCGATGTCGAGCTGACGATGGTGACGCCGGCCTGGGTGCAGGACAATTCCCCCGAGCGGGTGGCCCAGATGTCCGAGGCGGAGTCGATCGAGGCGGCCAATATGGGGATCGGTTACCGGATCGAGCAACTCTTTCGCGCCGAGGGGCGGTTCGAAATCGACGGACGCGTGCGGGATTTCAAGGCGGTCGGCTCGCGGATTCACCGCCAGAGCGTGCGGCCGCTCGCGGGTTTCCGGGGGCATTGCTGGCAGTCGGCCGTGTTCCCGGACGGCCGCGCCTTCGGCTATATCGCCTATCCGCCGCGCGAAGACGGCTCGGACGCCTATAATGAGGGCTATCTCCATATCGACGGGCGGATGATCCCGGCGCGCGCAGTGAAAGCGCCCTGGCTGCGCCGCGCGATCGGCAGCGGCGACGATGTCGCGGTCGAATTCGAATCCGAGCTCGGCATCACCCGGATCGAGGGCGTCACCACGCTCTCGACTTTCCGGATCGGCAACCCCGACATGGGCGGCTTCAACCTGCAGCAGAGCGGCGCTCGCTATCGTTGGGACGGTCAGAGCGCTTACGGGATGATTGAACGATCCTCGCCGCACGCGCTCGAGCTGGGCTAGGGTTTACCGGCTCGATGCGAGACGCGCGCGGAATTGGCGAGGGGATTCGCCCGTCGCCCGCGCAAAGGCCGAGGAGAAATTGGCGGGCGCGTTGAAGCCGAGCCGGTGAGCGATCTGCTTCACCGGCAGGTCGCTCGCCAGCAGTCGCTTCGCCCGATCGACGCGGGCGCGAACGATGTCGTCGCCGATCGAGCGCCCGCGGGTGGCGCGATAGCCACGGGTGAGCTGGCGAATCGACAGGTCGCACAGCGCGGCGAGCTCGACCAGGCTGGGCATGGTGGCTGAATCGGCGAGACGCTCGTCGATCCGCCGCAAACGCCAGGCGGCGAGGCCGCCTTTGCAGGCCGGCCCTTCGGCGTTGCAATGGCGGGCGAGATCGACTGCCGCCTGCATCGAAAGCAACTCGCACAGGCTTTCGCTCGCAAAGCCAGGACTGCGGATTTCATCGTGCAGGCGGTGCAGCGATGCCTTGAGGACCGGGCTGGCAATGTCGAGATGCCGCTCGAGATTGCGGCTGGTCCAGTGCGGCGCGCTTTCCATCCAGCCGCTCAGCGAGTCGGGTTCGAACTCGCAGACGACCGAAAGCTGGTCGCCGCACGTGCCTATCGCGCGGAGCGGCTCGCCGGGCGGGATCAGGAACATCTCCCCGATCGGCTCGAAGCGATGCGGTCCCCAATGCCCGGAAAAGCAGGCGCGCCCGCCCTTGGGCCGCGGCAGCAGGGCGAGTTCGAGCCGGTATCCCGGCGGCGTGCCCGTAACGTCAACCGGCTGGTCGGTCCGGTAGCGGATCATGCGGATGCGCGCCGCGGGGAGGTTCAGATCAGCCTCGATCCGCGCGAAACCCGCCTCTTCCGATGCGCGTGCCATGTCTCGTCTCTCCAACCGGCCCAGCCTATCCCGGCTTTGCAGTCGAAGTCGACTCAGTACCCGCGAGCACGCCGTTGCCGACGCGCTTGAGCGCCGCCTTGTCAGGCGGCAATCCTGACGGGGACGGATTTGGCCGCCGGCACATGGCTCGTCTCGGCATGGTGCTCGACCGGCATCAGGACATTGCACTCGGGATAATAGGCGCCGATGCACCCCCGGGGAATGTCATAGGGGGGTGACGATCAGGCCTTCGCGGCGGCGCCGCTTGCCGTCCCCGGCGTCACTCTCCAGCGCGACGACCTGGCCCTCGCTGAGCCCGGCATCGGCAATGTCCGCTGCATGCATGAACAGCACGTCACGCGTGCCTTTCACGCCGCGAAAGCGATCGTGATAGCCATATATTGTCGTGTTGAACTGATCGTTGGAGCGCAGCGTCATCAGCCGGTAACGCCCGCCGGCGTCGGCAAAGCCGGTCGCGGACAGGCCGGTTGGGGGCAGGAACTCAGCCTTGCGGCTCGGCGTCTGCCAGATCCGCTCGGCGGCCTTGTTGCCCTTCCAGAACCCGCCGGGCGTGAACAGCCGCTTGTTGAAATCCTTGAACACCAGCGGATAGGTTTCCTCGATCGCATCGCGGATCGTCGCATAATCGGCGACCCATGCATCCCAGTCCACCTTCGGGTTCCGGGGGAGGATCTGCTTTGCGATCCCGGCGACGATCGCCGGTTCCGACAGCAGATAGTCGCTCGCCGGTTTAGCCTTGCCCCGCGATCCGTGGATGCAGCTTGTCGAATCCTCGACCGACACGACTTGCGGCGATGGCGATAGCGACGGTCGCCGGAAAGACTCGGATATTGTTACAGATTTCGCGAAGGGGAGGCAGGTCGCGACCAGATCCGGATAGCCGTTCGCTCGTCCGCCGCCCGGGGCGCAATGCGGTCGTGGCCTCTTCCCGCTGTCCTCAGCGGGCGGCGGCTTCCCGCCGCGCGCCCATGCTCTCGGCGATGATCGCGACCTGCGTGCGGTTGCGGACATTGAGCTTGCGCATGAGGATCGTCATGTGTGCCTTCACCGTCGCTTCGGCGATACCGAGATCGAAGGCGATCTGCTTGTTGAGGCGGCCCGAATGCACGCCTTCCAGCACTTTGCGCTGGGTCGGGGTCAGATGCACGCGATCGTCCTGGACATCGCGCTCCCGCATCGCCGTGTGCGATACCGCATCATTTGCTTGAGTAGCTATCACTCCACTCTCCCTTTGCTGCGCGCTCGAACCAACGCACTTGCCGGGGCCTTGTCGGTTTGAACCGATCTCCCGGCGCTGAGCCGAATCAGCCCGCCCCGGGAGCATAACGGAACTTGTTGGACAGCTTCAAGGGTCAAAAAGGGTGAATACCCCAGTTTATTTGTCATTTTTGCAGTTTTTGGTGGTGATCGCCGAAATGCTGTCATACTGATTATTCCTGAGAATGATGCCGTGCGCCAGAGGCTGGCGGACCGGCGGCACGTGGGGGAGAGGTGGATTGAACATCGCGCGGCAACGGGCAGGTTGGTACGATGCGCCACGCCGGCAGGGCGCCCACAGCCTTGCCGGAAGGGAGAACCGCCGATGATCGGCGCCGACGCGCGCCTCATCGGCGCCGCCATTACCGGCATCGTCCTGTCAGTGGTGCTCGTGGTGCGCGGCCGCTTCCACCCGTTCGTCGGGCTGTTGTGCGGTGCGTTCGCCGTCGGGCTGCTGGCCGGCATGCCGCTCGCCGATACCGCGAAAGCCGTTCAGAAGGGTGTTGGCGACATTCTCGGGGGAACCGGGCTGGTCGTCGCACTCGGCCTTGCCCTGGGCGCGATGCTGCAATTGTCGGATGGCGCCGGCGGGCTCGCGCGCGCGGCCCTCAGGTTATCCGGCCCGGCGGGCGCGCCGGTGGCGGCCCTGGTCGCCGGCCTCGTGATCGGCTTGCCGCTGTTCTTCGAGACTGGCCTCGTGCTGTTGCTGCCGATCGTGGCGACCGCGGCCGCCGCGCTGCCCCAGCGCGGCAAGGGGGACGAGGCCAAGCTCTCGCTGATGCTGTCCGCCATCGCCGGTCTCGCCGTGGTTCATGCGCTCGTGCCGCCGCATCCAGGGCCGCTGCTCGCGGTCGACGCGCTGCACGCCAATATGGCGCGCACGATCGGCTATGGCCTGCTCGTCGGTATCCCGACCGCCATCATCGCAGGACCGCTCCTCTCGAAAATCACGGCGCGCGGCGTGCGCATCGCGCCGCCGGTGCTGGCCGCGGTGCGCCTGAACGTCCCCGATCCGGGGGTCGGTCGGGCCCTGCTCGTCATCCTGATGCCGGTGGTGCTGATCGCCGCCGGCCAGATCCAGCCGCTGTTGCCGCACGCAATGGCGCCGAACCTTGCGTGGCTCGGCTTTGCGAGCAACCCGGTGGTCGCCCTGCTGATTGCCTGCCTGGCTGCGCTCCCGCTGCTGTTCGGGCGACAATTGTTCGCGCCCACCGTGCAGGATGCGATCTGGACCGAGACCATGGTGCCTGCGGGCACCATCCTGCTGGCGATCGGCGCCGGCGGCGCGCTCAAGCAGGTGCTGGTCGGCGCCGGCATTTCGGACCTTCTGGCGCGCCTCGCGAGCGGCGGCATGCTGTCGCCGATCGTGGTGGCATGGCTCGTTGCCGCCGCGATCAGGCTCTCGATCGGCTCGGCCACGGTCGCGACGATCACCACCGCGGGCATCATGCCGGCGCTGGTGGTCAGTTCGGGTGCGTCGCCGGAATGGACGGTGCTGGCGATCGGCGCGGGATCGGTATTCTTCTCGCACGTCAACGATCCCGGCTTCTGGCTGGTAAAAAGCTATCTCGGGACCGATACTCCCGGAACCTTCCGGACCTGGTCGGTGCTGGAAACCGTCGTTTCGGTGGTCGGCCTTGCCTTCATCCTGATCGCCAGCCAGTTTTTCTGAGGCGCTTGAACGATGATGGTACGATCCGGATTGAAGGACGGGGGCAGGATATGACCGAGCCGCGACTGGCCGACAAAGCCTATTCGGGCATCGTCGAGATCATCAAGACCGACGGTCTCGAGATCGGCGACCGGCTGCCCGCCGAATCGCGGCTGGCCGAGATGTTCGGGATTTCGCGCACCATCGTGCGCGAAGCACTCGCACGGCTCGCGTCGGACGGCTTCATCGAGGCGCGGCGCGGGGCCGGGTCGTTCGTCAAGAGCCGGCCCTCGGATCGGCTGATGACCTTCATGCCGATGGCTGAATTGTCGGCGACGCTCGGCAGCTATGAGGTCCGTTTCGTGCTCGAGGCCGAGGCCGCGCGGCTCGCCGCGGCGCGGCGTTCGGTCGAGGACATGGCCAGTATCCAGGCGGCGCTCGATCAGCTCCGGACGGCACTCCTGTCCAGCGCGCCGGCCGATGCCGAGGACATGGAATTGCATCGCCGCATTGCCGCGGCGACTGCCAATCCCGCCTTCGGCCTGGCGTTCGAGGCGCTGTTCGGGGAAGTGGAGCGGATCATGCGCGCCGGCGTGGATATTTCACGCTCCCGTCCCCCCGAGGTGATCGGCGCGATGATGCGCGAGCATGAGATGATCGTTGAAGCGATCCGCGCGCAGGATTGCGACGCGGCGGCGCTGGCGATGCGATGGCATCTTTCGGAGGGCCGCAAGCGGCTGATGCCCTAGCGGGGCCTAATAGTTGCCGGGGGTGGGCTTCGAACCACCGCCGGGACGAAGCCACCCGCCATCCGCAAGCCAGTCGGCGAGCCGGTCGGGCCAGTGGGCGACGCCGAGGCGCTCCGAATGCATGCCGATATTGAAACCGTGATCGGTATCGGCGAACAGGTGGAGTTCAGCGGAGACGCCCGCGGCGCGCAACTGCTGGTACAGCGCCATCGTCGGCGCCGCGCAGCACGGGTCGAGCGTTCCCGCTGCGAGAAAGGCGGGTGGCGCGGTCGCCGCGGCTCGCGCCGGGATGCCGAGCGGGCCGGGATAGATCAGGACCTGGAAATCCGGCCGCCCGCTGGCGCGATCGACTGAGTCGGCTCGTGCGGGCGCCGCGGGTGCGGGGTTGTCCGCCACCAGCGACACGAGCTCGCCGCCCGCGGAAAAACCCATCAGCCCGATGCGATTCGGATCGACGCCATAGTCGGCTGCATGCAGCCGCACCCAGCGTACGGCGCGGCGTGCGTCGGCCGCCGCATCCCGCTCGATGTCGTAAGGCGAGCCCGGCTCGCGGGCGAGGCGGTATTTAAGCACGAAGGCTGTGACGCCGAAGCGATTGAGCGCGCGCGCCGGCATCATGCCCTCGTTCACCCAGACGAGCATCCGGTGGCCGCCGCCGGGGATCACGATGATGCCGACGCCGTTGGCGTGGGCCGGGTCGGCACGAAACACCGTGAGCGACGGCGCGTGGACATTGTGGATGTAGGTGTTGTCGACGACCTCGGGCTCACCGCGATGCGCCTCGCTGCCGGGAGCCCCCTGCGGCCAGAGCTCAATCGTCGGCGCGGCGGGCGGAGCCGATGCGCCGCCGGTCACGGCGAGGGCAAGCGCAGCTGCGACGCGCAGCCATCCGTGAATCATGATTGCCTCCGTTGCTGCCGGGCCGTGCTGATCGGGTGTGCAAGCCAGCCGAGCACCTCGCGCACCAGAAACTCGGGCGGCACCTGGGTGCGGAGCGTCAGCGCCGCCTCGTCGGGCGCCGGACGTTCCAGCGTGGCGAACTGGCTCGCCAACAGGCTGGGAGGCATATAATGGCCGAGCCGCTGGGCTAGGCGGCGGCGCAGCTCATCGGGATCATCGTCTAGAAACACGAAGCGGGTCTCGGCTGGGACTGAATCGACGATGCGGTCGCGATAGGAGCGTTTCAACGCCGAGCACGCCGCGACCGCGACACCGTGAGCCCCGACCTCGGCAGCCAGTGCAGCACCGATGCGATCGAGCCACGGCCAGCGTTCGACATCAGTCAGCGGCTGACCGGCGCTCATCATGGCGATGGACGCCGGCGCGTGGAACGAATCGCCCTCGATGAAAGCGCATCCGAGGCGTGCCGCGAGGAGCGCGCCGAGCGTCGACTTGCCGCTGCCGCTCACCCCCATGACGACGATCGCCGTCGGGTGGATTTCGTTGCGACTCACTGCCGATTGCACACGACTTCCCCGACTCTCTTGCCAGATTCCCTGGGCGGTCGCCGCCGGATGCGGGGCGATGCGGCTGCAGCGTATCTGCTGCTCTGCCCGCCGGGGGAACTACGACCTTGGTCGCGGATGATCCCGCCGGGTTTCGGTTTTAAGCCATAGCCAATGACTGGCGACGCCTGCGGGTGAGACGGCCGGAGCGAGAAAGAAGGTGGGGACATGACATCGGACGTGCTGGCGAGGGCGACGGATTTTCAGGGAATGATTCGCGCCGCCCGACATGCTCGCTCCACGCGACTCAATGAAAATACGCATAAAACAGGAGGGGATCAGATGACCGGAATTCAGGGTTCTTCGCGCCGGACGTGGCTATTGGCCTCAGTGGGAGCGGCGCTTGCCGTCGGCATTGCGCTCCCGGCACAGGCTCAGCAGCTGGCGGCGAATGCCGATGCTCCGGCCGCTGCCCAGCAGGTGAGCGATCCCGCCGCCTCGGTTGACCAGGCCGATGCGGCGAAAGCCGCGCAGACCGACGACATCGTCGTCACCGGCTCACGCATCGTCTCGAGCGGCTTCAAGGCGCCCACGCCAACGCAGATGCTCAGCGCCGCCGACCTCACCAGGAACGCGGAGCCCAACGTCTTCACGACGATCGCCCAGCTGCCTTCGCTGCAGGGTTCGACCGGCACCTCGGTGAACGTCAACAGCACGTCGAGCGGCCTGCAGGGCCTGTCGTCCTTCTCGCTCCGCGGCCTCGGCCCGATCCGCACGCTGACATTGCTCGACGGCCAGCGCGTGGTGGGCGCGAACGTGACCGGCGTGCCGGACATCAGCCTGTTCCCGCAGCTCCTGATCAAGCGAGTCGATGTGGTGACCGGTGGTGCCTCGGCCTCCTATGGTTCGGACGCAGTGGGCGGCGTGGTCAACTTCGTCACCGACAAAAGGTTCGAGGGCTTCAAGGCCAATGTCGCCGGCGGCATCACCACCTATGGCGATGACAAGCAATATCTCATCCAGGCGGCTGCGGGTCACAATTTCGGCCGGTTCCACGTCGAGGTGAGCGGCGAATACGATCATGAGGACGGCATCCCCTCGCCGCGCTTCGGCGAGGCCGGCGCCAATGGCCGCGACTGGTATCGTACCACGACCTTCATCAACCGCGGCGTCACCAATGACGGCTCGCCGCAATATCTCGTGCGCGATCACGCCCAGGCCTATCAATATACGAAGTACGGCCTGATCACTGCCGGCCCGCTCCAGGGCACTGCCTTCGATGTGAACGGCAATCCGTTCACCTTCCAATATGGCGGCGGCACCCCGGCCAAGAACGCGGCCGGCACGGTGAACGGTTGCTATTCGGCAGGCGCTTTCTGCCTGGGCGGCGATCTGTCGGGCAATGTCGGCAACGGCACCACCCCGCAATCGGCGCTGAAGCGCTGGGACGGCTATAGCCGGATCGGCTACGACATCGACGACAACAATGAAATCTACGCGTCCGTCAACATCGCGCGCGTCGACACGAGCAACACGCCGAACCCGGGCGCCAACAAGACCGGCCTCACCATCCAGTGCTCGAACCCGTTCGTGCCCGCGTCGATCCAGGCGCAGTGCGTGACCGCAGGCATCACCAGCTTCCAGTTCGGCACCTCCAACGGCGAACTGCCCAGGGACATCACCGTCTATCCGACCCGCAGCCAATATCGTTTCGTCCTCGGCGCAGCCGGCAAGGTGAGCGCTCTCGGCAGCGATTGGAGATACGATCTCTATGGCGAGCACGGTGAGAACATCACAGACATCCATGTCGAGAATATCACGCTCAACTCGCGTTATGCCGCGGCGGTCCAGGCGATCACGGTGGGCGGGCAGATCGTCTGCGCCGATCCGGTCGCGCGGGCCAATGGCTGCGTGCCGCTCAACATCTTCGGCGGCGCGACCCCAAGCGCTGCG
Source organism: Sphingomonas oligophenolica (assembly GCF_039522915.1). Taxonomy (NCBI): domain Bacteria; kingdom Pseudomonadati; phylum Pseudomonadota; class Alphaproteobacteria; order Sphingomonadales; family Sphingomonadaceae; genus Sphingomonas; species Sphingomonas oligophenolica. The sequence goes on from NZ_BAAAEH010000040.1 coordinate 96,572, forward strand.
ACGCTGGCGTATATCTCGCCGGCCAACGGCCCCTTCCAACACACCCGCCAGACTCAGGATGTGGTGAGCGTCGCCTTCAGCGGCGAGCCCGTCACGCTTCCGGCCGGCCCGCTCGCGGTGGCGTTCGGCGGTGAGTACCGCAATGAATTCTACCATGTCACCGCTGACCCTTATGGCAACGGGGTGACCGCCGAGACCCCGAACAGCGCCGCCTATCCGGCCGACCCGGTGCTCAACTCCGGGGGTGCGAACTGGTATGCGGGCAATTACCACGCAGGCCGCGGCAGCTATAACGTGTACGAGGGCTTTCTCGAGCTCAACGTGCCGCTGTTCAAGTCGACCGAGGCTGGGCGCGCGAACCTTAACGTCGCCGGTCGTGCGACTCATTATTCGACCTCGGGCACCGTCTACACGTGGAAGATCGGCGGCACCTGGGATACGCCGTTCGATGGTATCCGCTTCCGCGCCGTTACCTCGCGGGATGTGCGGGCTCCCAACCTTTCCGAGCTGTTCGCGGCGCCGACGACGACGACCTTGCCAAGCTTCACCAATCCCGACCCGAACCGTCCGGCGGGCTCTCCGGCAACCTTGCTCGTCTTCCAGAACACGATCGGCAACACAGCGCTGAAGCCGGAGGTCGCCCACAATACCGAGGTGGGCGTCGTCCTGTCGGGCGCGTCCTGGCTGCCGGGGTTCTCGGCCTCGGTCGATTACTACCATATCAAGGTTGACGGGGTGATCTCCACGCTCGGCGCGCAGCAGGAGGTCAATCTATGCTACGCCGGCGTCACCACGTTGTGCGGCGCATTCAACCTCTACACGCCCGCCGGAACGACGCCCTATGTGAACGTCCAGGCGTTCAATCTCGCCTCGATCAAGACGGACGGCTTCGACATCGAGATGGGCTATCGGCAGCGCATGCTTGGGGGCACCCTGTCGCTCCGTGCACTGGCGACTCATGTCAGCCACTTCATCACTGATCCGGGTATCCCCGGCACGATCGCGGTGGATACCGCGGGCGCGAACTCGGGCAACACGCCGCACTGGAAGCTGCTGGGTACCGAGAGTTTCGAAACCGACAAATTCACCTTCAACCTGCAGCAGCGCTGGTTCAGCGACGGCGTCTACGCGAACACCTATGTCGTCTGCAGCGCCGGCACCTGTCCGACGGGCCGCAGCGCGACCGACAATGCCAATTATCCGACGATCGACAACAACACGATGAAGGGCGCCTTCTATCTCGATGTTGGCGGCTCGTACAAACTGACGCCCAAATTCACCGCCTATTTCAAGATCGACAATGTGTTCGACAAGGCGCCTGAGCCGTCACCGCAGACCAACACCGGCGTCGACGTCAACGCAGCGCTTTACGATCTGCTGGGCCGCTTCTTTCGGGTCGGCGTCCGCTACAATTTCTGACACCATAACAGTGTCATCACGAGCCTCCCTTGCGTCCCGGCCTTGCGTGCCGGGACGCTTTTTGTTTTTGCGCCCGGGCGCGCCGGACCGCCCGCAGGAGCTGTAACCCATGACCAATCGCCTGCTCCTCCTCGCTGCCCTGGCCACCGTCGCCAGCCCGGTCTGGGCTGCGCCGTCCCGCTCGGCCTATGAGACCGCACCCAACGACCCGCGCGCAGTGAGCGTCGCGGGCGTGCGCGACGGGCGGGCCGACGACAGCGCCGCGCTGCAGGGCGCCATCGACACTGCAGCGGCCAAGGGCGGTGGCGGTATCGTGTTCGTGCCGTCGGGCCGGTATCGCATCAGCCGCACGATCTACCTCTGGCCCGGCGTTCGGGTGTTCGGCGTCGGGCCGACGCGGCCGGTGATCATGCTCGGGGACGCCACGCCAGGCTTTCAGCGCGGCATCGCCAATATGGTCATCTTCGCTGGTGCGAAGCGGGGCGAGATTCCGCGCGTCCCGTTTCCACCCCCCGGCAGTGTTCCTTTCGACGCCACGATCGCCGACGCCAATCCGGGCACCTTCTACTCGGCGCTGAGCAATGTGGATTTCGTCATCGGCAAGGGCAATCCGGCCGCCGCCGCGATCCGCTTCCACGCCGCCCAGCATGCTTATCTCAGCCATATCGATTTCGCGCTGGGTTCAGGCCTGGCGGGGATCTATCAGGTCGCGAATTTTGCCAGCGATCTTCATTTCCATGGCGGCCGGTATGGCATCCTCACCGAAAACCCGTCGCCGGCGTGGCAGTTCACGCTGGTCGATTCTACCTTTGACGGGCAACGCGACGCAGCGATCCGCGAGCATCAGGCCGGCCTGACTCTCGTCAACGTGGCGATGCGGAACGTGCCGGTCGGGATCGACGTGGATCCGGGCTATGGGGACTGGCTATGGGGCAAGGATGTCCGGTTCGACCATGTCGCCCATGCCGCCATCGTCATTTCGAACGAAGCCAGCGCCTATACGCAGATCGGTTTCGAGAACGCCCTGGCCAATGCTACCCCCGTCTTCGCGCGCTTCCGCGATAGCGGGAAGACAGTGGCGGGCAAGACTGCTGCGTACCGCGTGACGGCATTCAACCACGGCCTGGCCCTGCCGGCACCGGGCGAGATGGGCAGCATCGCGACAGTGATGAAGGCCGAAGCCCTGCGGTCGCTGCCGCCCGCATCGCCCGCGCTGCCGCCCTTGCCGGGCTCGGCATTGTGGGTCGATGTCCGCACGCTCGGCGTGAAAGGGGACGGCGTCACCGACGACACGGCCACGATCCAGAGCGCGATCGATCGGCAGCGTATCCTGTATTTCCCGGCCGGACGCTATGTCGTGACCGATACGTTGCGGCTCAGGCCGGATTCGGTGTTGATCGGGCTCCACCCCAGCCTCACCCAGATCACGCTGCCCGATCGCACCCCCGCTTTTCAGGGAGTCGGCGCGGCCAAGGCGGTGATCCGGTCAGCGGACGGCGGTGCCGCGATCGTATCAGGACTGGGAATTGCCACCGGCGGGATCAATCCCCGCGCTACCGGGCTGCTGTGGACCGCCGGCGCCGGATCGTTCGTCGAGGACGTCAAATTTCAGGGCGGTCACGGCACTGACCTGCCCGACGGGACCCGCTTCGATCCGTACAACGCGACTCATTCCGGGGATCCGGATCCCGCCAAACGCTGGGATGCGCAATATCCTAGCCTGTGGGTGACGCGTGGCGGGGGCGGGACGTTCGCGAACATCTGGACGCCGAGCACCTATGCGGGCGCGGGCATGCATGTTTCCGATACCGAGACGCCGGGGCATGTCTATGAGCTGTCGAGCGAGCATCATGTCCGAACTGAAATCTCGCTGGATCGCGTCGCGAACTGGGAGTTTCTCGCGCCGCAGACCGAGGAGGAATGGGGCGAAGGGCAGGACACCGTCTCGCTCGATATCCGCAATTCGCGCAATATCCTGATCGCCAATTATCACGGCTACCGGGTCACCCGCTCGATCAAGCCAGCGGCGAGTGCCGTCAGGCTCTATAATTCAGCCGATATCCGGTTCCGCAACGTCCATGTGAATGCGGAAAGCGGCATCGGCACGTGCGACGAACAGGGATGCTTCACCTATTTGCGTGCGAGCAAATATCCGTACTCGGATGCCATCCAGGATGTCACGCATGGCATCGCGGTCCGCGAGCGCGAGTTCGCGACGCTCGACATTCCCGCCGCGCCGGCCCCGGTTGCTCCCTCGGTCTATCCGGCGGGGGCGACGGTTGAAAAGCTTGCCGATGGATTCCACTCGATCTCGGGCGCTGCCGCCGCTGCTGACGGGACGCTCTATTTCGTCGATCATCGCCAGCAACGCATCTATGGCTGGTCGGCGGGGCGAAAGCTGTCGGTCGTGCAGGACAATGCGCTCGATCCGGTAAACCTCGCCGTTTCGGCCTCGGGCGACCTCATGGTGCTGTCGTCGGACGGAGGCGAAGGGACCGTGTACAGCTTCACGCCCGGTGCGCCGGACGGCGCGGTCACGGTCATTCCACCGAGCGACGCACCGGTTCCGCCCGGGGCGATGACGGTCCTGCCGGTCAACTACTGGAACAATGGCGAGTTCAAGGACCAGCTCGATCCGCTGACGTTGCGCTACACGACCCTGGCGGAGATGTTCGCGCGGGACATGGCCCTTCCCAAGACGCGCCACTATGTCTCGCCCGACGGCAGCCTGGTGATGCCCGCCTATCGCACCGTCAGGCAGGGGCCGCCCGATTTCCGGGGCTGGCGCTTCTCCGATCCGCTCGACGCGTACGGTTTCGTCACGGCGGCGTCAGGCAAGCGCGTGTTCGTCAGCAACGAGTCGGAGGATCGCACCTATAGCGGCCTGCTCGGCGCGCGGCGCGAGATCACCGATCTGCGCCCCTTTGCCGAGCGCGGCGGAGAGAGCGTCGCGGTCGGCGCCGACGGCCGCGTCTATGTCGCGAACGGGCAGGTGTTCGTTTACGGCTCGAGCGGCGAGCAGCTCGGTCGGATCGACGTACCTGAACGACCGCTGCAGCTCGTCTTCGGCGGCGCGGACAAGCGCACCTTGTTCATCCTGACGCATCACGCGCTGTACGGGGTTCGGATATAGTCTGGCGTGGTGCCGGTTGCGGCCAGATAACCGAAGTCGTCCTCATTACGTCACAGGGTCACGACGGCGCCGATCGTTCAATCCGTCATGAGCGATCGCAAATATGTTGCATAGTCACTTCGCGCGAGGCGAGCGACAGCACGCTCCAGGCCCTCGTCGTCAATGAACTTCATCCTCCACGCAATCTCCTCGGGGCAGGCAATCTTCATGCCTTGCCGGCGCTCGAGCGTGGCGACGAACTCCGCCGCTTCGAGCAGGCTATCCGGGGTACCCGTATCCAGCCAGGCGAAGCCACGCCCCATGGCTTCAACCGAAAGCTTATCGCGTTCGAGATAAATTCTGTTGATGTCGGTAATCTCGAACTCGCCGCGCGCAGAAGGCTGGAGATTAGCGGCGATTTCAATCACATCTGCATCGTAAAGGGGCCACGACAGTTCCGATCCGCTGGGTGGTCCAGAAAGGCGTCGCGCCCCGCTCGCCAAAGGGCTTATCGCAAACACTACAAGTTTGTGGTTGGAGAGCCTCCAACGGATCCGATAATCTCGGGAAGGGCAACCGTGTTTTGATGTTTCCATGGAGTGCGCGCGTGCTCATTCGCGTGTCGCGCAAGCGGGTGCAGCGAGTCACCTCGTAAGGTAGCTGACAATGAGCGCATGATCCAAACGGCCGATTCCGAACACGACAGTTCGGAACCGCTGGTGCGAGAGTGCCCGCAATCAGACGTTTTTGGGGATTCGCTCGCGGTCGGTTTCTCAGCATTCGGCGCGGGTTCGTGTCTTGATTTCGGCCGGGGCCACGCTGGGACCACGCAAAGTCGAGGCGGTCGATAACGGCGCGATATCAGCCTGTTAATTGACGACTTCGAGTCCTCTAAGCCTGAAAACAGACCTGAAATCCTCCCGCGGATGCGCCGGCACGCAGCGACGAAATGACGGGCGCAACTCGAAGCTGGTCTGGCGATGGCAAGCCCGCTCCTGGCTAAAGCCGATCTTGTCGACTTTGGCGCGGCCGGGTGCGAGGCAAGACGGGCGGCGGCGAAACCGTCGCCTACCATGCTTCCCCGCGGGGAGTCTGTTATGGCGCTCGCTCTCCCCGTTGTGCACCGCATGGTGTTCGGAGCCTTCTAGCTGTCGGTTCGTCCCAATCGCATTCAACTCGTCGCAAAAAAGCAACAGCGATCGCCCGGGATGCGCAGTAACATGTCACCGGATCGGTGACAAAAGCACTGACCGAAGCGCATGCTTCCGGTCGGAAGGGACGGCGCGGGTTTTTAACTTTGTTTCTCAGCGTCTTCTGCCATTACATCAGCGCCATCGGTACGGGTACTAAAAAAGTCACCTGATAAAACAACAGGATAAGAACGAATAGATCAGCCTATCTAACATTGACGATCGCTACCCATGGCTATGGGTGCGGTCAATTCCATTCCGCGCTAAGCCATCAGTTCAGTGCTGAACTTATTCGGCGTCAATACTAAAATGTTACTATAATGTAAGAAAGAATTACATCAAAAAATAACATCTGTTTGATGGAAAAATATTCGTATGCGATGAGAAAAAATATATCCAGAATGGCTCTTTTTCCGTATTGCGAGATGGAGTGCTATGTGGCTTGCCGCCTTTGTGGCAGTTTCGTGACAATGCGCAGCAAATCCAGTTCGTTAAGTTGACAAATGACCGAGCGGGCGACACAGGGACCCAGGAATCTGGGGGATGTTTCTTGTCGCGTGTTGTGCTGCTTGCTGGAGGGCTGGGGACTCGTCTCGGAGAGGAAACGAGTGTTCGGCCTAAGCCAATGGTTGAAGTCGGCGGTATGCCAATATTGTGGCATATCATGAAGATTTATTCATACTACGGATTCAATGATTTTATCATTTGCCTTGGATATAAGGGCTATCTGATCAAGGAATATTTCGCGAATTACTTCCTGCATACCGCCGATGTCACAATTGACCTCCAAAGGAACGAAACGGTCGTCCACCACAAGCGCAGCGAGCCGTGGCGAATCACAATGGTCGATACTGGCGCCGCCACAATGACCGGCGGTCGGTTGAAGGCTATCCGGCCTTATCTGCGCGACGATGAGCCTTTCTGCTTCACTTATGGTGATGGCGTCGCCGCGATCAACATTGCGGATCTCGTCGCATTCCACCGGTCCCATGGTCGCAGGGCAACGATGACCGCGGTAGCGCCGCCCGGCCGGTTCGGTGCGCTCGACATGACTGGTGATCTGGTCACCAGTTTCAGGGAAAAGCCTGCCGGCGACGGCGGCCTGATCAATGGCGGCTTCTTCGTGGCTGATTCATCGGTGCTCGATCTGGTCGACGGTGCCGACACGATCTGGGAGCAGGGTCCGCTCGAACATCTTGCGAAATCCGGCGACCTTATGGCCTATCGCTATGACGGCTTTTGGCAGGCGATGGATACGCTGCGTGACAAGCAGCACCTGGAGGAGCTCTGGGAACGGGGCGCGCCGTGGAAAGTCTGGTAAGGGCGGAACAGTGGCACGGTCGTCGGGTCTTCCTCACCGGGCACACCGGTTTCAAGGGAAGCTGGCTTGCGCTGTGGCTGACTCGGATGGGCGCCGACGTTACCGGTTTCTCCCTGCCGGCTCCGGCTGAGCCGAGTCTGTTCGAACAGGCGCGGGTCGGCGAACTGGTGACCCACATCGAGGGTGACGTTCGGGATTTCGCCGCTGTCGAGGCAGCGATGACGCAGGCGCGCCCTGAAATCGTGTTCCATCTCGCCGCACAGCCACTGGTGAGGTTGTCGTACGACAAGCCTGTCGAAACCTTTGCCACCAACGTGCAGGGCACCGTGCATGTCCTCGATGCCTGCCGCCGCGTGCCAGACCTGCGTGCGGTGGTTTGCGTCACAAGCGACAAATGTTATGAGAATCGCGAATGGGTTTGGCCCTATCGCGAGAGCGATCCGATGGGCGGCCATGATCCTTACAGCAGCAGCAAGGGCGCTGCCGAACTGATCATTTCGGCTTATCGCAGCAGCTTTTTCCGCGATGGACCGCTTGTAGCCTCGGTTCGCGCGGGTAATGTCATCGGCGGCGGCGATTGGTCGACCGATCGGCTGATTCCCGATATCATACGAGCCTTGCTGGCCGATCGGGCTCCGTTCATCCGCTCACCAAGTTCGGTCAGGCCCTGGCAGCATGTGCTCGAGGCGTTGGGTGGGTATCTGCTGATCGCCCAACATCTGTTGCGCGGTGACCAATGGGCAGCCGGTGCATGGAATTTCGGCCCGGCCGACGAAGACGCCCGCCCAGTTCACTGGATCGCCGATCGATTGGTTGCCGAGTGGGGCGGACGGGCGTGGGAAAGCGCCGAACTCGTCCAGCCGCATGAAGCAAAGACGCTCAGGCTGGATTGTTCGAAGGCGCGCAGCGAACTCGGCTGGCGACCAGCGATGACGCTCCACCAGGCGCTTGCCAAAGTTGTTGCATGGCATCGCGACGTCTCCGAGGGCGCTGACGCTCGCGCCGTTTGCCTGACCCAACTCAATGAATTTCGCGCGGCTGCATCGTCGGGCGACACAGGGAACCCGACATGGAACTGAAGCTCGCTGCCACATCAGTGATGGACGCGTCAGCTGACGGTGCTGAAGCGCGGATGCGCGCGCAGATTCTCGACATGGTCGGTGAATATGCCCGCCGTTTCCACGCACCCAAGCCGTTCTTGCCAGGGCAGAGCGCAGTGCCGGTATCGGGCAAGGTCTATGACGCTTCAGACATGCGGATGCTGGTCGATTCCGCGCTCGATTTCTGGCTCACCACCGGGCGCTTCAACGACGCGTTCGAAACGCGTCTGGCGGCCCGCCTTGGCGTGCGGCATGCATTGACGACCAATTCGGGTTCGTCGGCCAACCTGCTGGCACTGTCCTCGCTCACCTCGCATGCCCTGCGTGACGAGAAGCTCAACCCGGGCGACGAGGTAATAACCGTCGCGACGGGCTTCCCGACCACGGTCAATCCGGCGCTGCAATATGGTCTCGTGCCGGTTTTCGTCGATGTCGACATCCCGACTTACAACATCAGGCCCGAGATGATCGAGGCGGCGGTTACCGACCGCACGCGGGCAATCATGATCGCCCACACGCTTGGCAACCCGTTCGATCTCGGCGAGGTAATGCGCGTTGCCAGGAAATATGATCTGTGGGTCGTCGAGGATTGCTGTGACGCGCTCGGCGCGACCTATGACGGCAAGGGTGTCGGAACATTCGGCGATATCGGCACGCTGAGCTTCTACCCGGCGCACCATATCACGATGGGTGAGGGCGGGGCCGTGTTCACGGGCAAGCCCCGTCTGAAGCGCCTGATCGAATCAATGCGCGATTGGGGCCGCGATTGCTGGTGCGCCCCGGGGATGGACAATACCTGCGGCAAGCGCTTCGGGCGCAAGCTGGGTACGCTGCCACATGGCTATGATCATAAATATACCTACAGCCATTGTGGCTATAATCTGAAGATCACCGACATGCAGGCCGCCGTCGGGCTTGCGCAGATGGACCATCTCGAGGACTTCATTGCTGCGCGCCGACGCAATTTCGCCCTGTTGACGGAACAATTGCGCGCACTCGAGCATGTATTGATCCTGCCGCAGGCTACGCCGAACAGCGAGCCTTCGTGGTTTGGCTATCCCGTCACGGTGCGTGCCGACAGCGGCATTGACCGCGACGAGCTGGTCCAGTTTCTCAATCAACGCAAGATCGGTACGCGGCTGCTGTTCGGCGGCAATCTGCTGCGCCAGCCCTATATGCGACATCAAAACTATCGCGTGGTCGGCGATCTGGCCAATGCCGACTTCGTAACCACCAATACCTTCTGGGTGGGGCTCTACCCCGGTCTCGGCGAAGATCAAATCACCTACATGGTCGATACCATCGCTGGCTTCGTCGCTGCCCGCGGGCGTTGAATCGCACCCGCCTTCTCCGGCGCCCCGGTACGGGCCACGGCGTCACGAACAGGATCTGGACTTGTGGACTTATCAAAGGTCGTAATGCTCAAAGGCGAGTTCGAGGCGGAAGGCCTGTCGCGCGACAGTGTCGCGGCTGAGGCAGCTTTCGCGGCCCGAAACGGCCTGCCTTACATGGTCAAGATCGGTGGCTGCGAAGCCAAGTCCGACCTGCGCTTCCTGATGATGATGGGAATCCGCAACGTCGTCGCTCCAATGATCGAAAGCCCGTTTGCAATGCGCAAATACCAGGAGATGCTCCCTGAAGGGAGCTTCGACCATGTTGGGGTGACGATCGAGACAATTGATGCAGTCGCTCGGATCGAGGAGATACTCGATGCGGGCGTAAAGCTCAGCGACGTCACCGTGGGTCGCACCGACCTGACGGCCAGCTTTGGCGGATCAGGGGTGGACGCCGACGAAACCGTCACGATGGTCAAGGCCGTGGCGCGTGCGGCCGCCGCGCGCGGCTTGCCGACTACGATGGGCGGATCGGTGAATGCAGGCACGATTTCCCTGCTGCAGAGCGACGACGAGCTGCGCAGCCTTGTCGCGTTTGTCGAGACCCGCAAATGCATCATGCCGGTGGATCAATTCCTGAGCGCAGGGGCACTCGACGCTGCCTTTGTGATCGAGCGCGCCCTGCTGGACATGCAGCTCGCGCACCACGGCAGTATTGCTGCGGCGGCGGAAAAGCGCGTCGAGCAGTTGCGGGCGCGCGGGTGATGGACGTAAAATTCGTCCTCGATTTCGACGGCGTGCTGTTCAACAGCGCGTTCGAGGCCTTCACCGTGGCGAACCGGGCGACCACCGGCCGTGATGGTTTCCGCCAGGATATCGCCTATGAGGAATTCCTCGCCTATCGCGCCGTAGTCACCGACGCATGGCACTATAACCGCCTTTACAGCACCGCTCAGGCGGTCCCCGCGGCAGCACTGCGCGAGGTCGAGCCGACCGACGCAGATTGGGCATTCGCACGCGATTTCTTTGCGGCGCGCGCCGAGATCATGGCCGACCCGGAATGGCCGAAGGTCATGCCTGCCTATGATTTCTTCTTCCTCCTGAAACCGTTGCTTCAGCAATATCCCGACCGCTTCGCCATCCTCTCGACGCGCAATATCCAGTCGATACGAGAAACCCTCGCCTTCCACGACGCTGATGTCGTGCGCGTCTTCGGGCAGGAAGATATCCGCCGGCTCGGCAGCAAGCTCGCGGTGGCCAAGCACGAGCATTGGCTCGATCGCGGCAAGTGGCTGATCGTCTATGTGGACGACATGAACAGCCATCTCGAGCCGTTCGAGGGGCAGATCCACCTGCCCCTGCATGCCAATTGGGGATACGACCATGTAACCCTCGGCAGCCTGTCCGCCAACCAGGTTCATACGATCATTTCTTCCCTGCTGAACATCGCGGAAAGGGCGGCCGATGAAGTATAGTGACCAGATCGGTGCCTGGCTGAAGGCGGCGGGATATACGCATTATTTCTATGTCGGCGGCGGCAATATCATGCATCTGACCGAAAGCCTGGATCGCTATCTTTGCGGCGTGCCGGTGATCCATGAGGTTGCCGCGGGCATCGCCGCGGAATATTTCAATGTCATCGCGGCGCCGCGTAAAGCGCTTGCACTGGTCACTGCGGGTCCTGGCCTCACCAACGCCGTCACCGCTATCAGCGGCGCCTGGCTCGAGAGTCGGGAGCTGCTGGTCATCGGCGGGCAGGTCAAGACAAGCGATCTCGCGCGCCAGCAATTGCGCTCGCGCGGCATCCAGGAAATCGATGGCGTCGAGTTGCTGCGCTCAACCACCAAGCTTGCCTATCGATTCGAGAGACCAATCGACGCGGCCGATTTTCTCGGCCTGATCGAGCAGGGCTGGGCGCCTCGCAAAGGTCCGGTGTTCCTCGAAATGCCGCTCGATGTGCAAGCAGCTACGGTCGAGGAAACCTCGCTTCCCCAGATCCTTCCGCCAGACCTCGATGTCGTTGGGGACGTCGACATAGAACGGATTGTCGCGCTCTATCAGGCCGCGCAGCGCCCGGTGCTGTTGGTTGGCGGCGGCGTCGACTACGACACGGCAGAGCAATTGCGCGACCGCATCGCCACACTCGGCATACCGGTGATGACGACCTACAATGCGGCCGACCGGTTCGACGGTGACGCAGCGAATTATCTTGGTCGACCTAACACGTGGGGGCAGCGGAGCTCCAATATTCTGATCCAGCAATCTGACCTGATCATTGCGCTGGGGACGCGGCTAGGATTGCAGCAGACTGGCTTCAACTGGCAGGAATTCGGCCGCGCGGCTCAGATCGTTCAGGTCGAGATCGACCCTTGTGAGCTGAACAAGGGTCATCCGCGAGTCGACCTGGCCTTCGCCGCCGACGCCAACGATTTCCTTGAGCGCTTCGTGGCCGCTGACCTTCCCCGTAAAGACGCGTGGTTGCGCGAGGCGCGACATCTGCGCGATGCCGTGCCGCGCGTCGAGGACGTCAATCACACCGGTGCGGACTATATCTCGCCCTATGACTTCATCGTTCGCCTCGAGGCGCTGACAACGCCGGATGATCTGATCATACCCTGTTCGAGCGGGAGTGCGTTCACTCTGTCGATGCAGCTCTACAAGCAGAAGCTTGGACAGCGGATGATCACTAACAAGTCGCTCGCGTCGATGGGCTATGGTCTGGCAGGTGCGATCGGTGCGGCGATTGCCGGCGCCCCGCGGCGCACGATCCTGATCGAGGGCGATGGCGGGTTCGCGCAGAATATGCAGGAACTCGGCACCGTCGCGATCAACAATCTCAATCTCAAGATCTTCATTTTCGACGATCAGGGCCATGCCTCGATCCGCATGACGCAGCGGACCTATTTCGAGGGCAAGTATCTCGGCTGCGATATCCGGTCGGGCCTCGGTCTGCCGAACTGGGAGAAACTGTTCAGCGTCTGGGACATCCCGGTGATGCGCTTGCCGCTCGATTTTACCGCGGACCCCGATTTCCGGGCGCGCCTGGCCGCAACCGGTCCCTGCGCCTTCATAGTGCCGATCGATCCGGAGCAGACCTATTTTCCCAAGATCAGCAGCCGCATAACGGTCAGCGGTTCGATGGAATCGAACCCGATCGATCGGATGACGCCGGACGTCGACTATCTCGCGCGAACTCAGGTCTTGGACTGAGCGCTGCCAATGGTCCTTGTCCCGGATCTCGATCGTCAACGGGCGAAATTCGCGCCGCCGGCGCGTCGCGCGTTGCTGGGCGATGATCGCCGCATCATCATTGTCGGCGCGCGCGGGTGGATCGGGCGCACGGCAGTGACCCTCCTGCATGAGGCGCTGGGTCCGGCGGCTTTTGCCAGACGGGTGCATTGTTTCGGATCCCAGGCTGGTCCAGTCTTCGCCGGCCCGCTTGAGGTGCAGCAACGCGCGCTTGGCGATCTTGCCACACTGGATCGCCGCCCTACGCTGCTTCTCCACCTCGCCTTCCTGACCATGGACAGCTATGCGACGATGGATGCCGGCGAGTATGTAAACGCCAACCGCGCCTTGTCACGTTCGGTATTCGACGCCCTGACGCAGATCAACGTCGACCGTCTGTTCGTCGCGTCCTCGGGGGCGGCGGCGTTTGCCGACGATGCAGATGCGGCCGAAGGCATGCGCTGCTACGGCCTGCTGAAACGCGAAGACGAAACGAAATTCGCTGCCTGGGCTACCGAAATGCCAGATGCTCGGCGTGCGGCGATCGGAAGAATCTACAGCCTGTCCGGTCCATATATCAATAAACACGAAACATATGCACTCGCCAGCTTCATACTCGATGCGTTGGCAGGCCGGCCGATCGAGGTGCGCGCGCCAATGCGCGTCATGCGTAGTTACACCGCAGTGCGCGAATTGCTCTCGCTGGTCTTTTCCTGCCTTCTGGCGCGGGACGGCGACTCAGTACTGCGCTTCGATACCGGCGGTGAGGGACTTGAGCTGGGCGAAGTGGCGACCGTGGTCGCGAATACGCTCGGCGGGGAGGTCGTACGCCGAGCCGTGCAGGATATGGCGGCAAACCGCTACTTCGGTGACGGGTGCGGTTGGTCCGCATTGCTTGAACATCATGGCATCGAACCGCTGGCGTTGGCTGACCAGATTCTGGAAACCGCCGCTTATCTCGCTCGCCAGGCCGCATTGAAGTCGACTACCGTAGACGGCCTCTGAGGAGCTCGGCGGAGACGTAGCCAGGCGCGACACTTGTTTTGAAATGTTTTGAAATCGATCCTCCGCAGCGGATCTGAGTTAGGGGTTACGAGAAAGTGGCATTTGCCAAGATATCTGTGAGCGGAGGAAAAGCCGCGATCGCCGGGATTTGGCTGAGTCTGGCGTCGGCTGGTTTCGCGCAAGTCACCAACGTACCGAGCGGATCGCCGCTTGCTCCTGATGGGACGACCTCGCCGCCGTCGGCCACAAACTCTCAGTCGAATTTGCAGACCGGCAACAACGGTGGCAACAATCCGTTTGCCGACAACGGGACCATCGGCTCGCTCGACGTCAGCGAAAAGAATCAGAATAACCCGCTGACGCTCGAGCAGATTCTCTCTGCAAAGGGTGCAACCGCAGACAAAGCTGACAATGTCATCAAGAAACCGCCGGAGCCGGGCGAGTTCGAGAAGTACATCGAAGCGTTATTGGGACGGAAGGTGCCGCTGTTCGGGACCAAGCTGGTACTGCCGGCGTTGCGCGATTTCGCTGCTCCGGCAACCGCTACGGTGCCGCCCGATTATATCGTGCAGCCGGGCGATACTATTGACGTCGCCCTGTCAGGCTCGCTTGACGGATCGGTTGAGCGTCAAGTCGACACCAACGGCAAGATCTTCCTGACCGGAGTTGGTGCGGTTCGTGTGGCAGGCGTGCGGAATTCCGACCTCCATGACATTGTCGCGCGTGCGATCGGCACCAAGTTTCGCGGCTTTACCGCATCGGTGACGATTACCAAGCTGCGCGGTATCCGTGTCTACGTGACCGGCTTGGCCAACAATCCAGGCGCCTTCACGGTCAGCAGCCTCTCCACGCTTGCCAATGCGGTATTTCAGGCAGGTGGCCCCAACGGGGGCGGCAGTTGGCGGGCGATAAAGCTTTATCGCAATGGACAGCAGGTCGCGGATTTCGACCTGTACCAGTTGATGCGCGGAGGCAGCCGGGTCAACGACGTTCAATTGCAGAACGAGGACGTCTTGTTCATTCCGCCCGCGGGGCCGCAGGTGGCAGTGATCGGGAGCGTTCACGAAGAGGCAATCTACGAGGCCAAGCCGGGCGAGAGCGTCGCCGACATGCTTGCCGCCGCCGGTGGGGCGAACACAGTGGGCGATCCGACGCACTTCGTGCTCTATCAGACGGGCGATCCCGAGCGGGCTGGCCCGCAATGGCTGGCAAGCTCGGTCGCGACGGGTACGCCGATCGGGGCGGGGGACATCATCCAGATCCTGTCGACCGGCACCCTGGCAATGCCGATCGCGCAGCAAAAAGTTCTGGTCCGGATCGAGGGCGAAGTCCAAAAACCGGGTGTATATTACGTCTCGCCCGGTACGACATTTGCGGATATTGTCGGCCAGGCTGGCGGCCTGACGTCGAAAGCTTACGCTTTCGGTGCGAAATTCACGCGTCAGTCGGTGAAAATTCAGCAGCAAGAGAGCTTCAAGGAAGCTCTCGATCAGTTGGAAATCTCACTGGCCGCTGCACCGCTTAACCAGGATCCGACGCTCGCCTCGGGCGACCGGGATGCCCAGCGCGCAGCCGCGCGCGCAGTTCTCATGCGGTTGCGCGAGGCCAAACCCGACGGACGCGTGGTTCTGGGAATCGCGCCCGGCGCCACGAGCTTGCCCGGGAGGGTCGTGCTTGAAAACAACGACGCGATCTACATCCCCCCGCTGGCATCGACGGTGGGTGTCTTCGGTGCAGTATATCGTCCCTCCTCATTCCTTGTCGACGCTGACCATAACGCACGGCGCGTTAGGGACTATATCGACCAGGTCGGCGGCAGTTTGCCCTCCGCGGATAAGGGGGGCATCTTTGTGGTGCGTGCGAGCGGCGAAGTCATCCCGAAGAAACGCGGCGCGCTGAATGCTAGGGTGCTGCCCGGCGATGTTATCTTTGTGCCGGTGCGTACCCAGCCAAACCTGTTCTGGGCCCATTTGCGCGACCTAACATCGACTCTATTTTCATTCGGATTGAGCGCGGCTACCATCGTGGCGGTGACGAAATGACGCCGCGGCACAGCGCGGTGGGCACATTGGCTGGCTGGAATTTGTTGGCGCGGTTCCGCAATCGGGCACTCGCTTTCGGCGTAGCGATTGCGGTTTGTCTTGTGTTGACGTTTTTTCCGCAACGTTTTCGAGCCGAGGCACTTCTTGCGCCGACCGACCCCAGCAGCTTGGGGCTGAGCGGTACGCTTGGGCAGCTCGGCGCCTTAGGAAGTGTCTTCGGCAATCAGGCCGCAATCGAGGTCGCGCTTCGTGTAGCGGACAGCGGCGAAGTGCGGCAGCATGTCATTGTTGATGCAAAGCTGCAGACGCGCATGGGGATGACGCCCCTTCAATTGCAACGCTGGCTGCGTCGCCACTTAGATGTTCGGTCGTTGCGAGGCGGAATCATTCAAGTCGATCTTGACGATACCGATCCAAGGCTCGCGCAAGATATTGTCGCCGCCTTCACTAATTCCCTGCAGCGCCGGCTGGGCGAAATCAGTCGACAACAGACGTCATATAAGCGCCAGATTCTGGTGAAGTTGGTACGCGATGCCTCCGACGGACTCGCCTTGGCGCAGGCCAATTACGACGATTATCGGCTCAAAAGCCAAGATGCTGTGCCCGAGCTCCAGACCGGTAGCGTCGCCGGTCGGATCGCGCAGCTGGAAGCGGGAATCAAGGGCAAACGCATTGCTCTATCGCTTGCTCGCCAGATGTATACTGACGAGAATATTATGGTAAAACAGATACTAGCCGAGATTTCGGCGATGCAGCAGCAGCTTTATGAAGTAAAGGAAACTAATACGCAATCAAACCAAAGTGTTGGCGGTGTTGTAGCAAGTACGAGTAAGCTATATCGATTGCAGAGAGAGCTTGGCCTTCAGCGGGCGCTCTATGATAGCTATATGCGTTTTTTGCAAGGTACTTCGGTCGAAGACTTGGCCTCGACCGCCAACATGCGTGTATTGGAGCCGCCGCATATCGATGCCGAACGGCAGCATTGGTTTCCCGCGATGGCAGTCGGAATCGCGCTCATCCTATTGTGGGCGATCGTTGAGTTCTATCGTCTCCGCCCACCACTAGGTGCCCCGATCGCATCGGAAGAACGCCGCCCGATGAGCGGCGCGCGCGAGGGCGAGCATGCGTAATCGAGCTCAAGGCGTGCCCGAAATCTCGGTCGTCCTGGCCTGTCGCAACGAAGAGGACAATGCGGTGGCTATCGCAGCCGCGGTCATCGAGAAACTTGATCCGATAGTCGAGAGCTTCGAGCTGATCTTCATCGACAATGAATCGCAGGATGGCACGGTAGAGATCGTGAAAGGTATGTGCGCACGCGATCCGCGGATTCGGCTGATCGTTAACACGCGCAATTTCGGCCAGATGCGGTCGCCCACGCATGGGATCTATCAAGCCGCCGGGCAGGCGGTGATCTCGATGTGCTCGGACTTTCAGGATACGCCGGATCTCTTGCCCGAATTTGTCCGGCGCTGGCGTGCCGGCAGTGATATCGTGCTCGGCGTGCGTCAAAGCGAGAAATCTGGCGCCATCCTGACCTTCATGCGTGGGTTGTCCTATCGCCTTCAGAAACGCTTCGGCGACTATGCGATAATTCCCAACGCAACCGGCTTCGGCATCTATGATCGCCGTGTGGTAGAAGCGATCCGGGCGCTGAACGAGCCGGAGCCGTTCTTCCGCGGCCTGCTGGTCGAGACCGGCTATGCCATCGAGACGATCCCCTTCAAGCGCCCGCCGCGCGCAGGCGGCAAATCGAACAACAACTTCTTTACCCTGCTCGACTTTGCGCTCAACGGCCTTGCAGGATCCTCAAAGAAGCTGTTGCGTGCGCCGCTCTACGTGGCGTTCTTGATTTCGCTGCTGACACTCACCTGCCTAGTCGGCGCAACGGTTGCGGCGTTCACCGGTCATTCCTGGCAACTATGGCTGTTCGCTGCGATGCTCGAAGGGCAGTTCGGTCTACTGTTCCTGTTTTTGGGGCTTCTAGGTGTTCAGGTGGCCCTCGTGTCGGAACGCACGCGCAATCAACCCCTTGTGATCGAACGTGAACGTGTCAACTTCCCGGACGGAGCCTGACGTAATGTTCGAGTGGAAGTCTATCAAGGAGTGGAAAAGACTATTTCGCTATTATCAGGCCGGGCTGCTCAATATGGCCTTTGGTTTTGGCCTGTACGCACTTTTCGTGCGACTGGGAATGAACATATACGTAGCTCAGATTTTGAGTCACTTCATGGGAGTGACTTTCAACTATTTCACATATAGCCGATATGCGTTTGTCGGCCACACTGGAAAGCGGCTTCGTTTCATTATCTCATACGTAATTAATTACGTATTTAACTTAATTTCTCTTGCTGCAATGGCTGTGATATTAAAATCGCCCTATATTGCCGGCTTGATCGCGACTATTTTAGTTTCTTTTGTAAACTATTTCGTACTAAAGCGCTTGGTATTCCGTGAGCGCATCGCTTAATGCAAAAGTATAAAATTTTCCGTGCGCTTGAGCACGTTATGGCACTGGCGATAGTGATCGCCCTTGTCTATGATTTTTGGTACTTTTTTACGTATAAATACTTTCCGCAACCGTTCTTCTACGACATTGGCGATACGTGGATGGACTGGTTCAACCCGGCATATTGGTCGCACGTTCCCGGAGCCTATGATTCCTATCGGACCATCTATCCGCCTCTGACTTATGTCATCCTGAAGGCAATAACTTGGGGACCGTGCTATCCCGGCGCGCAAGGCGGCTGGGCACGCGAATGCGATGCCATGGGCATCATTTCTCTGCATTTGGTCTACGTCCTCTGCATTGTGCTCACAGCGCGTACCTTGCTTAGGGTTGACCGCCGCACCGCGCTGCCCCGCTCCCTCGCGATTTCGCTCGGGTTGCCGATGCTTTGGGCACTCGACCGGGGGAATGTGATCCTCATTACGTACATCTTCATGCTACTTGCTTATGGACCATTGCTGCAAAGCGCCCGCCTGCGCTGGCTGTTCGCGGGTCTGGCGGTCAACATGAAGGTCTATCTGATCGGCACAGTCGCCGCACAGCTCCTTCATCGCCGCTGGCGGTGGGCGGAAGGGGCGCTTGTCGCCTCGGTCTTGGTCTATCTCGTCACATACGCGCTGTTCGGCTCCGGCAATCCGGTGGAAATTTACCACAATATCACAGACTATGCCGATGGCCTGGTCATCAATAACCCACTCGACATCTGGATGGCCTCGACACTGCTGCCGTTGCAGCAATTGACGCACTCGGACGTTTTTCCCACCTTGCTCGTGCTCGGCTCCAGGCTGACGACTCTGATCGACACACTGGTCCCGCTCATCATGCACTCTGCTCAGGCGATCATTATGATCGGGGCATTCGCCTGCTTCCTACGCCCCGAAGTGGTCCCGCGCAGTCGCATGCTGGTCCTGAGCGTCGGCTTGGCTGTCATTTCGACTGAAGTCAGCGGCTACACCGAGATCATCGTCCTATTGTTCACTTTCATGGAGCCGGCGCGTGGCTTTCTGCGGCGCTACGCGCTGGTGGCGGCATACCTCGTCTGCATTCCCTTCGACATCAACATCGACTCCCTTCCACCGCTCGCCAAGGAGTCTTTCTTTTTCGGCACCGGTGTGATCGTCGAATATGTTGTTCAACTGGGGCCATTCATCCGCCCGTTGGCAACGCTTTCCATCCCGGTCTCGTTGGCACTGCTGACGATTATCGACGTTTGGCGTGACATCCGGCTTCAGGGGTGGGCGGGGCGTTGGCGCTTTCGTCATGATGTGCCGCTCCTGCCTTCCGTCCTGCCACCGCTGCGGCCCACCCGAGCGGAGGTTGCACGCGTTGGCGAAAACGCTCCCAGACCCGCAAACGCGACAGCCTGATCCGCAATGGGTCGAACGGATCAGTCTCGGTCGTGGCGTGTCACTATGGCAATATTGCTGGTGGCGTTAGCGCTGCGGCTGCACGCAATCTCATTCGGCCTTCCCGCGTTGAACGACCCGGATGAACTGATGTTCGAACTCGGCGCGGTCCGCATGCTGCGCGGCGCGACGCTCAATCCGGGTTGGTTCGGCCATCCGGCGACCACCACCATGTATGTCTTGGCGTTGATCGACGTAGGGGTGTTCGGTGTGAACTGGCTGACTGGCTCGGTCTCCGGGCCAGCCGGTTTTGTCCAGGCGATCTGGGCCAATCCTGGTCTCGTCATTCTGCCCGGTCGGGTGATGATCGCCTTGTGCGGCGTGCTCACCGTCGCATTGACCGCCCGGTTGGGCGAGCGCCTGTTCGATCGCCGTACGGGTTTGGTCGCGGCGGCGTTCCTGGCGATCGACCCCGTTCATATACTCTGGTCGCAGGTCATTCGCTCTGACATCATGGCCAGCATATTCCTTATGCTGTGCCTGCTTGCCACGCTCGAGGTCGCGCGCGAGGGAAAGCGGCGCGACACGCTGCTGGCCAGCCTGTGGCTCGGTCTTGCCGTGGCGACGAAGTGGCCCTTCGCCGCCGCCGGCCTCGGCATGGCAGGCGCGGTGATGATGCGGATCGTCAATGATGGCAGGGCGCGGGATCGCGAGCTGCGCCGGTTTCTTCTGTTCGGAAGTGCGGCCCTCGCCACCCTCGTCATTGTGTCGCCGTTCCTGCTGATCGACTATCCGACCGTCTTGCGCAATCTTGCGGGAGAAGTGCGGCCGTATCACCTCGGGGCAACGGGGGGCTCCCCTTTGTGGAACCTCGGCTGGTATCTTGCGAATCCCTTGCGCAAGGGACTTGGACTGGCCGGCCTGGCGCTAACCCTGGTCGGGTCGGTGCTCGCCTCCCGACATCGGGAGGCACGGGCCATTCTCGGTCCGCCGGCGGCGGGTTTCCTGATCATGCTGCTTGCGCAGAGGACGGTTTGGGATCGCTGGGCGCTCCCGCTCTTGCCGATTTTGACGATCGTCGGGGCCTGGGGAGCGGTCTGGCTTATCGACAAGCTCATGTTGAATCGGGCGCGAGGTTGGAAAAATGCCGTCGCGCTGGTCCTGGCCATCTCCGCTGGCGGGCCGTTGCTGATGACAGATATCGCGCAGGGCCGGGAGCGGCTGAACGACACGCGTCAGCAGGCATCGCGCTGGGCGGAGGCGCATATTCCCCCCGGCAAGAGCGTCCTGCTTGAGCACTTCGCCTTCGATCTAGTGAGGCGGCCCAATATTTTCCTGTTCCCCGTCGGGGTCGCGGGTTGCCTTGACGCCATGTCGCTCATCAAGGGCAGGATCGGCTATTCCACCATCGACAAGCTTCGTCAGGCCCGGTCGAATATCGACATCGGGACAGTGGCGCACGACAAATTGGGAACCTGTCGTGCCGATTATGTGATTACCACTCAACTGGATCGCTATGATGCGGAGCGGCAACGCTTTCCGGAAGAATATGCGCAATATCGGGCATTATTGGCAGACGCCCGACAGGTTGCAGTATTCGCCCCGCACACAGGCGAAGTCGGTGGTCCGGTAACGCGGATATTCATGCTCGATCGACAAGTCGGAACGCCGGATAAGGTCGCGGCCTTATGCCAGGATTCGAGATCGCAGGTTTGCGGGCTAGCGGGCAACCGCGGTAGTGAAGCGAGCCGGCAAACGGTTGGAGTTTACCATGCCGAGCTCGCTCGCCGTGGACCTTGACCCGCCCAGGCCGCAACGGTGACGCGTCCGCACCCCCTCCATGCCGCACCTCAAAATGCACATGGGCGCGCGCCGCCTCAGTTGTGTAACCTTGTCACCCTGAGTATAGATGAAAGAACAACCGATTGTTCGAGTGGCGCTTGTGAAACCAGAGAATTTATCCGACGATGAGCTGATCGCTGCTTTCGAGCGCGCCAACAGCGATGGGGACGACGCCGAAGCCAACTCGCTGTTTGCTGAGATTCGCCGCCGACAGCTAGATATCTGAGCTGGCTCGGCGCCCGTTCCTGATCCATTGGGGCGCGTCTGCCAAGCGAACGCGACACTTCCGAAAGCGGTCATGCGCTCGAGGCTTGACGATGGTGCCGGTTGCAGGCAGCGGGCGGCATTCTCATCGCTCCACATACCTGCTCATTTTCTCTTATTTTCAAAGCATTGTGGAAAATCCCTTTCTCATGTCAGCTCATCGCAGAACACTTGATCTCAACATCAAGGGTGGTCTAAAAGGTGGACTGAAAAAGGCTTTGGAGCTCGGTTCCTGTGCGCCACAACGTCCTCACGCAAATGTCCGCCAAAGCCCTCGATCGCGGGAAGCATGCTGACGGCCAGGGGTTATGGCTCGTAAAGCGCGATAAGGTTTTCGGAAAATGGACGCTGCGCCTGGTGGTGTGCGGCACGCGTCGCGAGATGGGGCTTGGTAGGTGGCCCGATGTCTCAATAGCAGAGGCGCGTGATCGCGCCGCAGTCGCGCGAAAATCTTTACGCGATGGCAGCGATCCGATTGCCGATCGTCGGAAAGCAAAACGGACAATCCGAAAACTGACGCTTCGTGAGGCGATCGACGGATGTTTCGAGGCGAAGAAGGCAGAACTGAAACGCGACGGCGACGCGGGTCGGTGGATGTCACCCCTCAATGTGCATATCATTCCCAAGCTGGGCGAGGTCCCCATCGAGGACGTTGACCAGCACCAACTCATCGATGTTCTGCGGCCGATTTGGCATGACAAGAGCGATTCCGCGCGGAAGGCGCTCAATCGCCTCAACATGACGCTCAAACACGCTGCGGCACTTGGGCTCAATGTCGATCTGCAAGCACCCATGAAAGCGCGGGCGCTTCTCGGAAAGCAGCGGCACACCGCTGAGCACATTCCGTCGCTTCCGTACGCTGATGCTCCCGCCTTCTATGCGTCGCTCGTCCGGTCTGAAGGCATTGCGGCGCTTGCGCTTCGGTTTCTCATCCTGACCGTCGCCCGCACCAGCGAGGTGCGCTGTGCGACCTTCGACGAGTTTGAGGCGGACATCTGGAACCTGCCGGCGGCCCGCACCAAGACCGGCAGAGATCGTCGCATCCCCCTGACCGGAGAAGCTGTCGCAATCGTCGCCAAGGCTCGCAGCCAGGGCAATGGCGAGTATTTGTTTCCTTCGATGGGAGGAAAACCGCTTTCTGACGCCGGTATGGCCGCCATTATGAAACGACAAAGTCTGACGGCACGGCCCCACGGTTTTCGCGCAACATTTCGTACGTGGGTCGAAGAGAAGACCGATACGCCCTTTGAGGTGAAGGAAAGCGCGCTCGGACATGTCGTCGATTCTGATGTGGTGCGGGCATATCAGCGCTCCGACCGGTTCGAGCGTCGGCGAGCGCTTATGCTATTGTGGGAGCAATATCTTGTTCACGCTGAAATAGCATGATTTCGGCAAGCCCATGATCAATAGCCTCGGGCCTGGATTCCTCGTCGTCGTGGCTGAGGCTTGGAAGGCTGCTGCACTACCATTGTGCTATACCCGCAAATCAATAGCTTAGCGTCTTTTCCGTCCGTCCGTGGCTCTTTTCTGGCTCTCGGGTCGGTCAGGCTGACCTATCGACTCGGGCCCTCCTTATCAAATCCGTTGCCGATGTGAAGGTCTCTAAGTCTCGCGTTCGCAATCAACAGGCAGGGGAGCGGCGCAGCAATTCCGCCTGAGGCCCAAATCAGCGGCTCACGACACAAAAAATCGGGGCTCCCTAAGGGCTGATTGCTGGGCAAATACGACCAAGTTCCTTGAGCGCTTTCGGCGACAGCCACACGAAGAATTCCATCTCAAACTTTGAACTGGGAAAATGGCCAACCCGAAGTTATGGTACGAACACCCAAGAGATTATAGTTGTATGGTCGTATGGTAGCCACCTGAGAGAGGCTTCGTCAATTGAGAGCCGTTGTCTTAAAATTGCCTAAGCCCTGCCGGCCCACAAAGGTGCCCTGATAAAGGAGTGGAGGGACATGCCATGCCGAAGATGACCGGAAGGTCGGTTTCCGATCGTTCATCCCGTCGGGTGACGCGCATGACGGATCTTGAAATTGGCATTGACGATCCTGGCCGCTTTAGTGACCGCCATAAAAGAATTTTGAAGGCGGCGCTGTCGGCTGTCTGCGCTGCTTTCATCCTGTGGCTGTTCGCAACCGCAAACTACGATATCTCGAAGGTAGGTTCCATTGCTCTCAGCCCCGCTGGGCTCGCGTTCATCGCGCAGGGAATTATGAGTATGGTCCTCGGCGTCACATCTGCTGTGTTCTTTGGCGCCATTGAGAATAGGTACTCGAGGAGTAGGCTTGAAAAGATTTATCAATCTGGCCCGATCGATCTGATAAAGGACGTGTTAGGATTGATTCGAGTTAAGGGACAAAAGGGGTTCGTTTACGGAGAAACGATAGAGTATATACTTATGCCAAATAAGCATGATGAGTTTCTCACAATGCGAGTTCAATTCTCCTATAGTAAAACGCTCGCTAGCAGGGATCTTCTATTTAGAGTATTCACTCTTAAGACCTCCGACGATCAAATGGCATTCGTGAGAGATCAATCTGCCGTAGATGCATTGTACGAAACTAGTGAGTTATTTTTTCACGTGCCGGACGCGGAATTGCGAGAGCGCTTTGGCGACGAAGCGGTCGATGCCACATATGCATTTCTATTTCTACGAATAGCTGGCGTAAATACTGCGCCCACACCGGTGCCGGGCGATCCAACGCTGTTGTTCTGCCGCGTTCCACAGACCCACGATTTATCGCAGCCGGTCCATCTAGAATACGCCTTCCAGTACGCTGTGCCAAAATCCGATATAGTTTTTGGTCTTGCGGAATGCTTGACTAAAGGGTTGACGATTAAGTTCGTGCGGGATGGCGCCCTAGCGGGAAAGATCGAAGCGGAGGCGTACGAAATTATAACAGCAGCACACGGGAATCCGGCTATCAACGAGGATCCGCCCGGCACCCACCTCATTAAACACGATGGTTGGGTCATTCCGAAGAGTGGTGCCGTATTCCACTGGTGGCCAATCGAGCAGTGACAACTACTTGTGTTCGAGCGGCCCTGTCGTGCATCGCAGAGCATTTGGGAACGCCAGGTCCAAAACACGATTCGTTCTGTCGTGCCGTGCGAGATATGCGGGATTCGCGCGTCCACCTTCTGGGCTGCACTCATGTGCTTACGCGCTTTACGCCAACAGCATTGTGTATGAGGTATATGGCAGCCGTACCTTTTGTAGGTAAGGACTGCTTTGGCTCAGAGATCGTGAACAATGCAAAGAACGGCAGGACCTTCGCAATCGCGGTATTATCCACCGCGCCTTCATTTTACAACATACCGGAATCTTGGAGTCATGTGATAGCTCGATTATACGAAGGGGAGTCCTTTGAAATGTTTGACTCTCTGAAGTATGATGCTGATGTGAATGCTTATCTGTCGAGAGAACTTGATTCATTTTACGGCAACATAGACGCTATTAGCGTGATGTTTTATTTGAAAGAAATATAGTCATGAAAATAGCTTATTTCGGATTTGACTTCTTTGTGGAAGCGCTAGACGCAATTCTAGGTGACGGACACAACCTGGTTCACGTGCAGACCTTCGACGTTGATGGAAAGTTTATTAATCGGAATGGTCAGCTGGTGGGCCTCGCCGAGCGCGAGGGTTCACCGATTGCGTATGGCCCGGTCGGCGTTTCGATATTGGAAGGCTTACGTAGCGCCGGCTGTGATGTTGTGTTGGTGATGGGTTTTCCATTCAAGATTCCCGTAATTGAAGGCTTAAGAATGGTAAACTTGCATCCAACCCTTTTGCCGCAGGGCCGTGGCCCGTTCCCCATCCCTTGGCTTATACTTCATCACCCAGAGTACTCAGGATTGACGCTTCATAAGGTTACTGAAGAAATGGATAGAGGAGCTATCCTCGTTCAAAGCGCGGTGCCTGTTACTGAATTGGAAGCTTTAGACTCGCTTTGCGCGAAATTGCAAATGAAGGCGGTTGAAATCCTGCCCACGGCGCTCAGGAATTTTGACGATCTCTGGAAGAATGCAGCGGATCAGGGCCCTGGCGGAACATACTGGAAGGCGAGCGAAGCAGATTGGCAATTGCCCTGGGAAAAAGGATGGTCGGCCGTAGTACGTACCGCCCGAGCCTTCGGGGCTTTCGAAAGCGAGGCCATTATAGACGGCAAGGCATGGTCTGTCACAGACGCGACTGGTTGGGACGCAGAACATTCCTTCCCGCCGGGGTTCTTGGTGCATCGCATGGCGGGCGACCTCGTTGTTGCTGCGCGGGATGGATTCGTGTTATTGAGAAACCCGACTTGTGAGTGAGTTATTGACATGACGCTTCGATACGCTCGTTTTATTGCAGCAGTACAAGTGCTTAGCGATATGGGTTGCGGAGGAGGGCCGCGGACTAAGGCGGCGCCTCGCCTGATGGGGCAGCACGCGGAGGGTTTCCGCTTTCATCGGTTTAAGTAGATCAACATATCGCTGTAGCTTAACGCGTCGGTCCCCTCGCTTGGTCG
Source organism: Sphingomonas oligophenolica (assembly GCF_039522915.1). Taxonomy (NCBI): domain Bacteria; kingdom Pseudomonadati; phylum Pseudomonadota; class Alphaproteobacteria; order Sphingomonadales; family Sphingomonadaceae; genus Sphingomonas; species Sphingomonas oligophenolica. Next base: position 122,791 of record NZ_BAAAEH010000040.1, read on the forward strand.
AGTTTGGTTGAACCGCGGTTTTCCGCGCCTAACCAAGGTCGTCTCGCGGCGTTCCCGGCGGCGTGTTCAGCCGAGACTCGTAGCTGGTGCTCGCAGAGCCTCAAACATCGGAGCCAAGCTCAAGCGTAAGTTTCGGTCATTGTCTAGCCGCCTTCGGTAGTCGGCAGCATTCGCGTTGCAGGAAGCCCCGGTAACTGGAGTTCCAGCGCGGCCCCAAAGATCCCTGCATCAAGGCCTTGGGACCGAGCCGCAAGCACTGCTGGATGAGCACGTTCAAAGTAGCGGCTGGCTGACGTGGGGGGACTTCGAGCTCCTCGTACCGCTCGCGGTGACGCAAATGGACACCTCTGAGAAGAACAGCCTCCCTTTGGGGAGGCTGTGTGAGGTCACCAATCGCTTGTGGACGCCATTTCGTGCAAATAGGTGGCCGCCTGATTTGCGAGCCGGGAGGCAGTGAAAATCGCGCGCGCGTCATTCTTAAGTAGCTGCAGCCAGTGCGCGACATAGGCGGCATGGTCGGGTCGCGGCTGGTTGCTCACCCCCAGGTCGGCGCACAAGAATGCGGCGCCGATTTCCGCCACCAACTCTTCTGCGGGGACCTCATCCTTCGAAAGTCCCTCGCCAAAACGCGCAAGTCGATGCCGGGCGCCTGCCCAATGAACAAGCTCATGAAGTAACGTGGCGCTGTACGCTTCTGTCGCGGAGATCGTTGTCGACCCAATGAACCGAGAGCGTTCGGGCATTTCAATATAGTCGTCCGTGATGTGATAGCAGGCGATGCTTCCGCCGCGATGGACCAGTGCCTTGGTCGCGGCGATGAACGTCTCGACCGATTCCGTGGTTTGGGCATCCCCATATGATCTGGAAGGAGCCGGCGGCTGCCAGCCTGCGACCTGATCAGCGTTGAAGACTCGCGAGGCGCGGGCAACAAGTCGTACCGACGTTGGTTCGCCTTCAGCAGGCTCGCCTTCGATCCTCTTGAAGAAGACAATTGTTGAGCCCTCGGCGCCCTTTACCACCTGTGCGCCCGCGTGCTGCCATTGCCTGTACGAAGCCCAATATCCGCTTCGATACCCGCTCAGATCTGCCTGGGCCCAAAGGGCCAGAACATTGATGCCGTGATATTCCATCTGGGTCAGCGCGTTCTGGGGCTTGGCGATGGCAACACCGTCGTCGTGCCAGGGCATGACGAACTCACCGGCCCCGGCTTCGATGGCGGCGATGATGCTGTCAGTGACGGCGCGATATACGTCGAACCGAGAGTGTGAAAGAACTTCAGCAGTCATATCTTCCTCCTGCGCAAGGCGGGAGAGCCGCACGATCGCGGCGCTCCAGAGTGCGCGGGAGGGTCTGGAATCAGTGTGAAGCAGGCGGCGGAAGCCGACACGACGTCACTTTATGCGTCGTTGCATGTGCGCAGGGACTTGGGGACGTTAGGGACGTGTTCGGGCACCGACGCACGCGATCATCGGCGTCAACCACGAATAAAGTGACGCCGTGCCGAGCTTGGCTTGAAGCGAGAGAATGAACGGCATCATGGCCTTATCCGAAGCCAGCCTCGACGAATTCATCGACATATACGAGCGCGCCGAAGGTGAGCGCCTTCCGCGCGAGGAAGCTCGGGAGATCGCGAACAACCTGGTCAACCTGTACCGCCTCATCATGCGGCCTCCTCCAAACGAGCAGGCTCAAACTGCTCTCGAAGCGTCCTGAGGCCCGCGAGCAATTCGGTCGCATTCGGTGCGCCAGCTGCTTCGGTGATGCCGTGAAGGAAGCGTTCGGCCTCGGCGATCACGTCAGGTGAAAAAGTTCGAACTTCCTCCACGACTCCCAGCAAATATGCATCAGGTGCATAAAGTGCCGCCTTGGCAGAACGGCTCGGATGCTGGCCAGTCACCTCGACGAATTGATGATGTAGGCCCAAGGATTCGCTATGGATTGAAGTTATACGTCGCTTTAGTGGAACTTTGTGCTTCCCATTTCGAAAATTTCCTTACATTATCCGGACATCTTGAGCTAGACATTTGATCGTCATAAATCTCAAATGGGCCGGGATTAGAAACGCATTCCCTTGTGTCCCCTGTCCAGATCCACTTTCTTCCATCGCTCTCCGCATAAACATAGGCAATACTGTTATTGCTATCAAAAAGTGCATCACATTGTCCGCTCTCCACAGTCCACCATCCCTGACTTTTCCATCTTGAGTTATTTACATCAACATAATAAGCCGCAACATGTATTTTTATGTCTGATTTGTTGCAGACTGTCCACTCGATTGACGCGGAACTATTCCGCTCTATTCGGAGCGTAGGTGCTGGAGGCGGCGGAGGCGTTGCTCGCGGTGGCGTATATACTGGCGCTGGCGGAGTATATACTGGTGGCGGCGTATACTGCTGCTCTGAACTCGGCGAATCTTGTGGAGGCGAGCTCCTTCGCGGTTGCCCACTGGTTATCGGAAAGTGGCATGTCCCGTATGTGCCTGCGTCATTGCCCGAAAGGAATTCACCGTTAAGGGCATCACACTTTTCGCGCGCCACCCAGCCTTCCATACACCAGCCTGGCCGGTCAGGCATTTGCGACGAGGCGCTATCGCCGAATGGCTGCATGGGACAGTCATAGCCAGTTTGAGCGATTGCCGGGGCAGAACTACCTACAAGAACCAGCCCCAACAAAGTGGCGCTGGCGCACAAAGCGATCGCTAACAGGGCTTTGCCGTTCATCCATGGTGCCATTTCACAAGCCCCAATCGCTATAACTATCGCACGCTACCTTTTCCTTCCGCCTGCGTCACGAAAATCTGCGAAGACCCCTGGAGTTCGCTAACCGCCTCGTCGCGATATACCGACTGATTCTGTCATCTCCACCGGCGCAAACGTCTCACACGTTGCCTGTAGAGCCCTCAACTCCGCCAGCAGCTCGCCGCCGTTCAGAGCGTCGGCCGCGGTCGTGATGTCGAGTAGGAATTCTTGCGCCGCTTCCATCCACTCAGGTGGAGAGGTGCGAACTTCCTCTACTACTCCCAGCAAATATGCATGGAGCGCATAAAGTGACGCCTTGCCACCGCTCGGGTTGGGCGAAGGTTCGGCAACGCATAGGACGCGTCGGCGTTGGTGGGTAGAAATGCCAAATCAACTGCGACATCCCAGTCAGAATTTCTCGGTAACAACCCTCGCGATCGCGATAGCCACCCAACCACGCAGGGCGTCATTTTATGCGAATTCGCTGACGGCTGCCCACTTTCGTTTCGCTCAAATTTCGGGTATAGATGCTTCCGGTGCTGTGTAGAAAACACGGTTCCGTGCACCCTGGCGCCCAGGGGTTTTGGGTATTTGATGCGGGCAGGGCCCGTTCTCTCGCTCCCGGGTAGCCGGTAGAGCCGCCGCCGACCCGCTCTGGCGCCGATATCTGTTTGCCAAAAGAAAACCTCCAGATCCGCGCGGAATGCGAATCTGGAGGCCTAGCGGCGAATTTAAGCTCGCAGCCAATGCGGGGTGTTACCCATAAAAGCCCATCGGAGGCTTTCATGAAGAAGACACCTCAACATCTGATAATTATATCTGCTTTAGGCACTTTTTTCCACTGCGCTCACCTGACGGTCGCAGTTACGGAACAGTATCTATCAATCCCGCGGTATTCATGGCTCGACATTTTTTCTAGCTATTTAGTTGCTGCATCGGTCTGGCTGTTCCTATTCAAGCTGCTACGCCCTAGCCTGTGTCTGTTGGCGTGGTGCATCCAGATCCTTATTCGCGGCGTGGATGCAATCGGTGAGCTGGATTCAAGGATTGAGCGGTGGGCAAAGCGATGCGCGCATACGGCGTTTCGAAGCTTGGCCGATCGTTTCGCTGATTCAGCACCTGAAGGTGTGTCGGAAGTGGTCCCCCTTAATCAACCGCACTGACGGTTGTCGATAGGCAGGACTTAGGGACTTCAGGGACGTTTCCTTGGCGCCTGGCGCGCGCCATGATTCAATGTGCGTCAATGGTCATATCTGAAGCAAGTCTCGATGAATTCATCGACTTATACGAACGCGTTGAAGGCGAGCGCCTTCCGCGTGAGGACGCCAGAGAGATCGTAAACAATCCCGCCAATCTGTACCGCATCATCATGCGGCCTCCTCCAAACGAATGGCTTCAAACTGTTTCCGTAACGCCATGAGCTCGGCGACGAGCACGTCCACCTTGGGGTTACGAGAGAAATCCGTGATGTCCTTGAGAAATTCAACAGCCTCAGCGCGGTTTTGGCCATCAAAAGTTCGAACGTCCTCTACGACTCCCAGCAGATTAGGAATTGGTCCGAAAATAAGCGAACTTCGGAAGGGTTTCATGGCCTGAAACCTTACTATTTTCTCCGTCAGAAAAAGGTTCGATCCGGTCATTTTGAGCAACAGGGACTTTGCCTTGTCATCGGCCCGCAGAAACCATTCCACGGCCATTTTGCTGAACAAAATCACCTCTTCAAAAAGTTCGATCCGAATACGAGCAGCGAAGGCGCCCACGGATTTTGCGAGCGTTGAGCGTTCGCCTTCCAGGCGTTGACGCTCATTCACGAACTCCTCGTCGGTCATCAAACGGCGCAGGCGTAGGGCGGTCAATTCCCGTAGCTGGGTCGCAATCTCGATGGCGGCGGCATCGCGGGAACGTTGCAGCGCAGCTGCTACCTCCTCCTCGTGGCCAGCGTCCTGCTCAAGTTCTGTTCGCACCCAGGCCTCGATATCTGGGTCGATCGCAAGAGAGGCAAGGAAGTCGACCAGTTGACCCTCCAAGGCCTTCTGCTCGATCGATCGCTCAGGACAACGCGATGGCGCGCCCTTCTTGTTCGTGCAGTGATAATAGATGTAGCGATGGCCATAGCGGTTCACTTTGTGCTCGGCGGTGATGCTGCTCCCGCACGATCCGCAGCGAATGAGGCCGGTGTAAGGGAAAATATGCCGAGAGGAGCGCGGTTGACGATCACGGTTTAGTAGGAGCTGCACCCGGTCGAACTCCGCCTTGGTAACGACGGGCGGGTGCCTGCCATCATATATGCGATCACCCCACGGGATCTCGCCGCAGTAAAATCGGTTGCCGAGCATGCGATAGAGGGTTGAGAGCGCGAGCGGTCGTCCGCCGCTCTTTTTCTTCCGTGGCGTTAGAAATCCCCAATCGTCTCGCGCCATCAGATAGAGATCGTAGGGAGAATGCGTGCCAGCGAGCAACAGGTCGAAAATCCGCCGAACCAAGGGGAAATGGTCGGGGTGGGGGATGACCGTCTTCGTGTCAGGGCAGTTCTTGTACCCGATCGGCACTTGGTTTGGTCGCCAGCCCATTTCGAGCTTGGTTTGATTGCCACGCTTCACATTCTCAGAGAGCGCGTCGCTATAATATTTTGACTGCCCGAACATGATCTGGAGCATGAATTTGCCCTGAGAATTGTTCTCGAACGTGTACGTCGAGAATTTCAGGTCATGAAGGATGCCCTGATCGAGCAGGTAGATAATCTGGCCGCCATCGATCGAATTGCGCGCAAGGCGGTCGGGTGCCCACGCGATGATGCCCGCGGCTTCCCCTCGCTCAATCCGGTCCAGCATCGCAGCGAACACCGGGCGGCCCGGCGATTTCGCGCTTCTCGATTCCTCGAGAATTTCGACAATCTCGATGTCGGTGCGATCACCGGCAAATCGCTCCATAGTGGTTCGCTGGGAATCGATCGACATCACCTGCCGATCTTCATCCTCGGTCGATTTTCGGCAGTAGAGGAAATATTTCATATGGCATGGGCGACGTCCCTGAAGTCCCTAAGTCCCGGGAGCGAACACACGTCGATCTGGCGGCAGCATTGCCAGCCAGTGATTTGATCAATGCGTGGGGGGAGGGGGGCATAGTAGGGAGTCGACCGAATCCTACGCCTTGAATCGGGTTCGCGCGAATCGGTTATCCCCAGATTGTGGGCCTGAGCGCCACCAATGCCACGGCGTCACTCTACGAATATGCGCATATTCTGACGCCTAGGAGCGAAGCGTCGCTACCCGCATGCTTGGGGCATGAATACCGACACGCCCGTGCCGACACCGACGATTTCGCGCCTCTGCGCAGACGGCACGATGATCGAACTGCTGTACGACGCCGATCTGGCCATCACGTCGCTTGCCGTTTGCCGTCCGTCCGGAAAGGTATCGATCGAAACCCAGGTCGATCTGTCGACCGGCGAACGGCTGGTGTCCTATGCGCCCACCAACAACCTGTTCACGTCAGGCTGCGTGCTGCTGCCGTCCGAGGTAGGGACCTTTGACGACAAGGCGGAGCTTCTCGAACAGGTTCGCGCCTTCATTCACCACTACGTCGATCTCTCGCCCCTCTACGAAGACATTGCCGCCCACTATGTCCTGCTGACGTGGGTGCATGACGCCTTCAACGAGCTTCCATATCTGCGGTTCAGGGGCGATTTCGGCACCGGAAAAACCCGCGCGCTGCTCGCCATCGGGTCTATTTCATACAAGCCGTTCTTCGCGTCCGGGGCGTCGACCGTCTCTCCGATCTTCCATATCCTCGACGAGTTTGGCGGAACGCTGATCCTCGACGAAGCGGATCTTCGCTTCTCCGACGCGACTGCAGACCTTTCCAAGATCCTCAACAATGGGAACATGAAAGGCCTGCCGGTGCTTCGCACCATGACCAACCGCAACAGGGAACTCAATCCACGCGCGTTCAAGGTTTTCGGCCCAAAGATCGTCGGGATGCGCGAGAGCTTCGCAGATCGAGCCCTTGAAAGCCGCTTCCTCACCGAGAACACGGGCGGGCGCCCCCTCCGGCCCGACATTTCCATATACCTGCCCGACGCGATGAAGACCGACGCCCAGGCACTGCGCAACCAGCTGCTCGCCTGGCGCTTTGCGGCCCGGCACACCGTCGGTATCGATCCGAACCGCTTAATTGCCGGCGTATCGCCCCGTGCCAATCAAATCACTCTGCCGCTGCTGTCACTCATTGACGACGGAGATTTGCGCGACCGGATCGCCGCGGAGCTCGTGGCCGAGGAGGCGCGCGTTTCAAGCGAGCGCGCCTCTATACCGGACATCGCGGTGCTCGCGGCGATAACGGAGGCAGCGGCTGTATCACCAACGGCGCACATTGCCGTTGCCGACATCGCACGCCGGGTCTCCAGAAAAAATTCAGGAAGTTTTGAGAATTCTTTCACACCGAAAGCGGTAGGCTCGATCGTGCGGACAAAGCTGCGGTTGCCGACCGTGAAATCGAACGGCGTCTATGTGATCCCGAACACCGCGCGACCGGCCATCGCTGCACTTGCGACGAGACATGGACTATCGGCCGACGCCACGGATTCGACAAATGCAACAGCGCGTGGATTTGTTGCGCGAAGCGCAAAAAATGCACGCGGCGCATAAAGTGACGCCTCCGCTACCGGGCTGACGTACGCAATTATGAAAACTCGGCACACATTAGCTGCCGTAATCTAATCCACCCTGTCATGACACACTCGCAAACCGTGCAATCAAACAGAAAGGGATCGGCGCTGACCCAAGAGGAAATTGCCGGGCTGCTCAATGTTTCGCAGTCGACTGTCTCCAGGCTCGAACTTGAAGGTTCGTCGCCCACTCTTGAGCTCGCACTCGGCCTTCAGGTCATCTTCGGCGTTCAGCCGCGCGTCCTTTTCTCGACGCTCTATGCAGAGATCGAGGATGCCGTGATGAGGCGTGCTGCCGTGCTTGATAAGAAGCTGCGCCATATGAATGACCTCGTTTCGGAAAAGAAGAAGCGGCATTTGGCCTCAATGTCCAAGCGGGCGCTGGTAACCGGAAGGGGAGCATGACGCCGAAGAACCCGCTGGTTCTCGCGCTTCACGCGACCTCGCATGGATTCGGCTATGTTCTGTTCGAAGGCCCGTTCGCGCCGCATGACTGGGGCGCGGTGACGGCTCGCAACAACAAGAGCACTACATGCCTGGGCAAGCTCGAAAAGCTCCTCGACCGGTTCACGCCAGAATGCCTCATTCTCGAAGAATTTGGTCACGGTCTATCGCAACGCCGTCAGCGGCTAACCCTCCTGTACCGCAGTATGGCGAGCGTCGCCGCCAGCCGCAGCATCGACGTGTACGTATACACCAAGGCGCAAATCCAGGCCTGTTTCGTGACGGTCGGCGCCCGAACGCGCCACGAGATTGCCGACGCGATCGCACGGCAATTTGAAATCTTTCGCCACAAGCTGCCGAAAGCACGCAAGCCGTGGGAAAGCGAAAAACGCGGCATGGCATTATTTTCCGCCATCGCGCTTATCCTCACCCATTACCGATTAGGTGCGTCCCAACTGTTCGATGATCTTCTGCACGATGCACCCGGCTGATCTTGAGGTCGAAACCGCGACCGCCGGGAGGGTAAGCAGACGTAAAGGAATGTACGGCTGCAAGGCGTCCAAATATCCGCCCGCGCATAAAATGGCGCCGTTGCAAATTTCCAGAACCTGCGACCATGGATACTGCTCGGCCGAGCAACCGTGAAGTGCCAACCCAAGTACATGGCCTTCCTGTTCACTGACCTAAAAAGCGGCTCAAGCGCACCTCGTGTGATACTCGCGGCCAGCATGGCTTGCATGGGCGGCAACCGAAGCCGCGCCCAAGAACATCGAAAGCCCGAAAAGCACACCAGCCCGCAAAAGATGAAACACGGACGCGGGGCGGATCACGAGCCTAAACTACAACAGACCCATTGGGTCTGTTTTTTCATCGCCGAAGCGAGCCGAGAGGCCGCCGCACCGTATCGGACAGCTCCATGTCCCGCCACGCCCTGATTGCTGATCGCTCAGTATGTACCGGCGCATGAATGGACGCCGTGCATGACGGGGGCGGCCCCGGCACACTTTCAGTATGAGTGACGAAAACCGGAAAGTTTCATATCTGGGTACGACGAACTTCCGCCGGAGCTTCGTGCCCTTCGGCATCCGACAGGCCGATCGGTTTTCGCACATCTATCTGATCGGCAAGACCGGCGTCGGCAAATCGACCATGATCGAACATCTCGCACGCCAGGACCTGGCTGCGGGCCGCGGCTTCGCGCTTATTGACCCGCACGGCGATCTCGCAGAGCGGATTAAGCAGGAAGTCGGGTCTCGTCCTGACACCTTGTACCTCGACGCCGCCAACCCGAACCAGCCGCTTGGATATAACCCGCTTCGTCGGGTGGCAGCCGAGAAGATTCCGCTCGCGGCCTCAGGCTTGCTTGAGGCCCTCAAAAAGCTCTGGCCCGACGCCTGGGGCGTTCGCATGGAGCATGTGCTGCGCAACAGCCTGTATGCGCTTTTGGAACGCGAAGGATCGACCCTCCCCGACATCCTCCGCCTCTACCGAGACGACGCGTATCGAAAGCAGGTCGTGGCCGGCATCAAGAATTCGGTGGTGCTCAGATTCTGGTCCGATGAGTTCGCCGCATATCCCGACCGCTACCGTGCCGAAATCGTGGCGCCGATCCAGAACAAGCTTGGCGCCCTCCTTACCGATCCGCGCCTGTACCGGGCGCTCGTGTCGCCCGAGCAACCCATCAGCTTCCGACGCCTTATGGATCAGGGTGGGGTGCTTCTCGTGAACCTCGCGAAGGGCCGGCTGGGAGAGGACAGCGCGAGCGTCCTTGGCGGGCTTATCGCCGCGACCATCGGACTGGCGGCGCTGAGCCGTGCCGAAGACCCGCCCGAATCCCGCCGCACATTCCATGTCTACATCGACGAGTTTCAGACCTTCACGACGCTCTCGTTCGTGAACATGCTGCCGGAACTGCGCAAATACGGCGTCTCGCTCACCTTGGCTCACCAGTACCTGCACCAGCTTGACCCAGAGGTTCGCCACGCCGTGCTCGGGAACGCTGGCACGCTCATATCGTTTCGGGTGGGGCCGGAGGACGCAGATGTGATGGCGGCGGAATTCCAGCCCACCTTCGAGACGATGGACCTGACGAACCTGCCCAATCGCGACTTCTATCTGAAGCTGATGATCGATGGTGCGCCAAGCAAGCCGTTCAGCGGACGAACGTTAGACCAATGACCCCGGTGTTCATGGGGCTGTGCAAGCTCGAGGCTCGCGCGGGAACGCTAGCTCGTACAACGTTGCAGCCTGGTTTAGCCGCAGCCGGCCGTTGTCCCGTCAGGGGTATTGCCGACCTTTATCTCTCGCCGCCGACCAATGCGATCGTCTTATGTGTTGATGAGAAGCGGTAGATACAGACGCTTTCATGGTCGACAATTATACCGATGCCGCCCGCTAAGGCTTGGCAGCGCCTTCTATTTGGCGGTGTTCATTTGGCATCGCTGCAAGTACCTGAGAAACAATCAATATTCTGGCGTCGACCAAGTGATACTCGGAATCTCGGTGAGCCTCTCGCAAGACGCGGGCGTATTTCGTGAGCACATCCACATAGTTCTCATATCTGGTCTTTAGGGAATCCGGGTTGTATTTTGAGGACACGAACGAGCACGAGCTGAAGCCAAAATTTAATACATATCCTTTGTCGAGCTGGGCATGTTCAGTCGCGGCCCACCCACTGTTTGGATCGTTACGGGTACCATTTATTTGATAGCCGATATCTTCCGGAGATTCCTTTGTTAGAGCTTCGAAAAGCGGGAGCGCGCGACGATAAGAAACAATTGCAAGGTCGGTATCATGACTTAAATAGGCGATGTATCCTAATCGCTCCCAATCAAAGGCTATATTTCGACGGGAATATGACGATTTCTCCAACACAAATACGTGAGTATCGTCAGAAATGATCTCATTTTGTCGCTTTATGGCATCCAAATAATTGCCGTCTTCAACTAAATTATCTACGAGTCCAGAAACTGCATGGGTGTACGCGTACACCTTGTCTCTATCATTAGGGTATTTCTTCAGTTCTTCTAAATGGTATTTCAATATATCGTTTCTGATGACCTCCTCATCGTCGCGATTGCCGATAAGAGAGAGCTGCAGTGCTACCTCCATCCATGCGTCAATTTTGTCGCACTGCGTTGTCGCGTTGTTAACGGCGGAATGCAATGCGAACAATACCTTGTCATTGTCGCCAAAATACAAATCGGCCAAAATTATCCAGTCGTGATAATTTCTAGGGTCAAGCGCGACTATTTCCTCATACCTATCGATGATATTCGAGATATCAATTTTTTGCCGAAGGTAGGATTCATAGGCCAGCATCGCAATTCTACGCGCTTGTTCTGCGCTGGTGAAATTCTCGCGAGCTCTGTCCGCAGCGGCCATCGCGTTGTGATCTGCGGCCCGAAGCCTATCGAGAATCTCCAACGCTTCGACTTCCTGACCGGAATTGTATTTTTCGAGAGCTTGGGCACCTTCGGGCGTACTGGCGATATCCGTTACCGAGTTGCGGAAGACTGCAATCGCTAACGCATATGCGTGGTCCCGTTCGGCGAGTGCCGCAACGAGTCGGTTCTGTGCGGCGGCCAGTTCTGCGATTTGCCGGCGTCCCGCACGCACCTCCCGCGTCATCGAAGCGATGTGCGCCTGCTCTGCGCGCAGCTCGACATCGTATGTCCTTGCCAACGCGGATTGCGTCGCTGAAGCGTTATACAGTGCTGCAGTTATCTCAGCAGCAGCATCACTCGATGTCGCGACAGCCGTCACCAGTGTAGCGGCCGGGGAGGGAGCCGCCGCGACCGCCAAGAAAAGCGCTGTCACCACGCCAAGGATCCGATGCTTCACCGTTAGGCTCCGCAGCTTTCGCGCTCAACTTGCGTTCGTTGCGCCAAACCGCACTCGGCAGTGCCGTCAAAGCCGCAAACCGTGCCTTCACCGGTCGCCTCGCAGGACCAACTCTCCACGCGCGGCATGGCGGAGACGTAATGGAACAGCGTTCCTGAACCAAATCCCCTGCACAATATCTCGGCGCTTTTCTGCGACGTGGCGATAGCGCGAGCCTGTGCTTCTCCGCGCGATGGCGCCGGAGTGAGATTGCCGGGTTGATACAGCCTCAGCGAGTGAGTTGCCAGCGTCCATTTCTCCTCGATCCACGTCCGTTTGGCCGTGATCAGGTCGGCGGCTTCTTGACGATAAGCGCCGCGGGGAAAGGTCTGAACGAAGGTTCTGAGTGACTGGCAGTTTGCTTTGGGCAGCTGTTCCCAGGCCATGCGCTCGTCATGGTTTGGCCGATTGCCGATGCCGATCTCGCCGCAACCGTCCGAAAGGCTGGGTTGCAGGCCGGGCATGGTGCAGACCTTGGAGGCGACGCCGAAGGTGTTGAAGGAGAAGGTTGCTATCGCTGCTAATCCGGCGGTTGAGAATGCACTGTAGATCAGGCGGCGACGAATACGCGCTGTCGGGCCGGATGGCTTGGGTACCGGTTGACCATTCAGTTTGGCCTCGATCGACTTGACCAAATCTTGAAGAAATGGGTCATTAGGATCACCTTTCCAGTGCGATAGATCGATCGCCTGTATGTCGCCGAATCCCAGTGGAATTCTCACACGATCGAGGAGGACGGGCACCAAAACATTGTGGGTAAGCCCCCTCGAAGCCTCGTCGCGAACGTACCGATTCTCCGGTCCGGTGCTGGCGTGGGTCCACAACACCACCACACAGCCGGCGGTTTCGACACGCTGTTCCAGATTCTCGGGCCAGCTTTCGCCGCCAGGAAGTTCGCGGTCCCACCAGACGTTAACACCGGACTTTTCGAGCGCTTGGACAAGCCGGGCGACGCGCAACTCGTCCTCGCGCTTATAGGCGATATACACATGCGGGGCGGTCATGGGCGGACTTCCTCCTGCTTGCGAGATGCGTCGAGCATGGTGCGATCCTCGGCGCTCAGCATGCCCTTGGCCTCGAAAGGCTCCATCAAGGCGATCACCTGCTTCCAGGTGACACCCGAATCAGTCAGGCGCGCGAGCCCGTCGAGCGCGATCCACTGATTCCGCTGCCATTCGATATTGGCTGGATCGACCGCGATTAGTTTCTGGGCCACCTTGAGAGCCTGCTGATAGCTCGTGCGGGCACCGACGAGATCACCTTTCGCGGCTGTTGCTTTGGCAAAATCGGTCAGAATCTGAATAAACTCGCTGACGAAATCGCCAGTACCCGGACCGGACTCAATCAACTGCTGCATGGTCGCGGCAGCTCGCCGGAAGTCGTCGAGGGCGTCGGCGATATCGCCTTGTGCGAGCATTACCCTGCCGCGGTAGTATTCCAGATCCGCCATTTGAGCCTGGACCATGAGGTTGCCCGAATTGGATTTTGCGGTCGGGCCGAAGATCGCCACGGCCTCGTCCGCGTCCTTTCGTGCGTCCGTAAGCTTCCCTCGGGACAGCTCGATATCAGACAATATTTCAAGCGCTTGGGTGACAATCAATTGCTTGAGCATGTTTCCGGGCTCGGTCTGCAGTTGCCGACGAGCAATGGAAAGTGCTTCCTCTGCAACGCTCTTGGCGGCCGCCAAATCACCTTGCAGCTTTACCGTCCGTGACGAGTCCAACAAAGTTCGTTCGAACTGAAGCACCGCGATACCATTGCTTGGATCGGTCGTGATCAGTGCCCGATGCGCGGTTAAGAACAATTCGTAAATGTTGCGAGCCTCAGCATAATGACCCAGCGTCCTGTATAGTTCGCCACCTGCCAGTCCCAATTCCGACAATTGAGAGAAAAGGTCGTACTTCGGATGCGCTTGTAATAAACTCCCAGCTATCTGCAGCGCCTCGCCGATCTTTAGCCCTGCATCGGCTGCATGCCCTTGCTCGCGCATGTACGATCCCAGATTCCCGAGGCTTATCGCCAAACCTACCTGTGCTTGGACGTCCGCCGGATTGGCCCCGGCCCGACGACGAGCGATCGCCACCGCCTCATCCAAGACCTTGCCTTCTTCCGCTATATCGCCGTGCAGCAACAAGCTGTTCGCCAAAAGATCTAGCGCCATCAAACGTTCGGAATCGTCCTGGGCTAAGCGCTGAGCCTCGCGAGCTGCGTGCAGACCATCCGGCAGACGGTTTGCCTGCGCGTAAAGGCTCCCCAGCACCGACCAGTCCGTCGAGACGTTTGAATCGAGAGCGACGACTGCCTCAAAGCGCGCTATTACGTCGGCCGTGCTCAGTTTTCCCCGCCATTGAGCCTCGAAGGCGAGCATCGCGATTCGCCGCTTTTCCACAGCGCTTTCGATAGCGTCGCGCTTGGCGCGAGCGGCATCGTTGGACGCGGCCAGCTTGTCGAGAATCGCCAGCGCGCCGGCTTCGTCGCCGCTGTTGAAACGCGCCAGCGCTTTCAGCCCTTCAGGCGTTGAAGCAATATCGGTCACACCGCGCCGGAAGATTGCAATCGACTGCGCGTAGGCGCGGTCCCTCTCCGCCAGTTGCGCGACGAGTGATTCTTCGGCCGCAGTCAGCTCGGTGAGCCTGGCCCGCCCGTTGTCCGACAGTTCCGATCTCTTGGCCCTTTCCGCACTCAGTTGCTTTCTCAGTGTAACGATCTGTGCCTGCCGCGCCCGAAGATTGGTGTCGTAGGTCTTCGCCAGCGCGGCCTGCGTGGCCGATGCATCATAGAGTGTAGCTGCCACCTCCGCAGATGCGTCTGTCGTGGCTTGGGCCGGCACTGCTGCGACGCAGATGACAAATGCACCAATGATTGGAGCAATGTGAGACTTCAGCACAGCGACTCCCCCCAATCGATCGCGTTATTTCTATCGTAACAGATGCACAAGGATCGGACGACGCGTATTGAGAGGTATAGCCTGCTAAAGAAGGCTAGGAGAGGATGGTCCGATGGCTGGCACCAAGTAGCGTGTAAGCCGTGAGGATTTTACAGTTATTTTGATGCATCATTGGCAATCATCACCGCGGCGCGCGCGGGCTGGTATGACGGCCGCGACCGTCGAAGCGCGCGTCTCAGGGTGTGGCAAATCCACGATCCGCGGCGGCCACGGGCGGTTTATGGACAAAGCTGGCGACAATGGGCCGCAAAGTAGGAGGTGCCGTAATCTAAAGTAACTTCGCATATATCTACATTGATTTACAGCTGTACCAAACGATACCTAATTTGGTATAGTACTTAACACTATGAGGCATTCTGTTCATCAAATTACTAGAAGTCAATGGCTCGCGAAGTTCCATTAAGGCGAGCGGTATGTTGTATGACGCATCGGGCAATCGGAAATATCTCACCATTCGGGAACGGCGACGCTTCATTGAGATAGCGCGGCATCGCGCACCCGATGTCGAGACGTTTTGCCTTACTCTCGTCTACACGGGTGCCCGCATCTCCGAAGTGCTTGCGCTCAAAGCCACCAATATCGATCGGGCTGCCGGCATCATTGTGTTCGAGAGCCTCAAGAAGCGGCGCAGAGGCGTATATCGTCAGGTGCCCGTTCCGCGCGAATTGCTTCAGCGCCTCAACGCGAGCCATGATCTTGGCCACGCAGATCCCGCGATGAAATTATGGCATTGGAGCAGGACGACAGCGTGGAAGCGCGTGAAGGAGGTGATGCACGAGGCGGGGATTCCGCTTTTCTGCGCGATGCCCAAAGCGCTCCGACATGCCTATGGCGTCGCCGGAGTGTCCGAGGCCCGAGTGCCCCTTAATATGATGCAGAAATGGCTAGGCCACGCGCGCATCGAAACCACGGCGATTTACGCGAATGCCGTTGGCCAGGAAGAGCGAGCAATCGCTAGCAGAATGTGGTCTGGGTGGGCGAAATAGACTGTACTTTCGCATTGCACCGAGATGTGATCATTCAGCGCGGCCAATTGCGATCCAAAAACTTGGCCTTGGTCAGATTTCCCTTCTGACCAATCTTGCTCGAATGGTTATGATTGTTATGCGTACCGACATCAGTCTACCGACTTTGCTGCTGTGTCTTTATCTGGTTCGCGCTTGACCATGCGCCTAAGCTCCGCCTTGTTGATAGTAAGTTCCACTGGCCTTATGGCTTCGTCAGCGATGTCGAGAAGAACGAGACGGTCGTCCTTGCGCCAGTGATTCCAGTAAACGCGGGCCAAGTAGTGCGAAGCCAGAGTGATCCTGAGGAAGGTCGCGCGCGGTAGGGCCCGAATCGCCTCCCTGAGTGGCGCTTTACCACGTGCAACGTCGATGTCGGCCAGCCACGTGCCGTGGACGATTTTCTCCATGGGACCGTCCGGCGGGGACCCGGCGACGCTGGTGGCGAGCACTCGCTGACGGGCCTGTTCGCACATAAAGCTCATGACGCGTCGCACCGGGTCCGCCATGGCCGTGTACTCGAGAATGTCCAGAATGGCTTCGATAAAGCGCCTCTTCTCCTCCGGATCGTCGGGACCCGGAAGATCCGCCAGAGTTGCATCGGTGGTCAACTCCCGCCTAATGGCCTCGAAGTCGATCTCCATCTGCGCGCGGCTCCACTCGTCAATCAATCTCGACGCGCCAGTCACGATCGCCTTGACAAGCCGACGTTTGACGGCGGCATCCAGATGCTCGGCGCCGGATCCTAGAAGGACCGTGGCGGCCACCCAATGCCTGGCCATATCCGATAGCGGCTTCAGGGCGTCTTCGGGCGGGTCCTCGCCCTCCTCGTGCCCCCGGATCTTCTTCCGCTTTCGGCCGGAGGCCTCGCGGATGCGTTCGCTGAGGTCAAGCAGCTCCTGCTTCTCCTTGGAGGCGTCGATCCCGCTTTGAACGGCCTCGCTCGCATTCTTCAGACGCGCCCGAAGAGCTTTGGTCCGATTGGGCTGCCGGATGTTCGGAGGCGAGACGTCCTCGCCGAGCAAGATGTGGTTTGAGTCCTCCTTTAGTTCCAGCGCGCTTGTCGACGTTGCCAGCTTCTCGAAGACACTTGAAACGAACTGGTCGGAAGCTCCGATTTCTGCATAGAGGTCGAAAGTCGGCAGGTCGAAGTGTACGTCGTCGAGGTCGAAGTAAGTTGCGGCGCTTGCCGGATCGGCGGCCAGCTCAGCCGCCAACAGATATGATTCGATGAACGGCAGGGAGATGTGCACCGTGTCCGCCTCGAAGTGCATGATGCCCTGATCGAGGAAACCCTGCACGAACGCCATGGGGTCGATGTCGAAGTCGTGCTTGGCCGCGAAGTCCTTAACCCGCTGGATCAAGGCTGCTTGACCGAAGGTTCGCTTCTCGACGTGCATGTCTATGACCAGTCGCCGAAGGAAGCGCTCCCGTGTCGAGCGACTGAGAGCGACGTCGGCCTTGTCGCCAGCTACGATGAAAGTGAGGAAGCCGGTGACGGCCAGTTGGATCAGCTCCGACCTCCTGTTCGCCTGAAGAAGAGCCGCTAGCGTCTCCTTCGGAATGCCTGCGAAGTAGGTGGGGTGCGCGTCCAGTTCGAAGCGATTGAAGGTGTCCCGTAGCCGGAGCGCCACAACCTCGGCCTCCGAACCAGTCATCTCGAAGTTCTTCTGCACAAAATGCGAAATCTCGCTAAACGAAATGGGGCAGAGTTCGTACGGCACGGCTCCGGTCTTGGTTGAGAATTCCGTCTCGGCGATGAGATTCGCCTCGCCACGAGCCAGAAACACGAACTTCGCATCGGTGTGCGTGCCGACCTGCTCCACGACGGCATCGAGGCGGTGGGCAGAGCCGAAGGGGATGTTCTCCACGATGAAGACCAGCTTGGCGCCCTCATGTCCGAGGAGCAATTCGTAGTCCACGCCAGCAGCGCCGCCAAAGGTGGACCGCTTGCTGCGCATGCCCTCGGCGTCGATCACGATCGGCACGGCCTGTCTGCCGTCGAACTCGGCCGACAGCAGGTCGTTGGCGACAACCCAGCCTAGGCTCTGGTCGGGATACGTGCGGGGCAAGTTGACCAGGATTCTGTCGTGTCGGTCGAGCGCGGTGCGCACGTCCGTCGGGTCGATGGGTTTCGATCCGCGGAGCTCGTCCTCTTTCCGCTCCGGCCGGACGCGGGGGGTCGGCAGATGGTAGCCCTTGGGCTGCAGCTTGTACTCCGGCGACAGCTTTCGCAGCGCATCGTCGATCTCACGATCGATCTGCAGGAGCGCGTCCCCCAGAGCGTCGATCTCGTCCGTCGGATTGACGAGGTTTAGTTCGGTCTGCCTTCCGTGGTGGCGTGCCGAGAGGGCGGCCAGAAAACGCGGGTTACTTAACTGAAGTCGCAGGAACGAGGCCGCGTTCTCGGCCGCGAGCGAGCGGACTCGGCCCTTGCTCGCCTGCTCCAGTTTCTTCTTGTCCTTGTCGGCGAAGTCCGAAATGCCGCGGATGGCCAAGGCCGGCACGCCGTTCGCTTTCGCTTGCGCGAACACGCCGCCCGCCTCGGTCTCGATCGCGAGCAGGGACCGTTCAAGGTTGCGCAGCTTGCCGTTGTACACCTTACTCTTGCTGACCGCTCCGCAGACGATGTAGCCGTCCTTGGATGCGGGTTTGCCGATCCTAATACGGGTGCCCCCGGGTCCCGGCACCTCAGCCGCAACGCGGTCGAGAGCGACCGCCTCCCGCGCGTTCTGCCAAGCGAGGTACGCGGGACGTAGAGCGGGTTGGGTGCGCATGAAGCTAATTGCGCTCGTGAAGTTGAGTGGCGTTTCGTAGTGGGTAGGTGAGAACTCGGTTTCGCTGGTGTTGGCCTGACCGTCGCCGTCTTCGACATCGACCACCTTGGTGTTGTCGAGAACGTCGATGACGTTGCCGGTGTAGCAGACATCCGCCAGCCCCATGTCGTCGGACATGCTACCAGCGATGCCGAGGCAGACGATCAATCCGATGTCGTATTCGGACAGAAGAGTTCCGGCCGCCATGGCCGCCGCAGTCCGCCCCATCGCCTGCTGCTGCATCACAATCATAGACACGTCCGGCGAACCGCTCTCCACGATGTGACAGAAAGTCGTCGCAGTGCTGCGGTCCTCCGAGGTTGTGAACACCTCCATAAAGGGTATGATTTCGTCTTCGAGAGGCACTATCACCGCTATGTCGATATAGGGACGTTGTATCTTGTGCATTTCGTCTCCGTTCTCCCGATGTTCTAAGACTTGAACTCAGAAGCTGCAACGGCCTACGATCCACGCAACGACGAATGAACGCGGAAACGACTAATCCGCGCTCTAAAAAGAGCAGGCCGAAATGCGCCATCGTCATATCCGACGGCCCTCTATTTTTTAGCTTATAAACCCCGAAAGACCGGGCGCTGAGCGGCAGCCGATGCAGGTCGGACTCTCAAGATCTGTCGTTCTTCTATGGGCCAGGAATGGGCTTACGATCGCAGATTGTTTCCGGAATCCTGACGGGTGAGGTCGCGGATCGGTTAAGGGCTCGCCGAGCAGCAGGCCTCATGATGAACAGAATGCCTCATTCCGTTCGCGAACGGCCTGGGGGTGGTGATGGCGGGACGCATCAGAGCATGGCGGACGTTCGCTGCGATCGTATCGTTCGGGCTTGCGGCGGCCACGTCCGCCCAGGACTTTCCCCAGGCGTCGAGCATACGGACCATGGGATCAATGGAAGGCCATTCCGCCCCCATGGAGGCCTTCAGGCCGTCGCTTCACTGCGTGCACAAGGATGAGTGCATCGTCCTCGTCAACAATTCGACCGACTATTATGTCGTCGGCTTCTACATCGATGACGAAGGGACCGACAAAAAGGGCCGGCTCAAATGGTCGGATAACTTGTTCCGCCCGGACTTTACCCTCAGATACCATGAAGCTTGGTGGATTCACCGATCGACCAAGCTCGGCTGCGTGATCCTCGCCAAGGTCGAAATGCGCGAGCGCAAGACCCGTAAGCGCTGGGAGTCGGCGTTCAATAAGTTCGACCTCTGCAAGGATGGCATTCCGTACACGATCATTGCGCTCAACACGCCGCCGAAAGACTGATACCTATGGTAGCGGTATCCCAGCAGCGTTGACCTCGGCACCAATGCTTCTAGACACCGAAATATATCCATTTCGGAGATTGCTATGGCGGACGACGCTACAGAGCTGAACACGATCGAGCTCGCCACCGAACTCACGATCGCCTGGCTCGGCAATACGAACACCCGTGCGAGTGCCGAGGATGTGCCGACATTTCTCAAATCGATGCATTCGGCCCTGACTGCGCTGGCAACGCCAAGCGGTGAGGCGGCGCCGTCTGAGACCGTGCCAGAGCACGTTCCGGCCGTAACCGTGCGCAAGTCGCTCGCCTCGAACGAGCATCTCATCTCGCTTATCGACGGCAAGCCGTACAAGGCGCTGCGGCGCCATCTCTCGGCCAATGGCCTGACGCCGGACGAGTACCGTGCGCGCTACAACCTCAAGCCAGACTACCCGATGGTCGCGCCGGCATATTCGGAAGCGCGCCGCATGATGGCCAAGAAGATCGGCCTCGGCCGCAAGCCTGGACAAGGCGTGAAGGCACCTGCGGCGGGCGCACCGGCACCAAAGGCCCCACGCGGCCGACCGAAAAAGGCGGAATAGGCGCATGATCGAGGAGCACGGTGACACCTGACCAGGAGCGGTGGGCCGAGGCCTTGAAGGTGGAAGAGATCCACGGCGACAGCGCGCCAGTCTATATCGCTGAGCGCATTGGCGCGCTGGCCGAGGAGGGCGATCTGGAAGGCGTCCAACGCTGGCAGCAAATAGCGATCCGGCTCGATCAGCTTCGCTATCCGAGGACGTTCTTGCCTGGATAGGCGCTATCTTCGGGCAACCCCCGATCGCCCGCGTGAGTACGGCGTCGTGATGAGATCACTCTGCCACGACGTGCGCGGCGTCTGATTCAAAGCCGTACTCATCCTCATCGTCGAACACATGGTCACCTGCCATCTCGGCACGATATTGCGCTGTCTCCTGGGCGGTCGCACGTTCCGGGTGATCGCCCCAAGTCCGACCTACCGACACCCAATCGATTGGGGCATCGAAGGTCGCGGTGGCGCCCTCGATATGCATCGGGGCTTCGCCTGCCATCTCAAGCAGCAGGCCCTCGCCGATTACTCCCTTTAAAAGCGTTCCATCACTCACCGCGACGAAGAACGTCTCGCCGGGGTTCGGTGTCGGTTTGATTTCGAGGAAGGCGCCGACATCGCCGGATACCTTGATGATCGGGAAGCCGGCCGGGCGGGTGATAACAAGCGTGACTGTGGTGCTCATGCGTGCGTTCCGATTCGCTGCTCTGACTGGAGAACAATACGAGAACATGCATTCGGAGTCGAGTCACGCCACTTGCGTCTAACGAATGCGCCGCGCAGATTTCGGACATGTGCAATCTCTACAACCTCAAGACGACGCGCGCGGAGTATCTCGCCTATTTCCAAGCGAACGAAGATGCCCGCAACGAACTGACCGTCGAGAAGGACTACGCCGCCCCGGGCAAGCCCGGTTACGTCATCCGCGAGCAGGACGGCGCCCGGGTGCTGAGCACCATGAAATGGGGATTCCCGACCCGCAAGGAGCGGAAGCGCCCCGCACGCGAGGGCGAGATGCTTTACCTCTACGGCTGGTGGACCAATTGCCGGAACCTCGGCAACTCTATGTGGAAGCCGTGGCTGCTTAAGCCCGAGCATCGCTGCCTGGTGCCTTTTACACGGTTTGCAGAGCCTAAGGCGCCCGCCGATCGGAACGGGTCAGGCGATCTCAACTGGTGGTTTACGGTCGAGGATCAGCCGGCGCCATGCTTTGCCGGCGTGTGGAAGATCGATCAGGACCATGACCGGGTATACGCTTTCTGCACGACCGAGCCTAACCCGCTCGTTGCACCCAAACACCCAAAAGCCATGCCGGTTATTCTGTTGAAGGAAGACCACGATCGCTGGCTTCATGGCTCGATGGATGATGTGCTCGCGCTTCAGGCGGGTTACCCGTCGCAGATGATGGCGGTCAGCTAGGCAATCCTCCTAGGTGTCCACCCTCGATCACGATCGAAACCGGTTGATTGCGCGCTTCCACGTGCCGATGTCTGGCATCGGCAACCGGTCGAGCGTTGCCTCCTCCCGCACGAGTGTGAGTTCAACCCGCGTTGAAACCGGGCAGCGCAGGCACCGGAAACGGGCTGCGGCCTTCGTCAGCCGATTATCCCAGCCTTTGCGCTCAAAGTGCCACCAGAGCGCGTGCGGATCGAGAATGTTGGAATGCCCGCACCGACAGCAGCGGGCCTTGATCGCGTACTGGAAGGCTGCAGCCTCGAAAATGGTCGTGTAAACCCGAATGCCGTCGCGATAGTACGTCATTACCGCGCACCCGGGCGCCGCCTGATATGCACGAATACCGCGATCTCATTCGGGAACGCGGCGCAGGCTTTGGCTGACTTGAGGGTAACCGCATTGCTGATCGCGCGGACAAGCAGACCGTCATAGGTGGCCCAGAGCTCAGGCGGGATTCGGGCCAGGCGCCCGGCCCTGCCGCCGTCGATCGTCACTTCAACCGGATGAAGCGAACGATGCTCAGCGACCCATATAGCTATGCTCACAGGCTTCGTTTTCTCCACCCATTCCTCGGCGGCTTCCCGGAGCGGGAGCGTCGCAACGAGACAGCCGTCGGCGAGGATCTCGAACTTCGTTACCCCGCAATCGAACCGCTCCTTAATCTCGAACGGCCATTCAAAATCGAGCCAGTTCCGGTTTCGGAGAGAATCGGGGACGCGGGCGGGCATCCGGGTAACCTGCCTCTGCCACCTCCGATTCGGCAAGAACATTTCG
Source organism: Sphingomonas oligophenolica (assembly GCF_039522915.1). NCBI lineage: Bacteria > Pseudomonadati > Pseudomonadota > Alphaproteobacteria > Sphingomonadales > Sphingomonadaceae > Sphingomonas > Sphingomonas oligophenolica. The sequence goes on from NZ_BAAAEH010000040.1 coordinate 145,364, forward strand.
CGAACATTCTTCGTTGCACACGCCGGTCCGCAATCCGTGACGCCATGGCAAAGCAGCGGCACGCACGACTGTGGCTTGATATCTCGCTTGATTCGCTTGCGACCGCCCGCATTATGCGCGACTCGACAGAGAGGAAGCCATGCTTCGCTGGTCCCTCGCACTTTCCGCGGCGTCCCCGATCGCAGATCCGCTCAGTGCCGCGACCAAGCCAACGCAGTGCAAACCCAGCAGTTTATAAAGTGCCCGCTCGCAGTCACGGTGCGAGGGGCCGCGCATCTCGCACCATTGCGATAAACTCCAGCACGCCGGCGCGTAGGCGCCCCGCGTATTCGGGTTGCGGAGGGCAGCGGTTAAGAATTCCAGAAAGCGGCGCCGTGCGCGAGCATTGGCAGGCGTGATCAGTCCGGCAGTGACAGTTCGCGCGCGGGACAAGGGACGACCTGTTTCACATCGCCATCCACTCGGGCATTATCGGCGGATTAGCAGGGTCTTCATTGATATGTGTCACGCCGAGCAGCTGGCGGTTTCTCTCCAATAGGCCCCACAGCTCAGCACCCGATTTAGACACGAATCTGATCGCCCCCGCCCGGACAAGAATTTTCCGAAGATCGTTATCGCTGAAACCTCCCAAGTGTATTTTAATCACGTTTAATGACCGCAATGGCCATTCCGATTGCAGCAACTCGTGCGCCACCCGCTCGGCTGCGTAATCGAGAACGAATTCACGCCTTAGCCGTCGCTCCGTGCTGGAGCGGGTGAGCGATGCCGTGACCAAACCTGTCACGAGGGCAACCAGCCCTCCGATCAAAGCGGCCATTACGGTGGCTTCGGCGGGACTAATGTCCATGATAACCCCTTCTACATCTGACAATACACATTATCATCTGCAGTAAAGCGTCACCAGAGTCTTGCCGCGACAATTAGTGATGATACACCGGCCTAACGATCCTGCTGACCGTAAGGAGTGTTGAATGTCCCGCCTGGCACGCACGACTAATGGCATATTTGCGGTGGTGGGCATAGCCGTCCTCGCCGATTGCTCTCCATCGAATTCGGCCAACACAGCATCCAATCAACCTGGCGCGACGACCATTGCTAAAGAATCTCCGCTCCTGCAATGGCATACCTTCACAGATCCCTTGACGGGAATGGCAAGCAAGAAAGTTGAGAAGGTGGTCGTGCTAGAACGGGCCGGTCAGGCTCGTCTTGTTGCTGGATGTGATGAGCGCGGCCCGAGGACGATTTCGATTAGCTTCTCCGCCGCTGACCAAACGCCACTTGCTGTTCAACGCGTCGAGACTACCCGGCTCATCACCTCTGGCGGTAGCACGCAGAATTATGGGCCTGCTCTTGATGGTTCTAACACTGTCATCCTTGACATATTGTCGCCCAATGGAAAGTCTAATCCGGACTCCTACGGCGAGGTACTGGATTCCGGGATTCCCCAAAGGGTCGAGATACCTTTGTCCGATGGAGAGACGCCGATCATTGACTTTGACAACCGAAATCCTGTTCTCGTCGGCGCATTTAAGGCATGCCCAGCAAACCGGTCGCTTGCCTCGCATATGCCAAACATTAACGACGCTCCCATGATCGATAATGGATCAGGCGCGTCCGATGACCATCCGAAGTGACGGCAACACATCAAGGCGAACGATTGTGGTGCAGCTCGCGGAGCGCATGAAATACGGGTTGGCAGCACCAAAAGCTCGCACCAAAAAAACGCTGTGAAAACCGCTTGATATGCCCGGGTTTCAACGCGCGACCAGTCGCATGGCGCCGGCGCTCATCGTGGTCGGCTTGGAGAGGAAAAGATGATTTTGATGCCCTCGGTCTCGGCTTTGATCGCTCAGACCGGCGTTTCGGTTATTGCCAGTTTCGCCGCAGCCTATGCGGTGCTCAAAATTCTTGGGAAAGGTTGGATCGACAGCTATTTTTCAAAGCAAATCGAACAGTTCAAGGCTGATCAGGCCGGCGCACTCGAAGAGCAGCGTCGCCAAATAGCGCTTCAACTCGAGCATATCAAGTTCGATAGCTCCAAACTCATGGACCGTGCTATAAAACTGCATCAGCAAGAATTCGATATTCTACCGACGCTGTGGGATCGCATCACCCATGCTATCGGCGCGACGCTGTCGCTGACCAATTCGTTTCAATTGCGACCCGAAATCGCCCATATGGGCGCTGGGGAACTGCAGGATGTTATCCGCCATACTCCGCTAACCGAGTGGGAACGCGGCAAACTAGTCGAGTTGCCGGCCGACGAGCGCAATGCGGCGCTATGGAACATGCTATCCTGGCATCGCTTCCGCAGTGCGACGGATGACCATTCTGCTTTTCACAATTACCTGATCTCCAAGGGGATCTTCATCGAAACGGTGCTCCGAGAAGAGATCCTCGCGCTCAGCAACTTGAATTACGATGCTTTGAAGGAGGTACGCGAGAAGTTGGAGTCCGGCGAAAGTGGAAGCATCGCGCGCAGGGCGCTAGAGAAGGGATGGCAAGCGCACTTCACATCGATTCAGGAGCAGATACGTGCGCGCTTGTTAAGCACGTCGCTCAGCGAAGAGGCTGCCCCGACAGCATGACTGCGCCGTGACATCGCAGAAGTTTTTGACATCAGCATAGGCCTCTCTCGGAAGCAGCTCGAGCTTCGCCGCCTGTTAGCCGAATCAATCTTCGTCGGTATCCCAATGGTATAGTGACCCATCGTCGAGCGGATTAAAGGACGCAGAACTGATCCGCGCGGGACTAAAATGAAGGCTTGTCTATGAGCATAGTCTCGATAAGCTACCATTGGGGGGATCGGCATGGTTAGCAATTATCTTAAGCGAAACTATTTCGACGACAATAAGCTCGCGCAGCGTGCTCGGCTGGAATTCTATCGAGCGCTAGAAACCGGCCGCATGATTGCTTTCACAGGGTCGATGGCGACGCAGGCGTTTGGGTATGGAAGCTGGCGTCAGATTTTCGTTACCTTTTCTTCGCTCGCCCTGCGGCTCGTCAATTCCATCCGGGCCAAGGACCGACATCCGGAGGATTTTAAGGCCTCAATTGCCGTAATTGAGGGGCTCGTCGAACAGGGTTTGAGCGGCGCTATGAGAGAAAGCGTCTGCATGAGCCTGATAGAAGCAGCGCTCGACAAATTCTTCTATGATACGCCCGTGCCGCTCGCATGGCTCGATGAGCAGGGACTTCGCTCCCAGCCAGACTGGCCGCTCGACCAGGCCACTACGGCTTCTGAGCTGCTGAGGGCCGCGTTCGCGTGCTGTTTTCGCGCGCCCAATCGGGACTGGTCGATCGACCGGGTCATGCTCGCGGGCACATCGTTTCGCAGCTACGATACAATGACCGCGCTTTGGTCCGAACTCGGCATCAGGCGCTTTGCCACGACCAATTACGATTTCGAGGCCGAACAATCTTCGATGTTAAATGACACGATAAATTATCGCGAAGAAGGAGCCAGGGTCGCGGCAACGCCGTTTGATCAGCTGGTTACTATGCGCCGACGCTCGGAGGCAGGCAGTTTTTCATGGGATCTGGGAAGCGGCCGTATCCGCCGCGTCTATCCGGATGGCTGGGCACTCGAAAGCGATCTACTCAATCGCGAGCGCATTGACCGCATGATCGAATTCGGGGTGGGGACGGACGATGTCGACAGCCATGTGATGCATCTGCACGGCCGTGCGTGCAATTGGCGAACGATGATCGTCAGTAACCGCGATTATGACAATCTATATCGTCGCAACGACCTTAATCGTGCCCCCTTCGAATTCGCCCGACGCCTTCTCATGAGCGCCAATCCGATCCTGTTCGTCGGATTGGGTATGACGGAAAAAGAACTCAACAGCGATCTCGAGGAGTTTATCAGCAACGATCCCTATCAGCGCGCAGCGCCGGCCTTTCTGCTGTGGTGCTCGGGGCCCGACTCGCTGACCGAAATTCAACGTGAAGCCAAGCGGCGCGACTATCTGGCGCGCTTGGGTGTGCTGACCATCTTCGACGACGATTTGTTGATACGGGACGAGAAGCGACAGGCCAAAAGAAAAGCGCTTCAGGTCCAAAAAAAGGCGGCTGAAACGGAACTCGGCAAGCTGACGGCCACAGACCTTGCCGCGATCGTGACAAGGAATGAACCGGAGAAGCTGGCCCGGCTGACCCGCCAGATCGACGAAGCGAGCGTGTACGACCTGGAGGACCTGCAAGAAGCTGTCGAAGCGTTGTCCGAGCGACGCGCGCGAGGGCCGAACGGAGAGGTCGAGGAGGGTCGCGAAGATGTCGCAAAAGATCCGAGCTTTCGCGAACGGTACGACGGAAATCGCTGGCGTTCGATGAAGGGGCGCGTCGAGCATCGCCCCGACGGCAAACCCGGGCCCGCAATTCTGTGGACGGTGACGCATGAATACACGCCGAAACTAAGCCGGCTCGCTGCACCGATCTATCGTAGCCTGGCGCACGCGATGCAGAACCATGCTGTGATCTGCGTTATCGGTCCGCAGGGCTGCGGACGCGGCCACCTGGCCCGGCAGCTTACTGAGTTTGCCGGACTAGCTCCGGCAGCGAGCTCATTCCTGCCGCCGCCGGAGCGGTGCATGGTGATAAACGCGGGATTCTGCTTCGATACTGACAGCATGCTCGATGCGATCGCGTGGTTTCTCCAGCGAGCACTCGACATTCCGCGTGCTAAGCAATGGAAGAGCGGTCCAAGTGAACACGCACAGTTCAGCAGAGAACGCTTCTTCGAACAGTTGGATCTGGGAATGCAATCGCCGGCGTCGGGACCACCCTCAGCATTGATCGTCGTGAACGGTCTCGAGCGATTCTTTGGGATTGACGGCCGACCACTCAGCGCCGAGCTCGATCAATTGATCCAACTGTGTGCATCGGCAGACCACCGGGGCGGACGGCCACGCGTCCGCTGGCTCCTTTTGGCAACCGAACGCGCGCGGCCCCACATCCAAAAACTCGAAATTCCAATTGCCGACTTTCAGAAGATTTGCGGAAACGAGTATCTGAATACGAAGATGTCCGTTCCAAGCTGGTACCTCAACACGATCTGGAAGGAGGCTGAAAGGCGCGGCGTCAAGATCGACGGGCCACTTCGCCGCGCAATCTGGACATATCGAGCTGAGGCGGCCGGCCGCATCAGCGGCGATTTGGTAGAGATCAGGAAGAAGCTTTTCGGCAACATCTTTGATGAACGAAAACTCGCTAGAATCCTCTTCGACGAAGAGGATGGGGACGAGGCAGGATCCACCGAGAAACTGGCGCCGGCACCCGTCGTCAGCCTCGCCCGCAAGCTCCTGCGGGCACTCGCCTTTGTTGGCGCGCCCACCGAGCTCTCGGTCTTGCACCGATTTCCAGGCCTCGACAGCTCCACCGCGTATGGCGAGCGACCCAACACATCAGACGACGAAAGTCAGGCGCCAAAGCGGTCTCGGTTTGAGAACATTGAGCTCAGCGACATCGAGCGCGTCGCCAAGCGCTTGGAGAAGTGCCATCTGGTCTTGAAGGCCGACGGCTATCGGCCGCCAGACCCCGCCCCTGGCGATCCGCCCTTTAGATATGTCCTGCATCGAACGCTGCTGACCGAGTTGCGGTACCGCTTTGGCATACCGCTCAACGAGGCAAAGCTCTCAACGGCATTCAACATGTCTCTGTACGTCGCGCAGCCGATCGATGGCGATATACCTGATCTCGATGTTCATGACGAACTGGGCGACGCGATAGACAAGCTGATCGGCTCCTACACCGTTCCGCAGCAGACAACTCATTGGGACATTAAATTCGACGTCGAAAAGAAGACGGACTTGTTTGAAAACATTGTTGGCCGCGTAGGCGAAGCATGTGGGGACAGCCAATCCCGGAGGAGTTCTACTTGGAAACAGGATAACGGCTGGTATTTCAAGATCCTCCGGCTGTGCTCCCAGGAGCACGTACAATGCCTGCGGGCGGCACTCGCTCTGATTCGGTGCTACTATTCTACGACGAGTTTGCTGACGCTGAACAGTGGCGATCGCCACCTGCGCGAGGGCCGCGACGGCATTCTCAGCGAGCACGCGGAACGGCTCGACGATCTAATCGATGGCTTCGGAAAACTTTCGATTGCACGGGAATGCATGCGCGAGGAATTCGACCGTCACTTGCCTGCGGATCAGGCGGCCACCGAGTTTACAAGGCTGTTCGGTAACAGCGAGCCATTCTATGCCGACGAACTCGTCTGGCTGCACAACGAGCGCGGCGTCGTGCGGCTGGCGATGGGACATCTGTACGAGGCAAAGAAGTCGTTCGACCGGGCTCTCGGTATTAACCGGAAATGGGTGGAAGGCGATGACCGGGCGCACAACTGGCGCGTGATCCGATTGAACCAGATCACCTTGGAAGTTGAGCGCGGTGAGATCGGAACGGCCGAAAAGAAGTGCCAAGAGATGCGGCAAATATGCCCTCGCACGCCCGTGGGTGGCAAGGAACCTTCGAGGGAGCGGCGGCTATGCCGTGCGATCGCGACCGGGAATCTCGCATGGTGCGTTCACCTGCGCGGGCAGCTCGGACAGGCGCGTGACCTTTACAGGGAGGCTATGGAGGAGCTTGGGCAATTGAACGAAGTGCGCGCGCTTGCCTATTTCGGTCGCCTTCAGAGCAATGTACTGCGAAGACTGGTCAGCCCAGAGGAGGGTGACCGACGGCTAGCAGAGGCGCATGAGCTCGCGCAGTCGGCAAGGCAGATGGACATCGTACACCGTGCGGAAATCACGATGGCGGTACACCTCCTCGCCTCCGACCGCGGCCAAGGCTCGCCGGCGGATCGGCGGACTGCCAACAGTCTTCTTGAAGACGCGATGACCTACGCCTTGCAGACCGACGTTCACCGGGTCAGGTGCGAGGCGTCAACGATGATCGCCCGGTCGCGCTTACAAACCCATGATTACGAGGGAGCGTTGCGCTACGCGATGGATGCGATGATGATTGCTACCCGCTACGGCCATGAGCTGAGGAAGATCTCGCTTCGGGCCCTGATCGCAGAGGTACTCGTCGCGCGCGGCCATCCGATCACTGCCGAGCATTTGGCAAGGACGTGCATCAAGATGGCAACTCGCCAGCAATATTATTCTGCCATCGCCGCTGCCGAGAAGGTTCTCCTCGAGATACCCCCAACTTCCGATGCCTTGCGACGTTCTGACGGATCAGGCCGCCGAAGCTACTAAATGCAGGTGCCCCAAAACCTTGTTCTGCGCGCGGTCAGACAGAATGCCAGTCGGGGCGCGTCATGCCAACGAACCTGTCCGCCACGCCGCTGGCGTTGCGGACAAGGATATCGCGGAGCTTATTGGTCGCGGCGATTTCGGCGATCCCCATATCGGTGAACGTGAGCTTCCGGTTATCCGCGTCACCCCAGACATGTTCGCTTAGTAGCGGGTTGGTAAGGGCCTGCGAAAAAGCGTCCATAGCAACCATCGATAAAATGAGCTCCGGCAGCGGACCGTTCTTTTCGCGCGGCTCCGCGAAAAGGCCGACATAATATTCGACGTTCTCAACGGTGCCGTAGAGCCGTTTCAATTCAGCTGCGAGCGCCATTCTGCGGGCATTTTCAACAGGGTCGCTCGCGTTACCAACGATGTCCGCAAAGCTCTTGGCGGGATCGAGCGACATAGCCCGGCGATAATCGTTATATGTCGCAAGGTTGTTGAGGCGCGCTTGGGAAAGGGCCCTCAGCTCGAAGCCAAACACAAAATTTGCGGTGTTCCCGAGCCCAAGCTCGGTTGCATGGTTGGCTGAGGTGGTAACGAACGCCTCCGCGAGACCGGACGCCTCAAGCCGGCTGTTGTCTAGCAAGAGAGTCGATCCATCGACCGACTGGCCAGACCAGGAAAATGTCTGGGGAATCAGGGAATGCCAGCGATAGAGCAGGCTGAACTCAGCCGTCATCCAGTTCGGCTTGTTCCACTTGGCATGCCAGGCCACCGAAGGATCAGACCGGAATTTAAACACCGATGTGTTGATGTGATTGATATACTCTTCGACCACTATTTTGATGAACATCACGATCAGGATGTTGCGAGCTGTCTGAAAAACGCGTTCGTCATCCCACCCCGAATTGGCTGCCTCGAGTTTGGCTGCCAGCCGATTGTGTTCGCGCAGGAACAATACGTTGACCATAGCGACCTGCGGGGTCGCATTAGCCCGATCGCCACCGACTGCGAATATCGTTGCCTTTTTACCCACGTGATCAATACCTAGCGGCAAGTCCAATATGCTATTACCGGCCGCATCGCAGAACTGGGGATCGATCGAGTCATCAGCGAGGAACAGCTTGAGGGGAAATTCCTCATTCCCGATTTTCTCAGACTTGAGCCTACCCTTACTTCCGGAAATCTTTGGGTCAGCGCGGAGTACACCTGTTTGCTGTTCGGTGCGGCCGTAAAGCGCGCTCATATCAATTTCGTGATTCGAGGTTGTGCGGTGACGATCCTCCTGCGCTGGGTCGTTGGAGAGCCTTGTGCGGATGAAGCCATCGGTTAGATACTGGGCAAAGGCCGGGAAGAGACAGGTCGATTTCGGGCAAACACGCTGTGCGCCCGGCACAGCCGCAAACAGTTTTCCAACTTCATCTATCGGCGGTTGCCGGGTGCCAAGCGCTTCAACGGCGGGATAGGGCTTCGCGGGCAGCAGGCGGGAGTTGTAGGTTCTATCTGTGAGGCCGGTCCAACATATATAATCGTAGCGCGTGGTCCACGGGTGCGGTCGAGTCTGGCCGCTATTGACTAGCCTGTTGATCAGAAAATCATTGATATCGTGATGGCCGACAATTGCCGTAAGTGCCTCAATCGCTATATTCTCTAGGAATCCTCCCACGCGCCTTCTCCCCGTGCGGTATACAAAGACTAGATCGATTCTAAGATCACGAGCAGATTATATGCCCACTTTTCGGGGCGAGGCGATAAATCATCACCAATTCGGACCTTTGTCGATGATGACTACCGAAATTGAAGTATAGCTCGAGTTGTATCTCGCTACCTACCGCGAATAAATCGTCTGAAAAAATCCATAGGCGGGCCGACACTCTGGCGAGCTACATCCATCGGACCTGATTCGGTAAGAACATTTGGGAAGCATATGGGCTAGACCGCCGCACTCACACCGTAGCCAAGCGAGCAACAGGACCGCTACAAGATCGCCCGGAGCATTTAATATCTAGTTTGATTCCCCGTGGGCGCGTCCAACGGCTTTCATGTCAAGCGGGTCGGCGGTTGGCTGCCAAGCCCTGGCCGCCGAGCGACAGGAGCCGGCGTCGATTCAAGAGCATGGTTCGGCGTAGCCGCTCGCCCCTATCAAAACGTTGCCTCCGATCCGTCCGCGGCGAAAGAAGTGTCCATCCGCCGCGGATATCTCAGCCAATCAATACCATTGGGCGACACCTCCATGGCGCGAACATGTCCCGGAACGGTGCGCGGAGGTGCTGTAGGTGCCGTCTTTGCACTTCGCGGTAGCGCCATTCGGACCACCGGCATGGGTGTTCTGGTCCCAGGCAGCAACCGTCATGGGTGCGTCAGGCGCCTAGAGGTCAGCCATGGCTCACGGGCACTTCACGAACTTGCCCTTGTTCGGACCGGCCTTCCAATGGCACTTGCCGTTCTTGTCCTTGGTAACGTCCGCAGCCGTTGGCCCTACCACCACCTTGACGGTGGGCGGGCACTTTATGAATTTCTTGGTCTTCGGGTCCTTGCACTGGTTGGGATTGGCGGCGCCGACTGGTGCCGCGATCAGGGAGACGGCAGCGCACGCGAGGGACAAGCGAAGCATGGTGATTCCTCATCTGTTGAGGCGCGCATAATGGACCGCGGCGCGGGGGAATCAAGCGGCTCTCGTGGTTTACGCCCACCTGTCCAATACCGACGTTCGTGGCTGGCCCGCCGCCGATAGCCGCTTGCCACAATCTCGCCGAGCAGGAATGGTCTCCCCATGAAAACTTCATTCACGTGCCTCGTCGTTGCGACTATCGTTACTGTCGTACCCGCTCCCGTTTTTGCCTGGGGAAGCGAAGGCCATATCCTCGTAGCGGCGATCGCCCGATCGCGACTCACTCCTGAAACCGTGGCCAAGATCGACGCGATCCTTGCGCAGGATCACGACACGCTCACACCGCCCGACATGCTGTCGCGCTCGACCTGGGCCGACGCGTGGCGCGGTGCCGGCCATCGCGAGACAGCCGAATGGCACTTCGTAGACGTCGAGCTCGGTCATCCAGATTTCGACGCCGCCTGCTATGGGCATCCCGCTCCAGCCACTCCTCCAAGCACAGGCCCGGCGCAGGACTGCATTGTCGACAAGGTGGCGCAGTTTGCGCAGGAGCTTGGTGCGCGCGACACTCCGCCTGCAGAGCGGATATTGGCGCTCAAATATGTCCTCCACTTTGTGGGCGATCTCCATCAGCCGCTGCATGTTGCCGACAACCACGATCGCGGTGGCAACTGCGTTCACATCGCACTTGGCGGGCAGAGAACCGTGAACCTCCATTCGTACTGGGACACAGTCGTTGTGAGCGAACTGGGGAGCGACGCCAGAGATATCCTCGGCAAGCTCGAAAGCGGGATCACGTCGGACCAGGCTGCTGCGTGGTCCGCAGGCGACTTCGGCTCCTGGGCGAAGGAGACGAACGGTGTAGCTGTCTCCGTCGCTTATTCGTTCAAGACGCCACCCCGCTGCGAAATTGACATGGTGCCGCTCGATCTTCCCGCCGGCTACGATGGCCGGGCTCAGGCAGCCGCCTCCCTGCAACTGAGGCGCGCTGGTGTCCGACTAGCGGTCGTGCTTGAGAAGGCGCTGGGGCCGCTCGCTATAGAAGCTGTTGGACCGAAGGCTGGTCAATGACCGGTACGCGGTGTGGTTTCCATCGCGCGCGAAATGATCCCGCCAAACGCATAGTCTCCTAACAGCTGTGATATGACGCGCTCGGCGCTCGGGAGTTTTCGGTAACGGTCGATCAATCGACCCCTATCGTTTTTGGTCCGCATCTAAGTCAGCCTTTGATCCAAAATGGCTCATTCTGCCGAATAACTACTCTTAACGGTATGCTAAGCTTGGACTTTCGTATCTGTGACGATGGTCGGTTGATTGCGTAGCTAGAAAAAGCGCGAATTTCCATCTTCCCAGGAACTGTTTGAGGAGTTCGCAATGCCGAAGCTGTCGGACCTGGTCCCGCTGAACTCGATACTTCCCTTCAACATCGGCCTTAGCAGTGCAAGCGAAGAGACGATGATCTCCTGCCTCGGAAGGCCCGAGCCGCCGCTGACCATAGAGGACCAACCCGATCACGCTAGCGCCGCCGTAAAGGCGCTGCTGGTCGATGAGCATATTGCCCAGGTGCACGCCCACGGCATTCGCCCGGCAGTGAATAGCCTTCGAACTGCGCTTACCAATGCTTTCAAGGATTTCCCCGAACTGGCAACCGCGTTACGCGCGGATGGAATGCTGGTGGTTCGACTGAGACGTCCGACGAGCGGAATTCCGTCCCACAAGATCAGCAACCACTCCTGGGGCACCGCCATCGATTTCATGCTCGCTGGACAAAACGCGCCGGGCGCGACCGGCGATAGACTCCCGTATTTCGTCGCGCTACTTATCCCTTATTTCAATCATGAGGGCTGGTATTCAGGCGTGGGCTTTCATGACGATATGCATTTTGAAGTAGCCGATACCACTATTCAGAAATGGGCTGCGGACGGATTGCTGAAGCCCTAAAATTCACCAAACCGCACAGCATCCTAGCGATTGGGTATCTATTTGAAGCGCGTGACATAATAGCTCAAGATCGCATAAAATGCTGAGTAACGATAGCGCTTAAGCGCTTATGGCGAGGAGATGAACATTGTTCGGGTTGAAAACGCTGGACGTTGGCATTGGTATGGCCCTCATGTTCCTTTTTGTAAGCCTGATTTGTTCTGCCGTACGAGAATTCGGCGAGCTGGCGACTAAGACTAGAGCGTCAACACTAAAGGCGGGCATTGTGGAAATGCTCGGCTCAAGCCGCGTTGAGGCATTCTTCGAACAACCGCACATATCCGCGCTCTACAAAGGGAATTACCAAGGCGCGCTGGTCAGCTCCATTTTATCCTGGATCCCTTTTCTGGGTCGGACTAAATTGCCATCGTATATCCCGTCGGGAAACTTCGCTAAAGCTGCGCTACAGCTAATTCGCAGCGAAACCACATTGGCATCGACGGCCGCTCTGGCGGTGAGCGACGTGCGCGCTTGGACGGGCCCAGTTCCAGGAGACCAAAAACCAGAAGACGATCTAAGAAAGGCGGTGAGAAGCATTCTGGATTCCACCGGCGATGATCTGAACGCTCTGCAGACCGGCCTCGAGCAATGGTTCAACAGCACGATGGACCGCGTCTCCGGGTGGTACAAGTCGCGCACCCAGATATGGCTGCTAGTCATCGGTTTCGTCGCCGCGGCGCTGATGAACATTGACGCGATCACGGTGATGCAGCGCCTCTCGACCGACGATAAGCTTCGGGATCAGGTGGTCGCGCAGGCCGGAAGCACGATAGCGGAGTGCACCAAAGATCCTGCTCAGTGTGGCGCGCCGCCGAAGCAGGGTGGCACGCCGGATACTCTCAACACCAAGCTCGATAATATCAAAGCCGCGACAGCCCAGATGACCCAGGTAAGCTGGCCAATCGGCTGGTCAGGAGGATATCCGGATCCGCAATTTAAGTTACTGTCCTCGGGGCCTTCCGACAAGAACGATGCGGCCGCTGCCTACGCCGCGATGACCGGATGGGATCAATTGCTGTGGTGGCTCGGAATTATCGGTGGCTGGCTGATCACCGCTATCGGGGTGACCTTTGGATCGTCCTTCTGGTTCGACGTATTGAATCGCTTCATGGTCGTGCGTTCCACGATCAAGCCGGATGAGAAGAGCCCAAAGGAGAAAAGCAAGTCCTGACCGGCGACGCCGGGGCAGCCTGGGTGAGAGATCAGAATCGGCCTCGGCAACGGTGAACCGGTTGATTCCTCGCGAGCCACCGGCGCCCCGATCTCGTCCGTGGACCATAATATGCCTGGGAGGCCGCCGTCATGAAGCTCGATTTCAAGCCATCGGAACTATTTCGAGGCACGCAAATACTGAGGCAGGCGAACAACCTCGCTTACGCCTTCGAGACCAGTCATGCGGCGGCTGACGCTGATGGTGCGCCCAACGCATATCATCCCGCGGACAAGGGGAAAAATTGTCGGCGCGATGCGCATATCGGTCTCGATTGTCTCGGCAACGCTGGCTATCCAGACTTGAGTTGGTGGTCGGATGTCCTAGTACCCGACCCGAACGATCCCCAGCATGCGTTCGTTCAGCCGACCGGACCCACCAAGGGATTTTTCGTAGCACAGACCGCGCTGCGAAATCCGAACGGTGACAAGTACGACCCTGCGACATATGTCGATGCGACTCGGTTCGCCTTTATTGTGAATCCAACCGGCTTTGAAAAACTTCCTCACGTCGGCCGCGTTGGGGACGTCGGATTCGCTACCCACCTGGCGAGTGGGCGATCATCTGCATTCATCATAGGAGACGCAGGTGGCGGCAGTGACGCGCAACTCGGTGAGAGTTCGATCGCGCTATTTGAGGCGCTTGGATTTCCCGGCGCAAATCCCCGCACGGGCGCCAACCTTCCGCGAGACACGATCCAATACATTGTTTTCCCGAACAGCCGCCGGCCTGGCAGCGCGATCTGGCCAAGGGCGGCAGGGGATATCCGGCAGCAGGCGGAAAATTTGATTGGGACGACGCCCGGCATACACGCCGCCTGACCGTGCGGGACCTGACAAGAACCAATGGTCGATCTTTGCGGTCGCGTCGCGACAGGTTTATCTGCCATCCGTGGAGGCTATACAACACGCTGTTGCCCTGGTGAGGAGCTTGCCATGTGCGAATTGATGTTCGCGACAAAGGATATCGCCACGCTTTGCGTGAGCGGCGCAGCGCTGATCACCTCGGTTTCCGTGGCATTCTACAACGCTCGGGTACAACGAGTGAAGCGTTTGGATGATGCACGTAGGTCGTTCGAGGACGCTATTTTGGGCATCTCGAAGGCCAAGCAGGACTTCGAAACGCTCCGAATTAGCGTCGGAGATGAGTTTGACGCACCGAAGTATTCTCCACACCGTACCACAATCGTAGACACACGAAATTTCTATCTCTCTAAGGCGCTTGCGGCATTCAGGGCAGGTAGTTTCGTGACAAGCTCGGCGGACAATATGCTCATAGCCTCTGCTTTGATCGAAAGCGGTCGAGTGGCTGCCTCAATCCCATTTTACGATCGCTCGGTTGAATTCGCGGCGGATCGGTTCGAGCTTGCCATGGCGAAGCGCGTCCTCGGTCGCGCTCGCATTCTGTCCAACGATTTCGAACGGGGCCGGTCGGAGATGCTCGGCGCGGCCAAGATGTTTGGAGCTTTGATCGATGATCCAGGATTTGACGGATTTCGCATGCGCCGTGAGGAGGCGGAGACCTATCGGCGTCTGATAGCGGCTCAGCGCGAAAGAAATTCTCTCGATTTTCTCCTTACAGACGTTGACGCACTGACCGCGCTATTGCCTGCGCTGGATAAACCACGTGCACTTCAGTTGCGCAGCTTTATCGCGGACGCACGGTCAGCGCTCGGCCGCAAATCTAAAGATTTTGGAGGCGGCGGCGGATCTTTTGCCGACTACGCCCCCGCATAGTTCGGTTTCCAGACCGGGCTGCTGTATGATCGAGTCCGCACGATCGATCCGGCATGGAAAACCATGCGACGTTTGTGGCGAACTGCGCCAAGCCGTACGAAGGCGATGCCCAACGGCGGCGGGCCGGGTTTCAGTAAGCGTAAATCGCTGCGCGAACGGCGTGCTGAGCATGCCATCGACACAAGTATCGATATACGGTCTGCGTAAAGATCGTGATAGCAGCGATGGCGACCTGCATGTGAAAGGGGCATCGGAATGACAAAGAAAGCACTGGTGTTAGTTACGATGGCGTTGCTGTTGTTTCGTTCATTTCATTATTTATTTTCAAATGGTCCAGAGCGGTCGGCTTTCAGTGAAGGCGTTCTACTCACCGCGCTCTTTTTCTCGGCGGTCTATTTTCAATTGAGGTCGGACAAGAGTGTTGATGAAAATCGAAATGAACTACGATGAGATTGCGACGGGCTAGCCACCCTCCTGCGTAGGTGCGGTAGCCACGGAGAAGGGGTCGATCGGGACGGGGCACAATATCCTGGCCTCCCGGTCTTCCAGGAGTATGGAGCTCTCAATTTAAGTTGGGCTTCTAGGTCTTATCGCTCACCGAGATTCTTCGAGCCGCGGGTGATAATCCATCGGTCATCCAAGAGCTTTGACAGCACCTCCCTGGGAACCCGCCAATTGGAACCAAAAGCGGGTTCGCAAGTGAAGAGGAAGCGATCGGAGTACTTCTGTACGTCCAGCATCTCGATATACTCAAGAATATTGCGTGCGTGCGTGCCGTTGGTCGTCACGACGAGGACGTGCAGGTTCGGTACGCCCCAGTAGGTACGATACGTCTGATTTCGGAGGATATCGAGATAGCCGGCGATCTTTGCGCCAAAGGCGCTCTGCCTCAGATTCTTTCGTTTGATGCTCTCGGTGTTGCGGTCGATCTCCAGGGCGAAAAAGCGGAAACCGACGCCTGGATATTCTATCCCAAATAGATCGTCAGGGATGACCGTCTTCTGCTCCACGCCGGTGACCGGAATAGCCATCGGGTTATGGCCATCTTTGGTCAGCCTAGGGCATTTGGGATGGGTGAAGATTTCCTCACGCGGGATGTAGCGCAGCCCTTTCGCGGGAGCGGAAAGCTCTAGCGACGAGGCGACGCAGGCTTGCATGAGTTGATGCAGGAACGGGTCGGTGCGCTTTGGTGACAAGCGGCTGAGCGTTCCCCGTTCCGCGAGCGCCACCTTGGCGCGGGGCGCGAGGTCGTAGACGACATGCTGATACCGCGCCTCAAAGCCCGCGAACTGCTGGGGCGGTCGAGTGAGCCAGGCGCCCTGCGCGTCGCCGTTGTAAAACTCGGTCAGACGGTTTTGGAGGTGGGAGTAGTCCCGGCGAATGTGCTTCGTGAACTCGTAGAGGTAGTGGGTCGGGAGCGGGCCGTGGCGGTTGATGGCTTCAAAAATGAGGTAGTCCGCCTCGGTAGGGATGATGCGGCGGACGATCGGCTTCGGCGGGGCAAAGCGTAGACGCCGATTGAGTGTGTCGGTGGACATGGACGGCGACATATTGCGCGGTGAGAACGCTGTAAAAGTGCGGCATGGTCCACGATGGGGCGTCTTGAGCCGCTATAACTCCCTATGCGCACCCAAACTTTTCACCATTCGGGCGAAATATCTTCGTCGGGTAGTTCTCGATCGGCGGGAGCTGGTGGGACCTGCGGCGTACCAAGCGGCAAGGACACCCGAGCGCGGTTGCGCTCGATGAGCTCAGCGAATGCGGCGGATGAAAGCTGGCGCTGTCGCGGCGGTCGCTGAATGGGCACGGACACAGCCTGAGGCGTTACGTTCCTTATATGTGCTGCGAACTGATACTTGGGCTGGTCAAGGAGAAAGTCGGCCGACGTCCGCATTTCCGCTGCCATGGCGCGCGCGTCTGCCGCTGACAGGCCGGACGCGAACTTGATGCTGGTATTGGCGTGGAGTGACGATTTGAGGCTCCCGGTAGCCTGGTCGAGATACTGATGGGCGAAGACGCAGCCGCATTTGTATTTGCGAGCCTCGGTGAGCAGGTCATCGATATTGCTGCTGAAAAAGGACGCGGCCTCGTCGACGATGAGGAAGGTGGGCTTGCGCTGGGCTTCGGGAATGGCGGCGCGCTCGAGCACGGCCTGGAGCACGAGCGAGATGAAGAGCCTGCCGAAGGTTGAGGAGTTCTCCTTGAGGAAATCCTTGGCGGTATCGACGAGAATGACGGCGCCGCGGTTCATCTCGTCGAAGAGATCGACCTTCGTTTCAGGTGAGGTGAACAGGCGCGCCATGGTCGGGTTCTCGATAATGGCCTGGAGGCGGTAGCGGATCTGCTCCTTGGTTTGTTCGAAGGTCTTGCTCATGAAGTCACGCAGGAAGAATTCGCGCGGGATCTCGGGGAGTGCGGCAATGGCGTCCGCGTACGGCGCAGGGTCGCTCATGAGCTTCATCATGTCCAGAATGGTCGCGTTTCGCCCCATGCTCTCGGGCAGCGACAGCATGAGCCGGGCCACATAGCGGAAGAACACGTCCTGCTTGCCGGTGAGGGTCAGGTTCGTGAGGCCGCCGAAGAGATAGTTGAAGGTCTGAATGACGCCGGCTGTGACCTGCTCGCGCGTGGTCTCGTCATACTCGTCCATCCGATCGCGGTTGATGGCGAAAATGTTGAGTGCGGGCGGGTGTTTCGTATCGCGCGGATCGATAATGATGAGCCGTTCCTCGATGCCGAGGTCGGCATGGATGAGCCTGCGGACCAGATCGGAATGCGGATCGATCAGGATGATGGTCGGCGGATCGTCCGAGGCGAGGTCGTGCAGGATGAGGTTTTCAATGAGCGTCGTCTTGCCGGCGTTGGTGCCACCGATGATGTGCATGTGGCTGAAGCGGTCCTCCTGGGTGAGCTTCAGAGGCACGGGTGCCATGAACACATCATAGAAGGGCGTGCCGGCGAGATAGGCATCGACGGTTTCGCCTAAGGGAAGCTTGGCTTCGTCTGGGGTCTTGAGCGGCTTCTTGCTGTTCTCGCTGTCGTGTCCCGACGCCACACAAATGTTGCGAAAGAGCTGGGCGGTGACGGTGCGAAATAGCCCGCGATCGGCATATTCGCCGGATATGAGCGTGCCATAGGTGGCTTCGACCTGCCAGCGCGGTTCGGCGACCGCATAGACGAGCGGAATCGTGAAGGGCGACGGCCCCTCCAGATCGGGCAGACTGGGTGCCAGATACAGGGTGCGGACCAAGCCCTCATGCAAGAGCTGCAGGATCTCATCCTTGTTGGCGAAGAAATATTGCTTGGCGTAGAGGAGGTTCCGAAACTCGACGAACTCCTGCATGCTCATGCGGTGGAAGTCGGGTACCGGCCGATCCCAGATGTACCGCTCCAGCTTTATGAGTTTGTAGGTCGCGGAGGTGAGCGCACCTTTGAGAGGCTCTGGCGTGAATTCGAAAAACTCGATGACGCGATATGCCACGGAACTCGGCGTTTGCGTGAACGCATCCTGTTGCGTCATCACGTACTCGTAGAGCCGCCTGGTTTCCTCGATCTCGCGTGCGCGCTCGTTCGTGAAGCGGCGGGAGATTGGAGTGTAGGTGGAGGGGATGCTCACACGATGCGCAGAAGCAAGAGCAGCAGGAAGGCGCCAACGATACCGCCTCCTATCAAAATGGTCCGGCGCGTGTCCGGGTCGTTCCAATCGAACGGAAGGCCGAAGGTTTCCCCTCGCGCGACATACTCTGGAGCGGCCGGTTCTGGCGCAGGCTTCCACTCGGGCTGCGAATAGTTTGAGGTTAACTCGGGTACGGGCGGGCCGGCAGGTGCGGGTGCGACGAGCATCGGCTGCGGCGTCGTCCTTTGGGCAACAATGGTGGGTTGGTCGCTATTGAAGTCTACGAGCACTTCGCGGCCGTCGAACGTAGCGGCAGTCGCAAGGTATCCCTTCAGGTTCTCGCATGCCGTCATGATGGCGTCCTCCGCGCCAAGCAGCTCATCCAGGCTCTTGCATTCGATGTGCTGACCACGCTGTAAGCTGTTGATCGTGATGGTAAGGCGCATGGCCGAAATCGCGCCGAGCGCGGCCGCTTTGAGACCATGGCCGAGCTTGCCTGTGGCTGAGGTCAGGAAATCGTCGACATTGCCTAGCGCTATCCCCCGCGCCTTGGCATTGGCCGCCGCCGCTCTGCTGCCTTCGGCCGCGCTTCGCGCTCCCTCACTGGTATAAATTATCTGGTTCTGGAGCTTGTACCGGGAGATGTCGCGCGCCTCGGGCGGCGTGAACTCCACCCGCGCATCAAGGCAAAAGATGACGTTGGTCGTTACTATCCCGCCAGTCTTCTGCGAACGCTGTAGCTTGAGCTGCATGGCTTTCTCCCCCAGCGGGCAAGAAATGCCAGCTGTTGCACTTATTCAAGAGATGCCCGGAGAAGATGGGTTCATTTCGGAGACTATTTACGGTGGTCGATTCAACGAGCACTTGTCACCGACTTTCATTATTAAGGAGGCGAGGAGGCGTCGCTGCAATGACCATGACCAAATGTGGCATGGATTCAGTGTGTTCTGGAGTTTATTGTCCGGCATACAGGATAGGGGGCTGTATGCCGTACCTGTATGGTCGTCTGACGATGAAAAAAGGCCGATGGTTTCCCATCGGCCTCAAGTGACTCCGTTCAGGAGCCGGGTGTATCGCGTTCTGCAATGCGTGCGGCGAGCCAGCCGTGAACTTCCTCGTCGACCCACCCAACCCTTCCAGGGCCGAGTTGCACCCGCTTGGGGAACTTCCCGGCCGCCTCCAGGCGGGCAATGTGCTGTGGGCTATACAAGACCATCTCGCGCACTTGCTTCTTCGATAGCAACCTCATGTCATGTCACTCCCGTTAGGGAGCGTCATGACGCCCAGGGTTAAGCCTCGGCGAGCAACCGTACCATGAAGGCTTCGTATTTCGCCAGAGCCTCACGCTTCTCTTCGAGGCGGTCGTACCGGTCGTAGATTTCATCGAGGACGGGTGGCGCGTGATTGATGAGCGCGTCGAAAACTTCAATCGAGCTCTAGGCGGCGTTTCGAGCAATGAGACGACACTTCCGGCGACGAAGGGTTCTGTGCACAGATACTGTGTCGGCACGGTGAGGCGCGATCGGCGCGCGCTCCCTTCACTCGCCTCAGCGACTCGGGCAACGCTGGAGCTTACCCACTTATCGGGAAATCACGTGCGGGCGGGAGCCGCAAAGTTTCTGCGTTCACTGCACGGCTCATCGCGCCACATACGTGCTCAACGGTTCACACTCCAAAAGGTGGACCTGAGAGGGGTCTAAAAACAGAACCTATAACATTTCTTATAAATTACAGATAGATAATCATAGAGATGGTGCCGGTTGCAGGAATCGAACCCGCGACCTTCGGTTTACAAAACCGCTGCTCTACCAGCTGAGCTAAACCGGCATTTCCGATCCTGGTGCGCGGCTCAATGCGTCAGACGACGCCGAAGGTCCAGCCCTCGCGTCGCGCAATCTCGCGGGTCAGGCCGGGCGGATGCCAGAGCTCGGCGCGACCGGCATTGGCGCGGAGCCAGGCCGCGGTGAGGATCGCGTCGGTCGCATGGTCGGTATAGCGGGGGAGGGGCACATGCGGCTTCGATCCGATCGCTGCCAGGGCGGCGTCGAGCGCCGGCCCGTCGCGAAACTTGCTCAGCCCCTTGCGCAGCCCGCCCGCGCGGGCCGCGATGGCGGTGTAGATTTCGACGACCAGTGCGCCTTTCGCCGGGAAGGGATCGATCGGCCAGACCGGGATGGCGCGTCCAAGATGATGCAGCAGGCGCATGCCGGCAAAGCTCGCCTTGGCGACCTGCGCGGCGCCGATCGCGTCATAGACGGTCGAGGGCTTGTGGCCGCCGCTCGCCTTGTAATGCGCCTCGCAGCGGCGGAGATGCATGAAGTCGGCCTTGGTGCCGTCGGCCGCACCGAAATAGAAATGGCGGCCGCGCCGTGTTTCCAGAAAGGTGGCGGCGCCGAGATCGCTGTCGGTGCTCGCCGCATCGACATAGGCCCAGAAGGCGCGGGGCGTGGTTGGCGTATCCTCGCCCGGCAGATAGGCGCCGCGCTCGATACAGGGCGGCGAGAAGGTGAAATCGAACCCGATCAGCAGGGGCTCGTCCGCGTTGGCGCGCATCCATTCGAGGATTTCGGTGCGCGACCATGCCCCCCTCTTCGCGCCGACATGCGGCGGGTCGACAAGCACCGGCGCGGCATCGCCGGCCTCGCACACCGCCAGCGCGATGCCCGGATGATGAAATCCCTTCGCGCCCGACCAGTCGATCGCGGCAAAGCGGGTGAAATGCGGCATCACGCCTTTTTGCGCGGCTTCGGCCTCGGACGCGCGGCGGTCCAGTCGCGCGAGCGCTCGATCATGGCCAGCACACGTTCGGGATCGGGGCTGCCGTAGCGGACGAGAAGGCCCGGCCAGCCATGATAATGCGGCGTCTGCCAGAAGGTCTCGGGATCGGTCTCGATCAGCATTTCCTTGGTGTCCTGGTCAATCGCCAGCACGAACGATCCCTCCTCGCGGCTGCCATGGAGGAAGGCACGGCCGTTGGAGGCCACCTTGATCGCCGGCTTGCCATAGCTGGTCGACAGCTCGGTGTCGGGCAGCCCGAGCGCGAAGGCGGTGACGCTGTTCCAGTCGAGGCTCATCCGCCGCGGTCCTTCAACTCGCTCCAATAGGCCATGCGCTCGGCGATCCGTTTTTCCACCCCGCGATCGGTCGGCCGGTAGAAGGTCTCCGGAGTCATCTCGGCCGGCCAGTAGTTCGATCCCGAAAACCCCTCATCGGTATCGTGATCATAGGCATAGCCCTTGCCGTAGCCGATCTCCTTCATCAGCTTCGTCGGCGCGTTGAGGATGTTCTGCGGCGGCATCAGCGAGCCGGTCTCCTTCGCGCTCCGCCAGGCCGCGCCGGCCGCCTTGTAGGCGGCGTTGGATTTGGGCGCGACCGCGCAATAGAGGCAGGCCTGAACGATCGCGAGCTCGCCCTCGGGCGAGCCGAGAAACTCGTACGCGTCCTTGGCCGCGAGGCATTGCACCAACGCATTGGGGTCGGCGAGGCCGATATCCTCGCTGGCGAAGCGGGTGATGCGGCGGAGCACATAGAGCGGCTCCTCGCCCGCGGTCAGCATCCGCGCGAGATAATAGAGTGAGGCCTGGGGATCGGAACCCCGCATCGATTTGTGGAGCGCCGAGATGAGGTTGTAATGCCCCTCGCGATCCTTGTCATAGACAGCCACCCGGCGCTGCAGGAAGGCCGACAGCCCGGCCGGATCGAGCGGCTCGGGCAGGTCTACCGAGAAAAGCGTCTCGGCCTGGTTGAGCAGGAATCGACCGTCTCCGTCGGCACTGGCGATCATCGCGTCGCGGGCCTCCGGGGTGAGGGGCAGGGGGCGTTCCTCGATTTCCTCGGCGCGGTCGAGCAGCTTTTCGAGCGCGGTGCGATCGAGCCGCTGCAGGATCAGCACCTGCGCCCGGCTGAGCAGCGCGGCGTTCAGTTCGAACGATGGATTCTCGGTGGTCGCGCCGACCAGCGTGACGGTGCCGTCCTCGACATAGGGGAGGAAACCGTCCTGCTGGGCACGGTTGAAGCGGTGGATCTCGTCCACGAACAACAGCGTGCGCTTGCCGATCTTCGCGTGCTCGCGCGCCTCGGCAAAGGCTTTCTTGAGATCGGCGACACCCGAGAACACCGCCGAGATCGCGACGAAGCGCAGGCCCACCGCATCGGCGAGCAGCCGGGCGATCGTCGTCTTGCCCGTGCCGGGCGGGCCCCAGAGGACCATCGACGAAAGCCGGCCTGCCGCCACCATCCGCCCGATCGCGCCCTCGGGTCCGGTGAGATGCTCCTGGCCCACCACCTCCTCCAGACGTGCCGGGCGCAGCCGGTCGGCGAGCGGCGCATTCTCGGCGAGCGCCTCGCGGGCGGGCGGATCGAAGGTCGCGAAAAGGTCGGCCATGCTCGGAAGATAGGGCGGCTCGTTGCCCGTAGCCACCCCGTCATGCCGGACTTGTTCCGGCATCCACTCCTCCGCTTGAGCGGCGATCGCGATGTGCCCGGCCCGGTGGACCCCGGAACAGGTTCGGGGTGACGAAAATAATTCAGGAAGGCACTTGTCAAAACTGTCTCAAGATATATCTTAGACCCATCGTGATACAGAAAGGAATAACATGTTTCATGGAATGCACCGCCATCATGGCGGCCCCCGCGGCGGACGTTTTTCGCGCGGCCCCTTCTCGGTAAGCTGGGAAGTTCATGGCGACGGCGAACGCGGCGGCCGCAGTCGCCGGATGTTCGACGGCGGAGAGCTCAGGCTCGTCCTCTTGAAGCTGATCGAGGAGCAGCCGCGCCACGGCTATGACCTGATCCGCGACATCGAGGAGCGCACCAGCGGTGCCTATGCGCCGAGCCCCGGCGTCATCTACCCGACCCTCACCATGCTCGAGGATATGGGCCTGATCGAGGAGCAGAAAGCCGAAGGTGCGAAGAAGCTCTTCGCGATCACCACTGCCGGGCAGGCGCACCTCTCCGAGCGCGAGGAAGAAGTCGAGGCATTGTTCGCCCGGCTCACCGACATCGGCTCGCGGCGCGCCCGCACCAGCGGCGGCCCGGTGATGCGCGCGATGGGCAATCTCAAGTCAGTGCTGCAACAGCGGCTCAGCGCCGGGGAGATTGATGCCGAGACGATCCACAAGGTCGCCGCGCTGATCGACGACGCCGTTCAGAAGATCGAGCGGCTGTAAGGCCCTGACGTGAGACTGGGCGTGACTCGCCTCCAGCTCCTGCGCCGGCGACTGGGCCTCGCGCCCGCCGCCGGCGCCGCTATCATCAAAAGGAAACCGCGCATGGACAGCGCAATCGCACGCGTGCCGACGACGAGCGGCAGCAAATATCTCCAGCAGCTCTGCAAGCACTGGCAGCATAATCTCGCGGTGGAATTCACCCCCGCGCACGGCACCGTGGTCTTTCCGAAGGATGCGCGCGGTGCGGACTATCCGGGCGACGGGCTCGTCACTTTCGATGCCGGCCCTGAGGCGCTGGCGATTCGGATCGATGCGAGCTCGGCCGAGCAACTCGAGGGCCTCAAGGGCGCGGTCGCGCGGCACCTCGACCGCTTCGCGTTCCGCGAGGCGCCGCTGGCGTTAGACTGGAAATAGAAAATATCGCGGTCGGCCTGACCAGGCGCGGGCAATATCCGCAAAAGAAAACGATGAGATTGTCCGCGCCGAACGGGTTGCAGACTCCCCTCCCGCTTGCGAGCGTGGGGCCGGTCATGCCCCCGGCATGACCTAAACGACGCGGGGCGTCGTTTACCCCACGCTGGGTAGGGGTGGGCTCCCGCTCACCGCGAACGTTCCGCTCGTGAATGGCCGTGAGCCCAGCCCTCGCTTCCCGCCCGCTTGCGGGAGGGGAGGAAGAAGGTACCACGCAATCGTCGCGCTATTCCCGCCGCGCCATCACTTTCAGGTAAACGTCGAGCACCGCCTGGTTGATCGTTTCCCAGCGATAGCCGGCGGCCTTGGCATGGCCGGCCTGGCCCGCCGCGAGGCGCAGCGCATCGTCCTCGCAGTAGCGCGCGATCGCGTCGGCATAGCCGGGGATGTCGGTCGGCTCGACGATCAGGCCGGTGACGCCGTCGTCGATCAGCCCGACCGCGCCCGACGCGCGCGCCGCGACGACCGGAACGCCAGCGGCCATCGCCTCGAGCGTGACATTGCCGAAGGTCTCGGTGACGCTTGGATTGAAGAACACGTCCATCGAGGCGACCGCCCGGCCGAGATCGTCGCCCGACTGGAATCCCGCGAAAACCGCATCGGGAATCTCCTGCGCGAACCAGTCGCGCGCCGGCCCTTCGCCGATCACCAGGGTCCTGTGGCGAACGCCGCGCTGATCGAGCGCGTGCATCGCCTGGGCGAACACGTCGAGGCCCTTTTCCTTCACCAGCCGGCCGAGAAAGCCGACCGCCACCTCGTCATCGGCGATGCCCAGGCTGCGCCGCCATTCCAGGCTGCGACGATCGGGATTGAACCGTTGGTGATTGACCCCCCGCGACCAGCGGCTGATCGGCGTCGTCACGCCCCATTCGCGCAGGATCTCGCCCATCATCTGGCTCGGCGCGAGCACCTCGTCGACTCGGTTGTAGAAGCGTTTCTGAAGGGTGATGATCAGGGGTTCGAGAAAGCCCAGCCCATAATATTGCGGATAGGTCTCGAACCGCGTGTGGTACGAGGCGACCACCGGCAGCCCCTTTTTGCGTGCATAGGTCACTGCGCGATGGCCGAGAATTTCGGGCGCCGAAACATGGATCAGGTTCGGCGCAAAGGCTTCCAGATCGCGGCGGACCGATGCCGGCAGCCCGCGCGCGAGCTTGTATTCGGCGCGCTCGCCCGGCAATTTGAACGCCGGCACGCTGACCAGATCGCCCACCGGCGGGAACGCCGGCCGGCGGCTGGTCGGCGAGTAAATGCGAACCTTCACGCCGCGGCCGAGCAGGTGGCCGACCAGCAGGTTCAGCGTCTGGTTCGCGCCGTCCCGGGTATAATTATAGTTGCCGCTGAACAGCGCCACGCGAAGATCGGTCGCTTGCATCGCAGGTCGCATAGACCCGCCGCGCGAAAACGCCAATCTTTGTGAGTTCCAATCTTTGCAAGCCCCAATCTTCGGAAAGCCCAGTGCGATCTCGCAGCCGGCTTCCCGCGCCGGAGCGACAGCATTTTCCCCGCCGAGGATGAAAGGCCGGCACCGAAAGCCTATCTGGCCCGCGAAGGAGACCGCCAATGAACGATCTGTCCGATTTCCCGATCACGCGCCGCTGGCCCGCGCACTATCCCGACCGCATCCAGCTTTATTCGCTGCCGACGCCCAATGGCGTGAAGGCCTCGATCATGCTCGAGGAAACCGGGCTGCCTTATGAACCGCATCTGGTCGATTTCGCGAAGGACGACCAGAAATCCGTCGAATTCGTCTCGCTCAACCCCAACGGCAAGATCCCGGCGATGATCGACCCGGACGGCCCCGGCGGCAAACCGCTGGCGTTATTCGAGAGCGGCGCGATCCTGCTCTACCTCGCGGAGAAGACCGGCAGGTTCATTCCAGCCGATCCCGCCGGGCGCTGGGAAGCGATCCAGTGGGTGATGTTCCAGATGGGCGGCGTCGGTCCGATGTTCGGTCAGGTCGGCTTCTTCAACAAGTTCGCCGGCAAGGACTGGGACGACAAGCGCCCGCTCGGCCGGTACGTCGACGAGGCGAAGCGCCTGCTCGGAGTGATGGACGGCGTTCTCGACGGGCGGGACTGGTTCCTCGGCGACGCCTACACCATCGCCGACATCTCGATGCTCGGCTGGGTGCGCAACCTGATCGGCTTTTACGAGGCAGGCGAGCTTGTCGGGTTCGACGGCTATGCCAATGTCGCGGCCTGGCTGGAGCGCGGGCTTGCCCGGCCTGCTGTGCAGCGCGGCCTCACCATTCCCGCAAGGCCAGCCTGATCTTGACTCACCACGTCACCCCGGACTTGTTCCGGGGTCCACCGTGCCGCAAATTCATCGGCCTCTAGGTTCGCGGAACGGTGGATGCCGGAACGAGTCCGGCACGACGCTGTCGGAGCGTGTTGACGATTTACGGAGCCAGTTTCCCAATGAAGGTTGCGGTGACCGGTGCAACTGTCCCCGGACTCCGCATCACCAGCCGCAGATATCGCACGCGTCAGGCGTCATCCTCCTCGCCGCTATCCAAGGTTCCCACCGATCCCCACCGCAACCGCAGCGCCATCCATTGCGCTCGATTCAACTTCACGCTCGACCATGCCAGCATGCTCTCATGACAATTCACAGCATGAAAACAGCCGCCCCGTCGTTGAATCGCCTTTCGCCGTTGAATCGCGTTTCGCTGTTATGCGCCATGGTTTTCGCTGTTATCGCCGAAGCGTTTCGCTGTTCCGCAGTTCGTTTTCGCTGTTATCGAATAACAGCGAAAACTGCCATTATCTATTTGATAAAGAACAGAAATATCTCCAACAAAATAGCCAAAAAAGCGCCTGAAAAAATTTCTTTCCCTGTTCTTTCGCTGTTCCGGCCCGATAACAGCGTAAACGGCGGCATCCGCGGCCTCGCCGAAATCCCTCGACAATTCGGACACGCCGCCTGGCGGCACGAAGAGCTGGTTCACGCAAAGGCGCGAAAGCGCGAAGAATATATGCGACCGGACACACCCCGGACAGCAGCAGTCCGCGCCGGGCGATGCGACTCCGCGTCTGTGATGGAAAAATTTGTTCCCCTCTCGTTCCGTTTCGTCTAGGCCTCGATTCCATGGCGAAACCCCAGAAACGTTATGTCTGCCAGGCTTGTGGTTCGGTCGCGAACCGCTGGGCGGGGCAGTGCGCCGACTGCGCCGAGTGGAACACATTGGTCGAGGAGGTCGGCGGCACCGTCACGCCGTTCCAGGCCAAGCATAACCTGCAATCCGGCGGCCGGGCGATGACGATGGTCGGGCTCGATGCCGAGATCACGCTGCCCGAACGCATGGCGAGCGGCATCGCCGAGCTCGACCGTGCGCTCGGCGGCGGCTTTGTCGAAGGCTCGGCGACGCTGATCGGCGGCGATCCCGGGATCGGCAAATCCACCCTGTTGCTCCAGGCCGCGGCGAAGATGGCGCTTGCCGGGTTGCCGGTCGCCTATGTCTCGGGCGAGGAGGCGGTCGATCAGGTCAGGCTCCGCGCGCGCCGGCTCGGGCTCGGACATTCGCCGGTCCAGCTCGCCGCCGCGACCTCGACCCGCGATATCCTGACCACGCTGGGGCAGGGGCGGCCACCCGCCTTGCTGGTGATCGATTCGATCCAGACCATGCATTCGGACCTGATCGAGGGCGCCCCCGGCACCGTCAGCCAGGTCCGCGCCTCGGCGCAGGAGCTGATCCGCTTCGCCAAGGAGCGCGGTACTGCGGTGGTGCTGGTCGGCCATGTCACCAAGGACGGCTCGATCGCCGGCCCGCGCGTGCTCGAACATATGGTCGATACCGTGCTGAGCTTCGAAGGCGAGCGCAGCCATCAATACCGCATCCTCCGCGCCATCAAGAATCGCTTCGGCGGCACTGACGAGATCGGCGTATTCGCGATGGTCGCCGAAGGGCTGGCCGAAGTATCGAACCCGTCCGCCCTGTTCCTCACCCAGCGAGACGAAGGCGTGACGGGTACGGTGGTCTTCCCCGCGCTCGAAGGCACGCGGCCGGTGCTGGTCGAGATCCAGGCGCTGGTCGTCCGGCTGGCGAGCGGCGCGACCCCCCGGCGCGCCGTGGTCGGCTGGGATTCGGGCCGGCTGGCGATGGTGCTCGCGGTGCTCGAGGCGCGGTGCGGGCTCAGCTTCTCGTCGTCGGAAGTCTATCTCAACATCGCCGGCGGCTACCGGGTGCAGGATCCCGCCGCTGACCTGGCGGTAGCGGCGGCGCTCGTCTCGGCGCTCAGCGAACGCCCGGTGCCGTCGGACGCGGTCGCGTTCGGCGAGATCGCGCTGTCCGGCGAGATCAGGCCTGTCGCCCACGGCCCGCTCCGGCTCAAGGAGGCCGGCAAGCTCGGCTTCGAGCGCGCGCTCGTCCCGGGCGCGATCGCGGGGGACAAGAGCGGGCTGACCCTCTCCGGCTTCCGTACCCTTGGCGCTTTCGTTGACCATATGCTCGGTCGGGGATAGCGACAGCCTGGACAGTTACCACATAGGTAGCCAACCAACCCGTTCGAGGACGAGCGGATCGTAAGGCAGGTACGCGCGCGATGGGATTGACCGCACTCGATATTCTGGTCCTGATCGCGGTCGGCGGCGCCGCCGTGCTCGGGCTCATGCGCGGCTTCGTCACCGAGGTGCTGTCGCTGTTCGCCTGGGTCGCGATCGTCTTCATGCTGAAGATCTTCCACACGCCCCTGGCGCAGGCGCTGACTCATGCCGTCGGCACGGTGACCGGTGCCGCGGTCCTCTCCTTCGCGATCATTGCCGGCGTCACCTATTTCGGCGGACGCGCGGTGGCACGGGCGATCGGCGCGCGGACCCGCGATTCGATCCTCGGACCGGTCGATCGCGCCTTGGGCTTCGGCTTCGGCGCGCTCAAGGGGCTGATCCTGGCGAGCCTCGCTTTCCTCCTCGTCGTGCTGATGACCGATACGATGCATGGCGGTCCGTCGCACCGGCCCGAATGGCTCACCACATCGCGCACTTATCCCTTGCTCAACACGACAAGCGCCGGCATCGCCGATTTCGTCGACCGCCGCCGCAAGGGCCAGCCGGTGTTCGGCCATGGTGACAATGCCGCGGCGCCCGTCGACACCGCGAACATGACGGCGCCGCCGCGGTGAACGCGCCGCTTTACAACACAGAGATCCTGCGGCTGGCCGCGACCATCCCGCATCATGAACGGCTGGCCGATCCGATGGGCAGCGCGGAAAAGCGGTCGCCGGTCTGCGGCAGCCGCGTGACGGTCGATGTGAATGTCGACGATGCGGGGCGAGTCAGCGAGGTCGGCCTGCTGGTGCGCGCCTGCGCGCTCGGCCAGGCCTCATCCTCGCTGCTCGCATCGGGCGTGATCGGCCGTACGCCTGAGGAACTGGCGGCGGCACGCGACGCGTTGACGGCGTGGCTGGCAGGCGAGGGGCCGTTGCCCGACTGGCCGCGCTTCGAGCTGTTCACCCCGGCGCTGCCGCACAGCGCTCGCCACGCCTCGATCCGGCTCGCTTTCGAAGCCGCCGCCGAAGCGGCTGAAGCCGCGCGGGCGCGCCGCGCCGCATGACCGAGTCCCTGCTCTTCGACGGCGTCGTGCTGCTCGGCTCCGGGCTTGTCTTCGTCCTGATCTTCCGGCGCCTCGGGCTGGGTGCGACGCTCGGCTATCTCGTCGCCGGCGCGCTGGTCGGCCCGCAGGCGCTCGGGCTGATCGACGGCGCCGAGGGGAAGATCGGCGTCGCCGAGCTCGGCATCACCCTGCTGCTGTTCATCGTCGGGCTCGAGCTCAATCTGCAGCGGCTGTGGAAGCTCAAAAAGGAGATTTTCGGGCTCGGCCTGCTCCAGGTCGTGCTGTGCGGGCTCGCGGTCTCGGGCGTGGTGCTCCTCATCAGCCAGGCCTCGCCGACGCCCTTTTCGATCGCCGCCGCGTTCGCGCTCGGGCTGCCGCTCGCTCTGTCCTCGACCGCGCAGGTCCTGCCGATGCTGCAATCGGCGGGGAGGCTACGTACCCCGTTCGGCGAACGCGCCTTCTCGATCCTGCTGTTCCAGGATCTCTCGATCGTCCCGCTGATCACCATCGTCACCGTCATGTCGCGCAACCCGGCCGATATGAACGGGCCGCCGGGCTGGCTGCTCTTCCTCTATACCGTGCTCGCGATCGCCGGCCTGATCCTCGCCGGGCGCTATCTGCTCCGCCCGATGTTCAGGATCATCGGCAATCTCGGCGAGCGCGAGATGTTCGTCTTTGCCGGCCTGTTCACCGTCATCGCCGCCGCCGCGGTGATGGAGGCGCTTGGCCTGTCGACCGCGCTCGGCGCCTTCGTCGCGGGCGTGATGCTCGCCGACAGCCCCTATCGCCATGAGCTCGAGGCCGATGTCGAGCCCTTCCGCTCGATCCTGCTCGGCCTGTTCTTCCTTGCGGTCGGCATGATGCTCGATCTCCACGCGATCGCGGACCGGCCCTTCTTCGTGCTCGGCATGGCGCTCGCGCTGATCGTCACCAAGGCGGTGATCATCATGGGCATCGGCCTGATCTTCAAGATGACATGGCGCGGCGCGCTCGCGCTCGGGTTGCTGCTCAGCCAGGGCGGCGAGTTCGGCTTCGTGCTGTTCGCCCAGGCGCAGCACGCCTTCCTCATCAAGCCCGAGGCGGCGAGCCTGTTCGGCGCGATCGTCACCCTGTCGATGGCGACCACGCCGTTCCTGATGAGCGCCACAAAGGGCCTCCGCACCGAGCCCGACAAGGACGGCGGCACCCGCGAGGGGCCGATGTCCGACGGCGCCAACGCGCTGGTCGTCGGTTATGGCCGCTTCGGCCAGACGGTCGCGCAGATGCTGATCGCGCAGGGCATCCCGGTCACGCTGATCGACATGGATATCGAGATGATCGATATCGCCGAGGGCTTTGGCGCCAAGGTCTATTATGGCGACGGCACCCGGCTCGATCTGCTGCGCCAGGCGGGCGCGAGCGAGGCCGAGCTGATCCTCTTCTGCATCGATGGCGATCAGCTCGATGCCGAGCTGATCGAGGCGGTGCATGAGGCCTTCCCCAAATCGGCGATCTTCGCGCGCGCCTTTGATCGCCGCGCGCTGATCAAGCTCAAGGGCACGCCGGCGGCGGGCGTGGTCCGCGAGGTGCTCGAATCGGCGGTCAAGATGGCGCGGATGGCGATGCGCAGCCTCAATATCGCCGAGGAGGAGATCACTCGCGCCGAGGACATGTACCGCGCGCGCGACAAGGAGCGGCTCAGGGTCCAGTATGAGACCGGCGATCCGCGGGCGGCGATCGACCGGATCCTCACCCAGCCAGTCCGCGAGAGCGAAGGAGCGAACGAGGGCGAAGAGGAATCAGAATGAAGAACCGCTCGCTTTCCGCGCGGATCGCCTTCGCCGTCGCCGGCTGGAAAGCGGCCTGGCGGCGCGAGCGGAGCTTCCGGACGCAATCATGGTTCGCCGCCCTCGCGCTGCTTGCCTTGCTGATGTTCCGGCCGCCGCCGATCTGGTGGGCGGTGGTCGCGGTGACCTGCGCGCTGGTCCTCGCGCTCGAATTGATCAATTCGGCGCTCGAGGGGCTGATCGACCTGCTTCACCCGGCAATCCACCCCGAGATCAAGGCGATCAAGGACATGCTCGCCGGCGCGGTGCTGATGATCAGCTGTGCGGCGCTGGCGGTCGCAGCCGCGCTCGCGGTCGCCTATGTCCATGCTGTCCTGCAGCGGTTCGAAACATGAGGAATGCGGCATGAACTGGATTGTCGTTCTGGCGGCACTGTCGGGCGCGATCGCCGTCGCGGCGGGTGCGTTCGGTGCGCATGGCGCAAGCGGCGCCGCGGCCGAATGGCTGAAGACCGGCGCGCATTATCAGCTGCTCCACGCCGTCGCCGCGCTCGCGGTGCTGCGGCTCGAGGCGAAGGGGCCGGCCTGGCTGTTCCTCGCCGGCGGCGCGATCTTCGCCGGCACCCTCTATCTGATGGCGCTCGGCCTGCCGAAATGGCTGGGCGCGATCACCCCGATCGGTGGCGCGATGCTGATCGCTGGCTGGCTGTGGCTTGCCTGGATCGGCGCGCGCCAGTGAGGCCGGGGTTGAAGGATTTGGCGAAGCGATTACATCTTAATCAGCTCGATTAGAGGTGATTGTCATGACGGCCGCAACCAGGGTTCTGACGGCACATGTTTCGTTGGCTCTCGCTGACAAGGTGGACGAGATGGCGTCCCGGCTTGATCGGTCGCGCGGCTGGGTAATGAAGCAGGCGTTGGCCGCCTGGGTCGATCAGGAGGAGGAGCGCCACAAGATGACGCTTGAGGCCCTCGCTGAAGTCGATGCCGGTGCCGTGATCGATCACCGTGCGATTCAGGCCTGGGCTGACAGTCTGGCCACGGACAAGCCGCTGCCACCGCCCATTGCATGAAGATCGTGTGGACGCGTCGTGCGTCGGCTGATCTGGTTCGCCTGCACGCCTTTCTCGAGCCGGCAGCGCCCGATGCCGCCGCTCGCCTGGTCCGGCAACTTGCGCGGGCGCCTGATAGGCTGATCGAATATCCGCGGATCGGCGAAAAGCTGGAGGCGTACGAGCCGCGCGAAGTACGCCGCATCATCGTCGGTCACTATGAGCTGCGCTATGAGATCGCTGACGCCGCGATCTTCATTCTTCGGCTCTGGCACAGGCGCGAAGATCGCCGCGAGGGCAGCCCTGAGGATTGAAGACACCGCTCAGGTGACAGCGTGACGCGGCGCGTCACGATGACAAAATCTTCAGTTGATTTTCGCGGCGACAGCCTCCAAATCCCCGCCCGGACGCGCGACCGCGCGCCCGTTTCGTCAATTTTTCCCAAGCCGGGGATCATGTCCAGCAACGACCATAGTCGATCGACCGTGCCGCCAAGGCCTTTCGCGCTGCGCTGACCCTTCAGCTCACCCGCGACAGGCCATGGCGGCCGGTCGCAATGAGGTGAGTTATGAACGCAATCCGTTTCTTCGCAGATCTGCGCCGCGCCAGCCCGCCGCGCGATCCCAATATCCTCTTCGCCGAGCGCCTGACCATGGGCGAGCGGCTGGCCGATCGTGTCGCCTCGGTCGGCGGTTCCTGGGGCTTCATCATCGCCTTCGGCCTGTTCCTGGCCGCCTGGGCGATCGTGAACATGGCGCTGTTGGGCGCGCGCGCCTTCGATCCCTTTCCCTTCATCTTCCTCAACCTGATGCTGTCGATGCTCGCCGCGCTGCAGGCCCCGATCATCATGATGAGCCAGAACCGCCAGGCCGCGAAGGACCGGCTCGAAGCGCGGCTCGATTACGAGACGAATCTGCGCGCCGAGGCGCAGATCGAGGGGCTGCACGAAAAGATCGAGCTGCTCCAGGCGCAGATCGCGCTGCTCGTCGGCAAATCAGCCGAGCGCCAGCTGGATAGCTGAACGCAAGCTTCGCCACGCAAAAAAAAACGCCGGCATGTCACATCCGGTCGCCCTGTCTCGTCTTGTCGTTCGGGAACCGTCCCGAACGACAAGGAAGAAACATGACACCGAGATTGAATCCGTTCGCCGCCGCCCCGGCACCGATGAAGGCCTGGCTCGACTATAGCCTGGGCGTGGTCGATTGCGGCCTCGAGAAATCGCTGCTCGAGCTGGTCAAGATTCGCGCCTCGCAGGTCAATGGCTGCGCCAATTGCCTCCACATGCACACGCTCGACGCGCGCAAGAACGGCGAGACCGAGGAGCGTATCTACCTGCTCGACGCCTGGCGCGAATCGCCGCTCTATACCGATCGCGAGCGCGCCGCGCTCGGCTGGACCGAGGCGCTGACGAAGCTGAGTGAAACGCGCGCGCCGGATGATGTATATCAGGCAATGAAGGCGCAGTTCACCGAGGAGGAGGAAGTGAAGCTCACCTTGATGATCGTGGTGATCAACGGCTGGAACCGGGTCGCTGAGGGATTCCGCTTTGTCCATCCGGTAGCCGCCGCGGCCAAAGCTGCCTGATGGCGCCCGCCCAGCCGTCGGACGCAGCGTCGTCCTTCGATCCGCTGCGCCCGACGCTGGTCCGGATCGCGTACCGCATGCTCGGCTCGGTCGCTGACGCGGAGGATGTCGTCCAGGACGCCTTTCTCCGCTGGCTCGGCGCCGATCGCGCGGCGGTGCGCGCGCCGGAGGCGTTCCTGCGCCGCGTCGTGACCCGGCTCTGCCTCGATCATCTCAAATCCGCCCGCCACAGCCGCGAGACCTATATCGGTCCCTGGCTGCCCGAGCCGGTCGTCGAGGAAGAGGAGGAGGTCGACGACGTGACCCTGCCGTTGTTGCTCGCGCTCGAGCGGCTCTCCCCGCTCGAGCGAGCCGCCTTTCTGCTGCACGACGTGTTCGGGGTGAGCTTCGAGGAAATCGCCGAGACGGTCGATCGCGATCCCGCTGCCTGCCGCCAGCTCGCCAGCCGCGCCCGAACCCATGTCCGCGCCGCCCGCCCACGCTTCGACCTGCCGCGCGAGCACGGCATGGAGATCGCCGAGGCCTTCTTCGCCGCATCGCGCAGCGGCGACATGGGCGCGCTCGGCGCCCTGCTCGCCGCCGATGTCACCCTCCACGCCGATGGCGGCGGCAAGGCCTCAGCCGCCGGCCGGCCCATTATCGGCTTCGACGATGTGCTGAAGCTACAGGCCGGCCTCGCGCGCTATTTCGCGCAGCATATGTCGCGGGTGATCCGCTGGGGCTTCATCAACGGGCTGCCCGGCTTCGTCACGATGGAGCATGGCGACACGCTCCAGACCACTGCGCTGGCGATCGAGAATGGCAGGATCGTCGCGATCTATGTGACGCGCAATCCCGACAAGCTGCGGCATTTGAGCGAGGGGACGGTTAATTGAGGGCGAGGGAGCCTCGACGACTATTCAGCGACCCAGGCCAGCGCATCCTTTTTGGAGACGAAGAACTGGTAGGATTGCTCGGATAGCCGGCCGAGCTGCATCTTCGTGATGGGATTGGAATAAATCACCGCGCATTTGCGCATGCCCATCGACCGGGCGACGACGACCAGTTCAGCCCGCATGTCGTTCAGATTCTGCGGCTGGGGCGGGAATTCAGTCAGGTCTCCGATCAGGCAGAAGGATCGCCCGATATTGCGAAACCGGCTCATCTCGATAACCATCGCGTCATGATATTGACGATAGGTTTCCTTGTCCCACAGCCTGGTGAGCTTGTAATAGACCAAACCCCCGGGGAAATCGGTGGCGATGCTGAAGACCTGCTGGTCGGCGAGAGGCGCGTTTTCCATATCGCCGTCGTAACGAATCATTCTAAATATTATGTTTCCGGTTAGCGTCCCGGGTTTCGACCCGGCGCCTGTCGAGCGCGGCCCCCGCTTCCCATGGGTTCGACGGAAAAGGTGAGGCGCGATGCGCTGCGAAAAACCGCCATCCCGGCGCTGCCCATCGCTCGGTTCATTTGGTGGTCAGGTTGATCCGGGCTATGGACACGCATGACCCGTTTGACGCCCCCGTCCATCCGCGCTTTCCCCATGGCGCTTGCTCTTCTCGCGGGAGGCTCCTGCTGGCCCATGGCGTCGTTCGCGCAGTCGACACCGGCGCCCGCGGAAAATTTGTCCGCCACGAGCGCCGATACGATTCGCCTGACCGACGAGCAGCGAATGAAGATCCTCGACGGCAATACCGCGGAGAGCGCCGCCGCCGCCCGCGGCGAGCTCCCGGGATCGGAAAGTGCCGGCCGGGGCATTCATGGGGAGATCGGCGCCATGATCGGATCGCACGGCACACGCGCGATTTATGGCACAGCCGACATCCCGCTCGGCGATAGCGCGAGCGCCACGGTGTCGTTCGAAAGCAGCCGCTTCGGCTATCGGCGCTAAGGCCTGATTCCGGCGTAAATGCTCGGGCGCGGGGCCATATGGCCGCGCGCTGACATCATGTGCCGTCCCGTCGCGCGGAAGGCGCCTTCCCGATGGCAACATGTCCTGGAGCTTGGGGCGCGTAATCTGAACCAGCTGTTCGTCCTATCGGGCGGGCAGTGGCCAACACGGCCCAGGGCAGTCATCGATATTTACATGAGACAGATATCTCATTATGAATTTTTGTTCTCAGGAGGACTCAATCATGGCGCTGACTCGCGAGCAGATGGATCGGAAGATCGACGAGCATTTCGGTTTCGAAATGCGGGATGATGTGGAGGGTGTGCTGATGACGCTGGCACCCGATGTGGAGCATGACATCGTCGGCTCGCCGACCGGGCCGGCGCATGGCCGGGACGGCGCGCGGCCATTTTATGTCGGGCTGTTCGCTGACCTTTCCGACAGCAAGGTGGAGTGCCTGAAGCGCCTCTATGGCGACAATTTCCTGGTCGACGAATCGCTGTGGAGCGGCACTGCACCCGGCCGGCCCTTCGGCCTGGAGGGGCGGGGCCGCCCGCTGCGGTTCCGGTTGCTGCACGTCATCGAATTCGCGGACAATGGCGACATCAAGCGCGAGAATGTGTGGCTGGATATGGCAGCGATCCTTCAACAATTGCCGCAGGGCTGAGGCGGTGGCCGCCGAGCCGATGGGCCGCCCCAACCAGAAACGGCGCACGCGCAAGGACCTGCTGCAGGCGGCGGCGCGGCTGATGAAACAGGGATCCCGGCCAAGCCTCGAAGAGGTCGCAGAAGAGGCGCTGGTCTCGCGGGCTACGGCCTATCGCTATTTCCCCAGCATCGAGGCGGTGCTGCTCGAAGCCGCGCTTGATCTGGCGGCGCCCGAACCCGGCGATGTGTTCGGCGCGGAATCGCCGGATGACCCGTTCCTGCGCCTTCGGATGGCCGATGTGGCGCTGGACGCCATGATCGTCGCCAATGAGGGCGCGCTTCGGGTCATGCTGGCGAACAGCCTGAACCACAGCACCGGCACCGATCGCGACAGCGCGCCGCCCACGCGCCAGAATCGTCGAACCCCGCTGATCGAAGCGGCGATCGAGCCGGTTCGCGATCAATTCGATCCGGTCGCGCTCGATCGGATGAGCAAGGCGCTGGCGCTGATCATCGGGACGGAGGCTCGCGTGGTGTTCACCGACGTGCTGCAACTCGACGATGCGGATGCGCGCGCCGTGAAGGACTGGGCGATCCGAGCCCTGGTGGCGGCTGCACGCCAGCCCGTTCCCGATACGCTCCCCGACACTTGAAGAAATCGGTGATGGTGCATTCTGCGGACGAAAGCGCGCCGTCACCGATGCTCCCTAGGCTGCGGGCTTGAGCAGATCGTGCATCGCCATCCAGCGCACGAACTCGTCGAACCAGCCCGTGCTGGTCGTCGTCTTGGGGTACATGCCGAAGCCATGCCCACCCTGCTCGAAAAGATGGAACTCGACGGGACGCTTCGCAGCCCTCCAGCTGTCGATCAGCCCATAGCCGGCATTGCCGAAGAGCGGATCGTCAGCGGCGAGCGCAACGAACAGGGGAGGCGCATTCGGCGGCACCGTCACCGGCGCGAGCGAGCCGTAGATGATCCCGATAAAGGCGGGGTTGGCATCCTGCCCGTTGAGGGTGGTCGCCATGGTGAGCCCGGCGCCCGCAGAGAAGCCGACCATGCCGATCCGGTTGGGGTTCACCCGCCATTCCGCCGCCCGACGGCGGATGAGCGCGAACGCTGCGCGCGCATCGGCGAGCGGGGCGGCGATGCCGGCCATCATGTCGCCCGGGGCCCCGCGCGGTGGTCCGCCCGCGCCCGAAAAGCGCGCGCGCATCGCCTGCTCGTAACCCGCAAGATCCGGCGGCGTCTGGTTGAGGCGGTATTTGAGGACGAACGCTGCGACTCCCTTCGCGGCCAGCGCGCGCGCGACATCCCAGCCCTCATTTTCCATCGAGAGCGTCGTGAAGCCGCCGCCCGGCGCGACGATCACCGCCGTCCCCGTCGCCTTGGCCGGGTCGGGCAGGAAGGGCGTCAGCGTCGCGACCGTCACGTTGCGCGCGAACTTGCTGCCATATTGGCTGTGCCAGGATTCCGATGCGGTTGCGCCCGGCAAGGCGCCCGTTCCCAGCTCGATTGCGTCCGGCTGGGCCGGCGCCGCGATCGGGCTCATCTTGTCGTTCTGGGCCAGAGCCGGCGCCGCTGACGCGCAGGCGACGGCAAGCCCAGCCGCCGCCAGAAAACTGCGTACCCGCACCGCAAGGTGCGCCCTCTTCGTAACGCCGCGCATCCGCCTCATAAACGCCTCCCCATGCTTGTTTGGGCTGACTATAGATCATCTGTTTTGTCTGACAAGAACTGCGCTCGCACCCATTCTGGTGGACATCCACCTTCGCGCTGGCACAGCGCCTTGCTCCCGACATGAAGCCGCCGATCGCTTGGCTGGCCAGGCGCAGGTGCCAAAAGAAACGCATGCGCTATCTCGAGCCCGCGCCAGACCTTTTCTGGTAGGAGTTATTTCGCTCCCCCGTATCGCCATCCTGCAGGTAAATGGCGTCCACCAGCGCGAAGATATTTGCGGCCAAAGGCGTGCCAGTTACCTGCTTCAGCGCGACGGTAGCAATCGCGACGGCCCCCGCTTCCGTTCACTTTCCCGATCGTGAAACGAGCCTGCTCGGGCCTCTCGTCGCGCTGTGACGCGGGACCTGTAACCGAAAGCATCTCTCCCCCGAATGCAGAGCGGGGACCGAATGAGCGAGCGTCCCGAGGGAGACAGTCCGATGTACCGCACTATGTTGAAGCCACTCACCGCTGCCCTGATCGCAACCATGCCGCTCTCCGCGATGGTGGCCGCGTCGGCTGCCCATGCCGGCATCAAGGGCTCCACGTCGCAGATCAATGTCGACGAAAAGGGGGTCGCGCTCGGCGGCTACGATCCGGTCGCCTATTTCGACAGCGGCAAGCCGACGCGAGGCCTCGACCGGCTCTCGGCGCGCTATGGCGGCGCGCGGTATCTTTTCGTCACATCTGCCCACCGCAGGGCCTTCCTCGCCAATCCCCCGAAATATCTCCCCGCATTCGGGGGCTTTTGCGCCGTCGGGACTGCCTTTGGCGAAAAGGTCGATGTCGATCCCGAGACGGGCAAGGTCGTGAACGGCACGCTGTATCTCAACAATAGCGCCCGCGCGCTCAAGATCTTCGACCAGGATACCGCCGGCATCATCACCAAGGCGCAGACCAATTGGCCTGTCGTCAAGGACAAGGCGTTTTGAAGCTCAGGGTCCGATCTTCGACCCGGATCGGGATCCTCGCGGTCGCCGGCGGCCTGCTCGCCGCCGGTGGACCGGCCCCACCTGGCGCTCGGCCGGTTTACGCTTCCGCGAAGCCGGATCAGCAGGCGTTGCCCTCGATTCTGCTGCCTGAGGGCTCGTCGCTGTCAGTCGACGCATTTCGAGGCAGGGTCATTCTGGTGAATTTCTGGGCGAGTTGGTGCGGACCCTGCCGGATGGAGCTGCCAAGCCTCGACCGACTGGCGGCGAAGCGCCCCGACCTGGTCGTGATCGCCGC
This sequence comes from Sphingomonas oligophenolica, assembly GCF_039522915.1. Taxonomy (NCBI): domain Bacteria; kingdom Pseudomonadati; phylum Pseudomonadota; class Alphaproteobacteria; order Sphingomonadales; family Sphingomonadaceae; genus Sphingomonas; species Sphingomonas oligophenolica. Next base: position 184,760 of record NZ_BAAAEH010000040.1, read on the forward strand.
GTCGGTCGACGCCGATCGCGACGATGCGATCGGGGCGTTCATGGGCCGATATCCCCATCTTCGTCTTGGCTTTTCCGGGCTTCCGGCGGTCCGGCACTTCGGCGCGCTCGGCATGCCCTATTCGGTTGTCCTGGACAGGAACGGGCGCGAGGTGGCGCGCGTACCCCGCACATTGTCCTGGGACGGCCCCGAGGGAGCCGCGATCCTGCGGCGCACCCAATGAGCCGCTGGCGGCGAGATCTGGTTGGCAATCTGCCGCAAGACCATCACGAACAGATTTCATTCGTCGGGGTGAACGTCGGGTCGCGAAAGGCAATGATAACTGCGTCCGCACGGCCCGAAACGCGGATCGATCCTTTGTCACGCCAATCCCAATTCATCCTATCAGCCGCCACCCTCAATCCTGCCCGTCACTGCCCGCCTCAATTCGCCGCAACAGCCTCGTCACGCAAGAATGCCGCCACGTCCCGCAGGTCGACCGACTTGTCGAGAAACGTCCTCCCGATTCCGCGCGCGAGGAGGAAGGGCAGGGTGCCTGCGTCCATCTTCTTGTCGTGGAGCATATGCGCGACGAGCGTATCGCCATCGGCCTCGATTCCCGCCGCCGCGATCGTGTCGGGCAGCCCGACGCTGCGCAGATGCGCCGCGACCCGCTCGGCATCCTGGCCCGGACACAGGCCCTTTGCGGCTGAATAGCCGAAGGCAAGCGCCATCCCCGCCGCGACGCCTTCGCCATGGAGCAGCCGGTCCGAAAAGCCCGCCTCCGCTTCCAGCGCATGGCCGAAAGTATGGCCGAGGTTGAGCAGCGCGCGCACGCCCGTCGTCTCGCGCTCGTCGGCGGCGACGATCCGCGCCTTGGTGCCGACCGAATGAGCGATGGCGTAAGCCCGCGCCGCCGGATCGCCGGCCAGAAGCGCGGCGGCATTCGCCTCGCACCATTCGAAAAAGGCGAAATCGTCGATCAGGCCATATTTGACCACCTCGGCATAGCCGGCGCGGACCTGGCGGAGCGGCAGCGTGTCGAGCACATCGGGGTCGATCAGCACCAGAGCCGGCTGGTGAAAGGCGCCGATCAGGTTCTTGCCCGCCCGCGCGTTGATCGCCGTCTTGCCGCCGACCGACGAATCGACCTGGGCGAGCAGGGTGGTGGGGATCTGAACGAAGCCGCAGCCCCGCTTCAGGATCGCGGTGGCGAAACCGACCAGGTCGCCGATCACGCCGCCGCCGAGCGCGACGACATGGTCGCCACGCTCGACACCGAGATCGAGCAGACGATCGGTCAGCAGCTCGAGCGTCGGCCAGCTTTTCGATCCCTCGCCCGGCGCGAGCACGATCGCCTCGCTCGCCACGCCCGAGTCGCTCAGCGACGCCTGCAGGGTGGCGAGGTGCGGCAGCAGATTCTCGTCGGCGACGATCGCCATCGTCCGCCCGCGGGCGAGGGGGGCGAGATGCGCGCCGGCACGCGCGAGCAGCCCTGCCTCGACCAGTACGTCATAGCTGCGGTCGCCGAGTGCCACCGGTACGAGGGTCATAAGTCGAGTGCTTTCAGGATGGCGTTGACGGTCGCTTCGTGCGGTGCGTGGTGGCTTGGCACCCGGATCGGCGCCAGCGCGTATATCGGGTTGCGGATCTTCGCCAGGTCGTCGAGCACCTTGCGCGGATCGCGGTCGCGCAGCAGCGGCCTCGTGTCGCGCCGCCCGACCCGGTCGGCGAGCACCGCGGTATTGGCGTCCAGCCAGATGGCGAGCGCCGATTCGAGGATCAGCGCCCGCGTCTCGTCATTGATGAACGCGCCGCCGCCGGTCGCGATCACCTTGGGGGTGCCGTCGATCAGCCGCGCGATCACCCGGCGTTCGCCGTCGCGGAAATGCGCTTCGCCGAAACGGTCGAAGATATCGGAGATCGACATGCCGGCGGCAGCCTCGATCTCCGAATCGGCATCGACAAAGGGCAGGTGCAGGCGCGCGGCGAGGCGGCGGCCGACGGTCGACTTGCCGGCGCCCATCAAGCCCACGAGCACGATCGGGAGGCCGGTCCAGTCCGGCGAGGGGGTGTGTCTTTGCAACATTGAAACGGGGGCTATACAGCGAGCCTGCCTGTCGGGCAAAAGGCGCGCGCAGCCGGTTTCCCAAGCTTGTACAAGGTTTACCCATGTCCCGTCCGTTGATTGTGCTCATCGTCATCCTGGTCGTGGTGATCGGGGGGCTGTTCGTCCTTGCGGGGCGGTCGCATGAAAAGCCGCTGACGCATGTCGAGAAGGTCGTGCCGCTTGCGAATCTCTCGAACTAGCGTCGCCCTCGGCGCGCTCGCGGCGGTACTGATCGGCGCGGGGCTTCCCGCGCTGGGGCAGGACAGGCCCGAATCGATTCTCCCGCCCGGCTTCGGCGATCCGGTGACGGCGCCCACCGCCGCGCCGGCACCGGGTGCCACGCCCAGGCCTTCGGCATCGGCCACCGCCGCGCCAGTCGCGCCGGACGATTCGCTGCCCACGCCTGCCGCTTCGGGGACGCCCGAGGCGGCAGCGACTGTCGATCCCGCCGCGCTCGCCCGCTACGAAATGCCCGAATATGCCCGGCGCTCGCTTGCACAGGTCGGTCCGGTCGGGCTTGCCGAGGGCGGCATGGCGCCCGGCGCTTTCGGCCGTGAAAACGGCGTCTATCTCGAAACGCTCATGCGCCGCCTCGACACGCCGATCGCGTCGCGCTGGCTTGCGATCGGCCTCAGGCGCGCCCTGGTCTCGCGCCTCGATACCCCGCGGGGCGTCAACGGCGCCGATTTCGCGGCCGAACGCGCCTGGCTGTTGCTGCGCATGGGCGAGGCGCCGAGCGCGCGCGGCGTTGTCCAATATGTCGACGCCGACAATTATACGCCCAAGCTCTACGAAATGGCGCTGCAGACCGCGCTCGCAAATGGTGATCCCGCTGCCTTGTGCTCGGCCGCCGACGGCGGTGCCGCGCTTCGCCGCGAGCGCGGCTGGATCCTCGCCCAGGCGATGTGCGCCGGTCTCGCCGGCCAGCCGGCCAAGGCGCAGGCGCTGATTTCCTCGGCGCGCAGCTCCGGGCTGGCGACTGGCATTGATCTGCTCTTCGCGCAGAAGGTCGCCGGCAGCGGCGCCAAGGGCCAGCAGGCAGTGACGATCGAATGGAACTCGGTCGATCGCCTGACCGCCTGGCGCTTCGGCCTCGCCATGGCGACCGGTGCGGAGATTCCCGACGCGCTGTATGGAACGGTCACCCCCAATGTCATCGCCTGGCGAGCGCTGTCGCCCGCGCTGACGGCAAAGGCGAGGGCGACCGCGGCCGAACAGGCTGCGGTGCGCGGCGTCTTCTCGAACGCGGCCCTGGTCGATCTCTATGGCGCGATCGATGCCGATGAGGATCAGTCGGGCGCCGAGGTCGGCATCGCCCGCGATCTGCGCACTGCCTATACCGCCGATGTGCCGACCCGGCTCGACACGCTGAAGAACCTGTGGGACGAGCCCAAGACGGCCGATGGCCGCTTCGCGCGGCTGATCCTGACTGCGCGCGCCGCCGCGCGCATCCCGCTCGATGCGCAGGGCGCCGATATCGACCGGCTGGTCGCCGCGATGCTGACCGCCGGGCTCGATCGTGCCGCGATGCGCTGGCACGACAAGGCGCCCGCTTATGGTGATGCCTGGGCGATGCTCGCACTCGCCGATCCCGACCCGGCGACGCTCAGCTATGCCGATGTCAGGCGCTACTCCCCAGCGGGCGGCGATTCGCTGAAGCGGCAGATGCTGTTCGCCGGCATGGCGGGGCTCGGGCGCCTGTCGGCCGCTGACATCAGCCGCGGCGCGAGCGCGCTCGATGTGCCGATCGGCGCACAGAACGCCTGGACCAATGCGATCAGCCACGCCGCGATGGCGCATGAACCGGCGACGGTGATGCTGCTCGCGGGTATCGGCATGCAGACCCGGTTGTGGCGCGGCGTCTCGCCGGTGGCGCTCTATCACATCGTCACCGCGCTCCGGGCAGTAGGGCGGGAGGGCGAGGCGCGCATGATCGCCGCCGAGGCCATCGCACGGCTTTGACCGAGCCCGCGCCCGGCACCGACCGCGCGCTGATCGAGCGTTTCCTCGAGATGATGGTGGCCGAGGCGGGGGCTGCGAAGAACACGATCGCCGCCTATCGCAGCGATCTGTCGCTGGCCTCGGATTTCCTCGGGCACCGCCTCGCCGCCGCCTCGGCTGACGATCTCGCCCGACTCGGCGCTCAGTGGCTCGATCTGTCGCGCTCGAGCGTGGCGCGCAAATCGGCAGCGCTCAGGCGGTTCTTTGCCTTCCTCGCCGACGAGGGCCACCGCGCCGACGATCCCGGCGCAGCACTGCCCAGGCCCGGCGCCCAGCGCCGCCTGCCCAAAGTGCTGGGGCACGGCGATGTCGACCGGCTCTTCGAGGCGATCGCGGCCCGCGTCGCCCGCGTCCCGGGCGATCCCAACGATCTCCGCCTCTCGGCGCTGGTCGAACTCCTCTACGGCTCGGGGCTGCGCGCGACCGAGCTCGTCTCGCTGCCGCGCAACGCCATCGCCCCCGACCGGCCCTATCTGATCCTGCGCGGCAAGGGCGGCCGCGAGCGGCTGGTGCCGATCTCCGACCGCGCCCGCGCCGCAGTGGCTGCATGGCGGGCGCATGTCGCGGCTGACCGCGCCTGGCTCTTCCCCTCGGGCAAGGCGCACCTCTCGCGCATCCGGCTCTATCAGCTGCTCCAGGCGCTCGCCGCCGAAGCCGGCATACCGCCCGACCGGATCAGCCCGCACGTCCTCCGCCATGCCTTCGCCACCCACCTGCTCGAAGGCGGCGCCGATCTTCGCGCCCTTCAATCGATGCTCGGCCATGCCGATATCGCGACCACCGAGATCTACACCCATGTCGATGCCAGCCGGCTGGTCGAGCTGGTCAACACCCGCCATCCGCTCGTTGACGCGAAGCGGCGCGGGGCCTAACCGACGCGACCGATGGCAACCTTCCTCGATTTCGAAAAGCCGATCGCCGAGCTTCAGAGCCGGATCGACGAACTCCGCGAGACCGCCGCGGATGGTGCGGTCGATATCGATTCCGAAGTCGCGAGGCTCCAGGCCAAGTCCGACAAGCTGCTGCGCGACACCTATGCGAAGCTGACGCCCTGGCAGAAGACCCAGGTGGCGCGCCATGGCGAGCGCCCGCACTTCAAGGATTATGTCGCCGGCCTGTTCGATGACTTCATGCTGCTCTCGGGTGATCGCGCGTTCGGCGACGATCAGGCGATCCTCGGCGGCTTCGCCCACTTCCGCGGCCGCAAAATCCTGGTGATCGGCCATGAAAAGGGCGACGATACCGCGAGCCGGCTCCGCCACAATTTCGGCATGGGCAAGCCCGAGGGCTATCGCAAGGCGATCCGCCTGATGCACCTCGCTGACCGGTTCGGCCTTCCCGTCGTCACTTTGGTCGACACCTCTGGCGCGTTTCCCGGCGTCCAGGCCGAGGAACGCGGTCAGGCCGAGGCGATCGCCCGCTCGACCGAGGCCTGCCTGTCGCTCGGTGTGCCGATGATCTCGGCGGTGGTGGGCGAGGGTGGCTCGGGCGGCGCGATCGCGCTTGCCGCGGGCAACAAGGTGCTGATGTTCGAGCATGCCGTCTATTCGGTCATCTCGCCCGAGGGCTGCGCCTCGATCCTGTGGCGCACCGCCGACAAGGCCCCCGAGGCGGCCGAAGCGATGAAGGTCACCGCGCAGGACCTGAAGGGGCTCGGCGTGATTGACACCATCGTGCCCGAGCCGCTCGGCGGCGCGCACCGCGATCCGGCGCTGGCGATCGCCAGCCTCGGCGATGCGATCGACGGCGCGCTTGGCGAGCTCGGCAATCAGGGTCCGGCAGAGCTTCGCCGCGGGCGTCGCGAGAAATTCCTGGCGATCGGCCGGGTCTAGCCCCCGGCGCCGCAAAAAAAGGACGGCGAAACCGAAGTTTCGCCGTCCACCCCCCAACTCCAAAGCCGTGAGGCTTACGGAGCCGTCGATTTCGAGGAAAAATAGCTGATCGTCATGTTCAGCTGCTGCCCGGGTCTTGTATGGCAGCGACGGCGTCAACGACGATCGATGCAACGCTGAGGTCGCATGTGATCGCGGTCGCGCCTTTTGTCTCGGCGAAGACCGTGCGCGCTATAGTCATTCCGGCCCCCTCTCCTCGACACGCTCGGGGCTTATGCCCCCTATCCCCCGATAGCGTGCGCATCTTCATTGCTGGCTCGTAATGAAAATGTGGTTAAAATCATAGTGATGATGATCGGAAGTTGATCCATTCCGGATTGGATTAACAGACATGCAAAAAGGGCGGCGAAACCGAAGTTTCGCCGCCCCTTCTTTTCTAGGTAAGCTGGTAAGAGCTTACGAAGCCTTCATGTTCGAAGACACGTTCGTGAACGTGGTCTTGAGCTGGTTGCCCAGGCCCTGCATGGCGGCGATGGCTGCGACGGCGATCAGCGCGGCGATCAGGCCGTACTCGATTGCGGTGGCGCCCTTGCTGTTCTTGATGAACTTGCGAATGGTCTGCATGATTCCGGTCTCCATTATGTTGCAACACTTCAGTACCCGGCCGGACCGGTGAACCGGGCCAGCAGACTCGGTGTAGGGAAGCTAGGTTGAGAAAAGTTTAAGCCGAACCGAAGAATCTTTCGGAACCAATCATCCGCCTGTGCGTGCGGTTTCGATTTTCGTATTCACATTGCCCCACATATCGGTCGTGGTATTCGCCATGCCGATAAAGGCAGCGATCATCGTGATGACGACGAGAGCGGCAATCAGGCCATATTCGATGGCGGTGCCACCCTTTTCAGCCTTGATCAGTTTTCGCATCAGTCGAACAAGCATCAGATGGTCGCCCCCGCCCCGGAATTTCCCGCCCGAGCTTAAATCAAGGAGCGTTAATGAATGACGAAAGCCGCCAACTACGTGGATTCTTTGGTGCTTTTTCCGGTTGTGGCGGTGGCGTTGGTCGATGAAGACGGACGAATTCTCGTTCAGCGCAGGCCGGTGGGGAAAATGATGGCTGGACTGTGGGAATTTCCCGGCGGCAAGCTGGAAACCGGCGAAACCCCTGAGGTCGCCCTTGTCCGCGAGTTGCATGAGGAACTCGGGATCATGGTCGATCCTGCGCACCTCATGCCTGCGGTCTTCGCCAGCGAGCCGCTGGCCGGGCGGCATCTGCTCCTGCTCCTGTATATCTGCCGTACCTGGAACGGCTTGCCGCGCGCGCTCGATGCCGAGGAATTGCTGTGGTGCCTGCCCGATCAACTCCGCGCGCTCGATATGCCGCCGGCCGATCGCCCGCTGATCGGCCTGCTCGAGGCAGTGCTGGGAGATTAGGTCGCTCTTAATTAGGCGCTTATAATGATTGAGGTGGCCGGGGGAGAACGGACGATGAAACGCGGATTTGTAAACGGGCTGCTGCATGATCTGGAGGCGCCGATCGAGGCGCGCGGCTTCGGCACCGGCTGGTTCTCGGGCTTCTTCGCCCTGGTCTTCGCGATCGCCGGGTTCTGCTTCGTCGCCGCCCTGCGCTGGCCCGAATGGTTCGCGATGCCGCAACTCGGCCCGGTCCGCGGCTGGGCGGGTTTCCGGATTGTCATCCACCTGACCCTGCTTGCGGCGTATGGGCTCGCCTTGCTCAGCCTGTTGCTCCGCCCGCGCAAGGCGCTCGGCGCAACCGCTCTGGTCGTCGCGCTCCTCGCCACCCTGCTTGGCGGCGCTGCGGTGCAGCCGCACGAGACTCGGAGCTGGGGCATTTTCTTCGGAATCGACTTCTTCGCGCTCAACATGATCGCGACCGGCTTGATGTTCGCGCCGATCGAGCGGATCTTCCCGCATCGCCCGGCGCAACGCCTGTTTCGCGCCGAATGGCGTGAGGATCTCTTCTACTATCTCGTCAGCTCGATGTTGGTGCAGCTCATCACCTTCCTCGCGCTCGCGCCCTCATCCTTCATCATGGCCTCGACCAGCAATTTCGGTGCGTTCCGCGCCATGGTCGGTGCGCAGCCATGGCTGCTCCAGTTCGTCGAGGCGATGTTCCTGACCGACCTCGTTCAATATTGGTTCCACCGCGCCTTCCACCGCTGGCCCTTTCTCTGGGGCTTCCACGCCGTCCATCATTCGGCGAAGTCGATGGACTGGCTGGCTGGCTCGCGGATGCATTTCGTCGAGATCATCCTGCTGCGCGGCGTCACCTCGCTGCCGCTCTTGACCTTCGGCTTCGCGCCCTCGGTGATGCAGGCCTATGTCGCGATGGTCTATATCTATGCGAGCCTGGTCCACGCCAATCTGCGCGGCAATTTCGACACGCTCGGCCGCTTCGTCGTCATTCCGCGCTTCCATCACTGGCATCACGGCATCGAGGAGGTGGCGATCGACAAGAATTTCGCGATCCATTTCCCCTGGCTCGACCGGCTCTTCGGCACGCATTATCTGCCGCCGGGCGAATGGCCGAGCGGCTATGGTGTGTCGGAAGACGTGCCGCGCGGCTATCGCGCCCAGCTCGCCTATCCCTTCCGGCGGCGGGCGCGTTAAGCCGAGCTGACGGTTCCCGGCCGAGTCGTGTCACGCGCTCGATTCTGTGATAGCCCCTGCCGAAAGGCCCCACAAAAAAGGGCCGCATAGCCGGGGGGCGAACCGATGGCGCGAGGGCCTTCACTGAAGTTCGTGCGCGGCAAGGCCGGCGTGATCCTGCCCGGCATGCTCGCGCTGCTCGCGGTGCTGGCGCTCCAGGTCGCCGGCGTCCGTTCGATCGACCGGATCGGGCTGCTGCTGTTCGACAGCTATCAGCGCGTGGCGCCGCGGCCCTGGCAGGATGCCGGGGTGCGGGTGGTTGACATCGATGACGAATCGATCCGCCAACTCGGCCAATGGCCCTGGCCGCGTACCGACATCGCGCGGTTGACCCAGCAGCTCAGCGACGCCGGCGCCGTGGCGATCGCTTATGATATCGTCTTCGCCGAGCCCGACCGTACTTCGCCCGAACGCCTCGCCGAGCGGGCACGGCGCGATGGGGTGTCCCCGGAAGTGCTCGATACGTTGAAGTCGCTCCCCGATCACGACGCCGTGCTCGCCCGGACGCTCAGCCAGACCCCGACCATCCTCGCCTCTTTCCTCACCCATGACGGCAAGGGCGGGCAGATCGAGCCCAAGGCCGGGATTGCGGTCGGGGGCGCTCAGCCAAAGGTCGGCGACGATTTCAACGGTGCCGTCCAGCCGCTGCCGCTGTTGCGCGACGCGGCACCGGGCGTCGGCGTCGTCACCCTTGTTCCCGACGATGACGGTATCATCCGCCGCGCGCCGCTGGTCGTTTCCGAAAACGGCCAGTTGCTGCCGACCCTTTCGGTCGAGGCGCTCCGCGTCGCGCAGGGGGCGGGCTCGATCATCGTCAAATCAAGCAATGGCAGTGGAGAGCTGGGCAGTGGCGCGAGCGTCCTGTCGATCAAGGATGGGGATCTCACCGTCCCCACAACCGACACCGGCGAGCTGTGGATATATTATACCGCGCCGCAGCCTGACCGAGTCGTTCCCGCCTGGAAGGTCCTGACCGGCAAGCTCTCGCCCGGGGAAATGCAGAAGGCGTTCGAAGGGCGAATCGTCTTCATCGGCACCAGCGCGTCCGGCCTGTACGATCTCAAATCGACCCCGATCGTCGATCGCGAGATGGGCGTGAACGTCCATGCCCAGGCAGTCGAGCAGATGGTCCTGAAAAAATTCCTGAGCCGCCCCGATTGGGGCCCAGGCCTGGAGCGCGCGACATTGGTGATCCTCGGTCTGATCATGGCCTTCTCGCTGCCCTGGCTCGGCGCCACGCGGGGCGCGATCCTCGGGCTGGTGATGGTCGGCGGCATGGTGGCGGGAAGCTGGTTCGCCTTTCGCGACGGCCATTATCTGATCAGCCCGACCTATCCGGTGATCGCGCTGACCCTCGTCTATCTGGTCGAGACCGCGCTCACTTATTACCGCGAGGAGCGCCAGCGCGCCTATATCCACAAGGCGTTCGACCGCTATCTCTCGCCCGAGCTGGTCAAGCGGATCGTCGACGATCCCGGCCAGCTCGAGCTCGGCGGCGAAGAGCGCGAGATGACGGTGCTGTTCTGCGATATCCGCGGCTTCTCCAGGCTCTCCGAAAAGCTCACCCCGCAGGAGATCATCCGCTTCCTGATCTCCTTCCTCACGCCGATGTGCGACATATTGCTCGAACGGAAGGCGACGATCGACAAGTTCATCGGCGATGCCGTGCTCGCCTTCTGGAATGCGCCGCTCGACGATCCCGATCAATTCGCCAATGCCGCGCGCGCCGCGCTGGCGATGACGGCAAGGCTGCGCGCGATCAATGTCGAGATGCGCGGGCGGGAGGCAAGCAGCGCCTGGCCCGGCGAGGTCAGCATCGGCATCGGCCTCAACGCCGGCCCGTGCTGCGTCGGCAATATGGGCTCGGCGCAGCGGCTTTCCTATTCGCTGATCGGCGACACCGTGAACCTCGCCTCGCGGATCGAGGGGATGACCAAATATTACGGCCTGCAGATCGCGATCGGCAGTGAACTCAAGCGCCATCTGCCCCATTTCGCGATCGTCTCGCTCGATTGCGTCCGCGTCGTCGGCCGCGAGACGCCCGAGGAGATCTTCGGCCTGCTCGGCGACGAGAGTCTGGCCGAGACCGCGGGCTTTCGCGACTTCGCGATCAAGCATCAGGCAATGCTCGACGCCTATCGCGTGCAGGATTGGGCGACGGCGCAGACGCTTGCCGAGGCGGGGCAGGGCAATGCGGTCGGCTATGGCCTGCGCAAATTCTACCTCCTGATGCGCGAACGCATCACGCACTTCGCCGCGAATCCGCCGGGCGCGGATTGGGACGGGGTGTTCGCGGCGACGGAGAAGTAGATAAGGGCCACAGCCATTTGCCCCAGGCGGTGGCTCCCGTCCTCATGCGCCGAAAATCACCGCACCCTCGGCCCGACCTCCTCGATCGCCCATTGCGCATAGTCCAGATAGTCATCGACGCCTGTCACCGCCGGCATCGGGAAGGAACTCATCGTCACCCCGAGCTCGCTGAACCAGCACAGCCGATCGACAATCTCCTGAGCGCTCATCCCGTGGCGTACCCTGGGATCGTCGATCACCGTGTGCCCCTCACCGACGCGCGTGGTGCCGAAGCCGTACATCACCTCGAACGGTCCGCCCGTGAAACCTGGCTGCGACTTGATGAAGTCGATCCGCGCCGGCAGATCCTCGGGTTTCGTCAGGAACGGCCACCAGCCGTTTGCATAACGCGCCGCACGCTTCAGGACCGGGTCTGCATCGCCGCCGAGCCAGATCGGCAGATGCGGCTTGCTGAATGGCTTGGGTTCAAAGGCGACGTCCCTGAACGAGATGAATTTCCCCTCGAATTCGGGCGACTCCTTTGTCCACAATTCAATGATCGCAGCGAGATATTCCTCGCACATCGCGCCGCGCTGGTGGAAATCCACCCCGAGGATCTCGAACTCCTTTTCCAGCCAGCCAGCGCCGAAGGTCGCGATGATCCGCCCGCTGCTCAGCCAGTCGAGCGTCGCCAGCGCCTTTGCGGTCACGATCGGGTTCTGCAGCGGCAGGATGGCGATCGAGGAGTTGATCAGGATCCGTTCCGTCGCGCCGGCGAAATAGCCCTGGCCAGCCGCAGCGTGGAAATAATGCGGGCCTGACAGATCGACATGATCGGTCGGGATGATGAAATGCTCGGGCACGCTGATCATGTCATAGCGGAGCGCATCCGCCCGCTTCGCCATGCGGGTCTGGTCGGCACCGGTCACATTTGCCTCCCAGGATAGGGAGGATGCCTTGAGCCGCATCAGATGCGGCATCGAAAACGCGAATTTCATCCGTTCGCTCCGGTTCCGTCACTGCCGTGGTACGGCGAACCGGAAATTCGACAAGGCCGTGCGGTCAGGCCGCGGTTGATATCGCTTGGGCGCGTAATCTGGGTCTCGCCTTCGTGTCTACGCGACGATCCATATGCATCACCCCGCAGGCACGCCCAAGGTTCCGGCCTCGGCCTCGATCCGCGCCTTCGCGCCCGGATTCGCCGCAATCGCGGCCTTGCGTGCAGCCATCGCCTTGGCTGTCTCCCCAAGCGTCATCCGGCTCCGCATCAGCATGATCCAGCCCTCGACATCGGACGGGTCGGCCCGCAGCTTCGCCTCGAGCTTGCCGACCATGCCCTGGATCATCGCATCCTGCTGGTCGGGCGGCAGCGCCGAGGCGGCGCGCATCTGTTCGGGGCTCGGGCCGGGAATGGCGGCGGCAGCGGTCGAGCCGTCGGGCATCAGCGCATGCGCGGCCGGCTGGGTCACCGCGGCGAGCCTTGCAGCAACATCGATCTTGTTGATCTTGCCGACCTGCTCGATCGTCCGCCGCAGGTCGCGCTCCCAGGGCGCGCCCGGCGGGGTCTCGTGGAGCAGCGCCAGCCAGTCGCTGATCGCGCCTTCGTGATCGCCTGACAGGTCGCGCGCGACCGCGATGAAATAGCGCGCCCGCGGGTCCTTAGGATCGATCGCCACCGCCTTGCGAAACGCGGCGAGCGCTTGCGGCGGCATTGGGTCGCCGGTGCTCGCCAACACCCGCGCCTCGCCATATGCCGACCAGAGATCGGCGCGTCTGGGCGCCAGCCTTGTCCCACGATCATACGCGTCCGCGGCTGCCTTATAGTCGCCGGCATCGGCCTGCGCCTGGCCGAGCCTGAGCCACGCTTCGGCATTATTCGGTTCGGTTCGCGTGCGTTCCTGCAAGGTCGCGATCGTCGCCGGCTGGTCCGGCGCAGGGGCGGCACTCGATGATATGGCGCTTTTTTCCGATTTCGTGCCCCGCAGCGCAGCAACGGAAACCGACACGACCAGAACCAGCGCGGCGAGTACCAGCACGATCAGCCCGGCTCTCGACGAATGCTTGGCCCTTTCCATCCGAATCCCCCGTTTCACTATGCTTGAGGGTGTGCGCCCCGGCCCGTACATGCTATCGTACAGGGCCAGGCGGCAAGTGCATTCCTGAAGGGTCGCATCCGGCGGCCTGAGAATGAGGGGGACAGGGCGTGACCGATCGTGTCCGCATCGCGATCATCGGTTCCGGTCCGGCCGGGCTGAGCGCGGCTGCCCGCGCCGCGCAGCTCGATCTTTCCCATGTGCTGCTCGAAAAGACCGACCACCTCTCGGATACGATCTACAAATATCAGAAGGGCAAGCATGTGATGGCGACGCCCAGCCAGCTCGTGCTCCGCTCGGACATGGAGTTCGACGCCGGCAAGCGCGAAGCGATCCTCGGCACCTGGGACAAGCTCGCCGCGAAGAACGGCATCAATGTGCGTTACCGCAGCGAGGTGAAGGCGATCGAGGGCGAGCGCGGCGCCTTTCGCCTCACCCTGACCGACGGCGCAGTGATCGAAGCCGAGACGGTCGTGCTGGCGATCGGCACCCAGGGCAACCCGAACCTGATGCGCTGCCCCGGCTCGACGCTCCCGCATGTCCAGTATCAGCTCGACGATCCCGGCGACTATATCGACGAGCATATCACCGTGATCGGCTCGGGCGATGCCGGCATCGAAAATGCGCTCGGCCTCGCCGCCGATGCCGCCCAGGGCAATGTCGTCACCATCCTCAACCGCTCGGCCGATTTCGCGCGCGCCAAGGGCGCCAATGTGAAGCTGCTCAACGAGGCAGCCGAGCAGGGGCGGATCACCATCCGGCTCGAGACCACCCCCGCCGAAGTCCGCCCCGGCGAGCTGCTGCTCGAAACCCGCGACGGCCAGGAGACGATCCGCTGCGACCGGATCATCGCCCGCATGGGCTCGGCCGCGCCGCGCGCCTTTGTCGAAAGCTGCGGGATCGAGTTCAGCAGCGCTGACCGCGAGGCCTTTCCGAAACTCTCGCCCGTCTTCGAATCGACCAAGCCGGGCATCTTCGTGATCGGCGCGCTCGCCGGCTATCCGCTGATCAAGCATTGCATGAACCAGGGCTATGACGTCGTCGAGTTCATCAACGGCAACACGACGCTGAAGCCCGCCGACGAGCCGATCCTCGCGAAGAAGTTCGAGCGCTTCAAGGCGCGCCGCTCGGTCGATGAATGGCTCGAGATGCTCCGCGCCAACATCACGATCCTGAACGAGCTCTCGCCGCTCCAGATGCGCGAGTTCATGCTCGATTCCGAGGTGCGCTCCTACAAGGCAGGGGAGGTCGTGTTCGAGCGCGCCGATCCCGGCTCCTCGCTGTTCGGCATCGCCCAGGGGACGGCGCTGGTCGAGGTCGACAAGGACAATCCGTCGATCACCGTGGCCGTCGAACAGGGCTCGATCTTCGGCGAGGTCGGGCTGATCTCGGGCCGCCGGCGTGGCGCGACCGTCCGCGCCGGCACCGACATGATCGCTGTCGAGGTCTCGCGCACCGCGGCGCTGAAACTGATGGCCTCGGTCCCCGCCGCCAAGCGCGCGGTGACGCGGATTTCGGTCGAGCGGCAATTGCTCCAGCTGTTCGGTTCGGGCCTTACCTCGGCCGATCTCACCGAGCTGCTCGACGCGTCGGAAATCCAGACCGTCCCCGCCGGCAAGCCGATCCTCGTCGAGGGCGATCCCGGCGAGGACATTTATGTCATCCGCGTCGGCAGCATGATCGTCGAGAAGAATGTCGGCGGAAAACCGGTCTTCCTCTCCTATCTGCCCGCAGGCTCCTATGTCGGCGAGATGGCGCTGATCGGCGGCGGCAAGCGCACCGCGACGGTGAAGGCCGCGGTCAAATCCGAGGTGATCCGATTGCCCGGCGCTGCGTTCCGCCGATTGATGGAGGCAAAGCCGAGGCTGCTCGAAAAGGCCCGCGCCGACATGGCGCAGCGCCAGAACATCAACGCATTCGTCGAAAGCCGGAAGGACAGTTTCTCCGGCGTGGTCGACATGTACTCGCAGACCGCGACCTTCCTTGTCGAGAACGGCATCGGCGAGGCGACCGACGTGCTGCTGATCGACGAGAATCTGTGCGTCGGCTGCGACAATTGCGAAAAGGCCTGCGCCGACAGCCATGAAGGTCTGTCGCGGCTCGATCGCGAGGCGGGGCGCACCTATGCCCATCTCCATGTGCCGACCAGTTGCCGGCACTGCGAGCATCCGCATTGCATGGCCGATTGCCCGCCCAACGCGATCCATCGCGGGCCGGACGGCGAGGTGGTGATCGACGATAGCTGCATCGGCTGCGGCAATTGCCAGCGCAACTGCCCCTATGGCGTGATCCGGATGGACAGCGTGCCGCCGAAAAAGCCGGGGTTGCTGAGCTGGATGTTCCTCGGCATGGGGCCCGGCCCCGGCGAGCCATCGAAGAAATGGCGCTACAAGCACAGGGAAGCCGGCGTCGAGAAACCCAAAAAGGCCATCAAGTGCGATATGTGCTCGGGCATCGACGGCGGCCCAGCCTGCGTCCGCGCCTGCCCGACCGGCGCGGCAATTCGCGTCTCGCCTGAGAATTTCCTCAGCGTCGCCCGGCTCGAAGAGGAGACCGGGTCATAGCCAGCCGTGCCTCCGGGGGGGTGGCGAGGGCCCGCGCGCGTAGCGCGCAAAACGGCGCCGCCGCGCTGCATGAGGGATTCCTGCGCCACAAAGGCTTCCGCTGGCTGAAGATCGCACTCTGGATCAGCGCCTTCGCCATCCTGGTCTATCTGCTGATCGACCGCCGGCCGCGACCTTTCGGCGCGACCTGGTATGGCTACACGCTCGGCACGATCGGCGTGCTGCTGATCCTGTGGCTGACCCTGCTGGGCGTGCGCAAACGCGCGATGACGCCGGGCCGCTGGTCGCTGAAAACCTGGACCAGCGCGCATGTCTATCTCGGCCTCAGCCTGATCGTCATCGCTACGCTCCACACCGGCTTCCAGTTCGGCTGGAACGTCCACACGCTCGCCTATGCGCTGATGATGCTGGTGATCGCCTCGGGCATTTACGGCATCTCGGTCTATGCCGCCGTCCCAGCCGCGCTCAGCAACAATCGCGAGGAGATGACCCAGGCCCAGATGCTCGATGCGCTTCGCGCGCTCGACCGTCAGCTTCACGATGCCGCCCAGCCGCTCAATCAATATCAGGCCGACCTCGTCCAGAATTCGCTGGTCCAGGATCCGTTCGGCGGCAGCATCGTCGCCCGGCTCTCGGGCCGCTATCCGCGCTGCGCGACCCAGCGGACCTTCGACCTGATCCGCGAGCGGACCGGCCCGCGCCCCGATCTCGGCGACGATCCGCTCGAACGCGTCGATGCCCTGCTCGAGCGCAAGATCGCGATGCTCGCCCAGCTCCGCCGGCACCTTCGGCTCAAGGCGCTGCTCGAAATCTGGCTGTACGTGCATGTGCCCGCCACCTTCGCGCTGATCGCTGCGCTGACGGCGCACATCGTCAGCGTATTCTTCTACTGGTGAGGCGGGCACGATGACCTTCCTCGTCAGGCAGGTGAGCTATACGGCGGATCACCGCGAGATCGTCCGTGCGACCACCGTCGATCAGCCGAGCCTGACGGTCGGCCGTGCCGCCGAGAACGACATTTCGCTCCCCGATCTCGCGGTCGATCCGCACCATGCCCGGATCGAGCGGCGCGACGATCGGCGCATTGCCGTCATCGCCACCAGCACGCTTGGCTTCGAGGTCGACGGGCGGACGATGCGCCGTGCCGAGATCAACGCCGCCAAGGGCGCCGAGCTCGGGTTCGGCGGGCATCGCATCACCGTGATGCGCGACGGCGACGGCAATATCGTCTTCACCGTGACGCGTGTCGGGGCGGTGTCGGATACTGCCGGCGAGCGCGACGAGGCCACCGCTTATTCGCTCAAGGGCCTGTTGCCCGGCAGGCGGATGACCGCCTGGCTGCTGGTCGCGGCGGTGCTGATCGGCTTTCTCGCGCTGCCGATCCGGGCGTTTCTCGAGCATGAGCGCCCCGATCACCGCACCATCTATGCAGTGAAGGCCGATCATGTCTGGACGAGCGGCCCGCTGAGCGCGGCGCATCATGGTCTCGAGGGCAATTGCAAGGCCTGCCATGCCGAGGCTTTCGTCTCGGTCCGCGATACAGCGTGCATCGCCTGCCACAAGACGGTCCATGACCATGCGCCGCCCGCACGCCTCGCCGGTGCCCGCGCTCGGCCCGGCCTTGGCGGCCAGATCCTCGCCGGCATCGCGCGCGCCTTCAACAAGCCCGGCCCCGGCGCCTGTGTCGATTGCCACCGCGAGCATCAGGGCGCCGGGCCGATGCCGGCAACGCCCCAGGCATTCTGCACCGATTGCCACGCCACCCTCAAAAGCCGGCTGGCGGATACCAAGATCGGCAATGCCGGCGATTTCGGCACCGCCCATCCGCAATTCAGGCCGCTCGTCACCGTGAGGCCGGGCGCGATGCCGGTGCTGGCCCGCGTGTCGCTCGATCGTCCCGTCGTGGAGCGGAATGGTCTCAAATTCCCGCACAGGCTCCATCTCGACGTACTCGGCGGTGTTGCGCGCATGGCGCAGACGCTGAAAGGGCAGTTCGGGAAAGCACTGGTCTGTGCCGATTGCCATACGCCCACCGCTGACGGCACCCGCTTCCTCCCCATCACGATGGAGCGCAATTGCCAGATGTGCCACAGCCTCGGCTTCGACCGGATCGGCGGCACGGTGCGTACGCTTCGCCATGGCGATGTCCCCCAGGTGATCGCCGACCTTCGCGCGATGTATCGCTCGACCAGCCCGCCGGCACCGCCCGAACTCGGCAATGCCGCGCGTCGCCGGCCAGGGCTTTATGCCCAGGGCCAGGTCTATCATGCCTATTTCGGCGCGCTGGCGGCGCGCCCGGCAAGTGCTGATGCCGCCATCTCGGCGATCTTCACCAAGGGTGGCGCGTGTTACGATTGCCACGTCGTCACCCCGCCGGGTGTCGGCGGTGCTGCCGACTGGACGGTGCTGCCGGTCAATCAGCCCGCCCGCTACATGATGCATGGCTGGTTCGATCACGCCGCGCACAAGACCGAGAAGTGCGAGACCTGCCACGCCGCACGCCAGTCGGCCTCGGCCGAGGATCTGCTTCTGCCCGGTGTCCAGACCTGCCGGATCTGCCATGGCGGCGAAGGCGCGGCGGCGAAGGTCCCGTCGTCCTGTGCGATGTGCCACAGCTATCATGCCGACACCAACGCACCATGGAAGCCGATCAACCGGCGAGAGCGCATCCGGGGGCTGCCATCGGCCGTAGCTGCCGGAAGTGTCGCGGCTCGATAAACCGGGGAGGGGATCATGTTGATCGCGCAGATCACTGACGTGCATCTGGGCTTCGAGCCGGACAGTCCGGACGAGTTCAACAGCCGGCGCTTCGATCTGGTGCTGGCCGAATTGATCGAGGGCCGCAACCGGCCCGATCTCCTGCTCGTCACCGGCGATCTCGTCGACAGGGGCGATATCGACAGCTACCGCCGCCTTGCCGACGCGCTGAAGCGATGTCCGTTCCCGGTCTATCCGTCGCTCGGCAATCATGACGACCGCGTCAATTTCGCCGCGACCTTCCCGCACGTGCCGATGCCCTCGGGTTTCGCCCAATATTGCCTTCCGCTCGACGGGCTCAGGCTGATCGTCCTCGATACGCTCGAAGAGGGTCGCCATGGCGGTGGCTTCTGCGACGTCCGCGCTGCCTGGCTGCGCGCACGGCTCGCTGAGCAGCGCGACACGCCGACGATGATCGTGATGCACCACCCGCCGTTCGATGCCGGGATCGACTGGATGGCGACCCATCCCGACGAACCCTGGGTCAAGCGCTTCACCGCCGCGATCGCGGGCCACCATCAGATCCAGGCGATCTGGTGCGGCCATCTTCACCGCCCGATCGTCGCGCCCTGGAAGGGGATCACCGTCAGCGTCTGCCCCGCGACGGCGGTCGAACTCTCGCTCGATCTCAACCCGATCGATCCCGAAACCCCCGACGACCGCCCGATGGTCAATGCCGATCCGCCCGGTTACGCGCTGCACCGCTGGACGCGGTACGGCATGGTCACTCATTTCGATGCCGTGCAGGAGCATGAGGTGCTGGCCAGGTTCGACGAGCGCATGCAGCCGCTCGTGCGGCACCTGTTTCTCGAGCGGCCGCGTTGAGCCGGTTTTAACCTATCCTACACCGGGTTTTTTCCGAAAATGGCAACGCCGTCGGGCCATAGTCCGCCATGCCGGACAGGGTGTCCTCAAATGCCCGGAACCGACGGGGATCGCACATGGTGTTCAAGGCATTGGGGATCGGGGGATCCGTGCTGCTCGGCGGGCTGTATGTGACCGGCGCCATCGGTGGCGGCGGTTGGAGCCGCGATGTGA
Source organism: Sphingomonas oligophenolica (assembly GCF_039522915.1). Lineage (NCBI taxonomy): Bacteria > Pseudomonadati > Pseudomonadota > Alphaproteobacteria > Sphingomonadales > Sphingomonadaceae > Sphingomonas > Sphingomonas oligophenolica. Next base: position 204,093 of record NZ_BAAAEH010000040.1, read on the forward strand.
GCCGGCCTCAGGCCGAAGTCATGGGTGCGCTCGAGAATCTCGATATCCGCGATCAGCCGGCCTCACCGGCTGCCGATGCCGGGCGATCCGGCGTCCGCTCGGTGCTCAAGGTCGAGCGCAGTGAAAACTCGATGCGCTGGGTGCTGATGAACGGCAACAGGGTCACGCTCAGGATGATCGCTGATTTCAAGCCGATCGACGGCGGCAGGCAGACTCATGTCACCGCCCATGTCGAGCGCGGAGACGCGCCCGACGCTATCGTCGCGCCGGCTTTCCGTTCGAACAATGCTGCCCTCGGCTTGTTCGAGACGGCGCTGGAAGGCGCGCTCAACAATCTGGCCAGGCCGGATTCTGGCAGCTTCGCGCGCGATGTGGATGCCTGTGCCAGGCTGTTCCGCCAGTTCCAGGAAGAGAATCTGGCCGCAAGCGCCAGGGGCAGCCGGGACGGGATTGGCATGGCGACCGCGAAGGGTGCGCGGTTGCGAGCCTATGATGCGCGACAACGCCAGCTGGGCTGCGGGCGCCGCGATAGCGGCGATTCCGCGCCCGGCGAGATAGCGGCGATGGCAGCAAAACAAAGCGCCGAATGATCCGGACCGATTCAATCGAGACTCAATTCGTGAAAAAGCCGTCGGAGGGATGGAGCGCTGCGATCGCCTCCGCCCTGTTCTTTGACATGACCGAAATATGCTGAATGACGAGGGCCGCTGCCATGCGGCGCCGTCCCGCTGATATCGCCGCTGTTCCCCGCTGTTCCCGCTGTTTTCCCGCTGTTATTCGATAACAGCGAGATCGCCTGCAAGTTGTTGACAATAAACAGGGAAATTGTCGGCAAAATCCAACATAACAGCGGGAGAAAAATCATTTCCTGTAAAACAGCGGGTAACAGATGGGGTGGACGCCCCCCGACGGTATCGATGTACCAAGGAGGTGTTGTTGAGCACCTGATAG
>NZ_BAAAEH010000041.1:0-7939 GCF_039522915.1 Sphingomonas oligophenolica
CCGTCGGACGGCTAAAGCCTCTTACCGGCTGAAGCCGGTGGTTTTGACCTCAAGAAATGACAATAAAGAATTCTTTATATCTTTATATCAGCCTCATTCAGGCGATGTGTCACGCCGCGACCAAAGCCTCCGGCCCAAGCGCCTCATCGAGGTCGCGCAGATCGCCACCGCGCGTCTCGCGCCCGAACCACGCCACCAGCGCGAGCGCCACGGCACCCGGCACCATGATGATCATCGCCGCGAGCCCCATCGACGGGATCAGCGCGGCGATGCTGAGGCCTTGCGCAAGCAGCCCACCGGCCTTGGTGCAGGCAGCGACCCATCCGGTCGCGCGGCCGCGTACCCGCAACGGGAAACTCTCCGCCGTATAGGGCAGCAGGATCGCGAGAATGCCGTTCGACCCGACGATCAGCAGCGCGACCGGCAGCACCGGGCTGCCCGTCCCCGCCAGATCGAGCCGCAGCACGCCCGCGAGCCCGGCCAATGTCACCGCGATCATCGTGACCAGCGACCATTTGGTGCTCCAGCGGCTGTACATCAGCGCGCACAGGAACACCGTCGGAAAGGCAATCAGCGCGCTTTCAGCGAGCAGCCTGCTCGACACCGCGACTGAATAGCCCTTGGCGACGAGGTCCGTCGGCAGCCACAGCAACAGGCCGAAATTGACGAGCCCCCAGGTCAGCGCGGCGACGGTCAGCGCGGCAAGCTTGCCGATCAGTTTCCTTCCGGTCAGCGCGCCATGCCCGTTGCCGCGCGCGGCGACCATTGCAGGGCCGCGCCGGACGGTGGCGCCGAACCGACGCATCACTGCCTCCGCCTCCTTGTTGCGGCCGCGCGCGAGGAGGAACTTGGCCGATTCGGGGATCAGCCCGCCGAGCAGGACCAGCGTGAGACCGGTCGGCAAATTGGCCAGCCACAGGATGCGCCAGCCGAAGATCGGCTGGAGCAATGCCGAAAGCCCGCTCGCCGCGAAATAGCCGCCGACCGCACCCAGCCCGCCGACCAGCACCAGGCTCCAGCCGCGATGCCGGTTGGGCATCATTTCCGCGAGCAGGGCATAGGTGACCGGCAGCATCCCGCCGGCGGCTGCGCCCATCATGAAGCACATGGCGATATTCCAGGCGAGCGACGGCATCGCGCCGCAGATCGAGGTGCCGACGAACATCACCGCGGACAGCAGGATCGAGGCCTTGCGCCCATAGATATCGGCGATCACCCCCCACAGGATCGAGCCGACTACCGTCCCCATCAGCGCGAAGAACGGTACCAGCGACACCGTCGAGCGCGGCACGCCATATTCGCTCACCATGCCCGGGACGGTGAACCCCAGCGCGGCGGGCTTCATCACGTCGATGATCAGCGCCACGATGAGCACGAACATCAGCCGCCAATGCGCCCAGCCGAGCACCGCGTCCTCGGGCGCGGAGATGGTGATGTTCTCGCCGGCGGCCCGCTGTGCGGCAAGGTTGCGCGGCAACAGGCCCCAGGCAGCGACGATCACACCGCCGACGATCAGGAACATGCCGGAGATCATGCCCGGGTCCATCGGCATGCCGGCGAGGCGATAGCCCATGCCCTTCGCCATCAGGAACATCGGCAGATGGAGCAGGACACCGGCCGTCACCGCTGCGCACCCCAGTGCAAACGCCCAGATCGCCTGCCGATCAGACAGGGTGCTGTTCATGCCCACGATGATCTCTTCCTCTGCCCGCCCCTTGTTGCCGGCAGAAAGTGAGCAAAAACCGCGAGAGGCAACGGCCAATTCGCCGTTCGACGGGCCCCTCGCGGATTTTTCCGCGTGCGCGACCCAATCTGTGGCGTGGATGCTACAAGGTAGGCAGGTGCCTACGCTGTTGAGCGGTAACATCAGGCCGAAAAGGGGCGATTGTATCGATTGCAAACACGTCATGTCGGAGCGACAGCGAGGGCGGCGACGGGAGCTTTCCGATCCTCCCCCGCCAGGGGGAGGTGGCAGCCCTCGCGAACGCGGGGGCTGACGGAGGGGGAGGAAGCGCGCCGCTGATTTGACAGGACGCCGCTTACCGCCCCCTCCGTCGCCTTCGGCGCCACCTCCCCCTGGCGGGGGAGGATTTTGCGAAAAAGGAGCGGATCATCGCGAGCGATGCTATTTCCCTTCGATCGTTGCCCGCGCTGCCTCCAGCCGCGCGGCATAATCGTTCAACACCTTCGCTGTTCTTCCCGCATAGACATTCGCGTCGTCGAAACGGCGCTCCTCGATCGCCTCACGCACGCCCGGGAGCGTCTTCGCGCCATAGCCGGTGAAGCGGCCGGGTGCGTAGACGAGATTCTTGTACCAGGGCCGGCCGGGCAGGCCGCGATCGTCGAGCAGCAGCTGATCGATATCGCGGAGCTGCGCATTCAGCTTCTCGCGCACGGCAAGATCGAGCTTGCCGCCCTTGTCGGCATAGGCATCGTCATAGGCGGTGGCGGCGGCCTTCAGCCGATCGACCGCATCCTCGAGCACCGCGAGCTCGATATGCGGCGTGCGCGCCTCGACCGCCGCCGCGCCGACCGGCTTGAGCGGATCGCTGGCCAGCACGAAGGCGCCGTCGCGCAGCAGCTTCTCGCGCTTGCGATCCTCCTCGCGGCGATCTTCGGCGAGCTTCTTCACCTCGGTCAGATAGGTCGAGACGGTATCGGCGAAATCGCCGAACCGCTGCGGCGGCGTGTCCGAATCGGCGACGCGCAGCACCAGCCGCCCGACCGTCTTCGACAGCGCCGCGCCATATTTCAGGCCCGGATCGTCGAAGGTCGTCATGTGGTGGAAGCTGTCATAGACCGAGTGATAGACCCCGCCGCTCTCGTCCTCGCCGCCATAGCCGACATCGATCGCCGGCAGGCCGAGATGCTGGAGATAGGCGGAAAAGTCCGACCCCGAGCCGAGCGGCCCGATCGGCAGGTCGCCGCCCCGTTCAGCGGCGGCGAGCGCGGCGTCGTCGACATGCCGGGTCTTGTCGTAAGCGCCGACCCGGAGGCGGGCCCGCATCCGCGCGGCAACGGTTGCGCCGGTTTCGGGATCGATCACGTCGGCGGCAACGCCGTTGACGAGATGCTGGAAGTCATGGCTGCCCGACGCGCTGAGAAAGCCGCGGCCATTGCCGTCCGTATTGATATAGACCACCGCCTTGGCCTTGAGCTCGGCGGCATGCTCCTCGGCCCACTCAGTCGAGCCGAGCAGCATCGGCTCCTCGGCATCCCAGCCGGCATAGACGATCGTCCGCGCCGGCCGCCAGCCCTGGCTGACCATCGCGCCGAGCGCCTTCGCCTCGGACATCATCGCGACATTGCCCGAGAGCGGATCGGAGGCGCCGAACACCCAGCCATCATGATGGTTGCCGCGCACGACCCATTGATCGGGATAGCGCGCGCCCTTCAGCGTGGCGATCACGTCATAGATCGGCTTCAACGACCATTCCGACTTGACGGCGAGATGGACCTTCACCGCGGCGTCGCCGCCGATATGATAGGCAATCGGCAACCCGCCATGCCATGGCCCGGGCGACACCGGCCCGCCGAGCCGCGACAGCAGCTTGACCGCGTCGCCATAGGACATCGGCAGCACCGGGATCTTGAGGATCGTCGGCGCGTCCTCGCGGCGGATCCGCTTCGCGTTCGCGGTCGCTCCGATGCCGGGCGTCAGCGGATCGCCGGGATAGATCGCCATGTCGGCGACCGACCCACGCTGCACGCCGAATTCGGGCCGGGCCCCGCCCCTGGGATAGGAGTCGCTATCGCCATAGCCGTCATCGGCCGGGTCGGAATAGATGATGCAGCCGATCGCCCCGTGATCCTGCGCCAGCTTGGGCTTCAGCCCGCGCCAGCCGACGCCGTAGCGCGCGATGACGATCTTGCCCTTCACCTCGATCCCGCGCCGCGCCAGCGCCTTGTAATCGTCGGGCATGCCGTAGTTCACATAGACGAGATCGCCCGTGACATCCCCATCACCCTGGAACGCGACATAGGGCGGCAGCGCGCCCGCTGTGTTCGCCGAGGTGTCGTCGCCCGGCACCGGCGGCTCCTGCCCGCCCAGCACGATCTTCTCGGGCGCGACCATCTCGACGGTGGTCGAGATCGGGGTCGGATACAAAACCTGGAACGTCTCGATATGCGCGTCCCAGCCCCATTCCCTGAACTTGGCGAGCATGAAATCGGCATTGGCCTTGTCGTGCGGCGATCCGACCTGATTGGGCGCCGACGACATCTGCTTCAGCCAGTCGAGCTGGTCCTGCGAACTCACCCCCGCGTCGAATGCCGCCTCGACCGCTTTGGGGTCGGTCGGCCCCGCCTGGCCGGCCAGCGCCGCCTGGGCGAACACGAAGGCGCACGCGCCCGCCATCAACATGCCAAGCTTCTTCATGCCGGTTTTCCCCTTGAGACTCTGAGCCGCGACCCGAGGCCCGATGATGCGCCAGCGGCTGCCCGAGCGCAACGCCGTGCAGCGTGGCGGCGCGGGTTGCCGCGCTTGCGCCTGTCACCCTAGGGGAGCGGGGCATAGACGGGGGCATAGACCCTGCCGACCCTGGACACATTGCCGGGTGGGGGGCCGGGTGGAGGGCCGGGCGGGAGGACGGACGGCGGCGGGGCGGGGCCGGGCGCGGGCGCGAGCGGTGAAATGGGGTCCGGCGGGGGCGGAGGCGCCGTGTCCGGCGCGGCAGCTTCTGGCGGCGGCTCGCGTGGCGGCCTCGAAAAGGGTGACTCGGGGTCGTTGACGCGGGCGATCGCCTTTTCGAACATCGCGATGACGCCGGGATCGCCCTTCTCCTCCTCGGCGATGCGCCATTTCTTCGGCTGGCGGACGCGGAGCCATTGCAGCGCCGCGTTGGGATCGGGCGGGAAATAATGCGTATAGGTGGCGTAGACCGGCTTGGGATCGCTCGCGCTTTTGAAGACTTTGGTGCGCTCGACGCTGCAGCCGACGGCGCGGGAATAGAGCGCGCGCTCGACCCGGGCATCGGCATGCTCCTTGCCGGCCACCACGGCCTCGGCGAATTCCTCATGGGTGTTGCGCCAGCGATAGATGGTGCGGACGCAGACCCCGAAATGCTCGGCGAGCTCCTCGTCGGTGGCGCCGAGACGGCACAGGTGGCGGGCTTCGGCGGCGAATCCGGGTTTGTAGACCATGCGCTGTGGATAGCGCGGGTGGGGTCGGGGTTGAATCGCGGGTGGGGTGGGCAAAATGTCAGTAGGGTACTGACAGTTTTGGTGGGGGCGGGTTTGTGTAACTATTGTTATATATCAATTGTATACACGCTAGATAAGTGCCCTGCCGCCGGAATTCCAAGTAGCTGATAGATGGATAAGTGTCACCGAAGCTCCGCTCATGATCCCACTTTTTGGGGTTTTGAGGTTCAAGCGGCTACGCACCGGATCAGAAAGAGAATGTTGACGCCCGTCGCATGTGGGAGATGATAGCAACAGCATGAAGAACATCGCCACGCCCAACTACCCAGACCTGGCAGAAACACGCTTTCAGGAACTTTGCGATTGGCGGAACGTCACTCGTCACAAGGTCAATCAGGATCGGACCGGTTGGGATTACCTGCTCGAATTCGAGCGTGACAGGATCACTGGACTTCCACACGATAAGCAACCCGGCAGCGCCGCCGCTCGCATCCAAGTTAAATCCAAAGCGGGCGGTAGCACGAGCACGTCGGTCAAATTAAGTAACGCACTGCGCTTTACGAGAGAGCCGGATTTTTGCTTCATCGTTTTATTTTGGTTTTCCAAGGATGGGTTGAGCGAGAAAATTTACGCCCGCCATTTTCATGAACCACTTATGGAAGCAGCGTTGCGCCGGGCTCGGGAAGCTGATCGTGATGCCGTAGATGCGCTGCATCGCATCCGCGTCCCCATCGGGTTCACTGCGGAAGACGACCACAGTGGCGACTTGATCGAGTGGATGCGCGGGATATGTGACCGGCAACCGGAAAATTATGCCAGCGACAAGCGGAAATTGGCGGAAGGCCTCGGTTACAATGATAGCCGCATCCATGGAAAGTTCACCGTGCGGAGGGAGGACCTGCAAACGCTGATCGATCACTCGGTAGGGCTCGCACCCGTTGCGCCGATCGAAAGTGTCATTTTCCAGGACAAGCGTTTCGGTATCGATGCGCGCATTCCGGTTTTTGAGGGCAAGCCCACCGTTTCACATATCAATGTAGCGCCTCAACCTGCTTCACTGACGGTGACCGGCCTTAGTGGCCACTCCGCGACGATCGACGGAGAAATGCGAAGCTTCGCATTGCCGGGCCTTCCCTTGGCAACCGCGCGCGGTGTGTTTTCTTCGCCGACTCTGAACGTTACCATCCAAGGCGACGGCCATTTTGGCATCAGCTACAATCTCCAGGCTGATACGCCTTATGCGCTGTCATCTTTGAAGGCGTTCTGTGATTTTCAGCGCGCGTCCCGATCACCAATGACTATACGCCTCAATGTCGCCAACATGCCACCGATCGAAACCACTGCGCCAGCGCAGCAATCGAAAGACGATGATTGGTTTCGGTGGCTGGGCGCCGTCGCCGATTGTCTTTCGCTAGTCTGCCGAACCGATAACGCTCCTACCTTCACCATCCAACAGATTGTCGATCAAGAGGATGCCATTCTCCGCTTTGTCGATAGCGTAATCGATGGGGAATGCACGGTGCAGTTTACTCTTGATCGAGAGATTGAACCCTTGAGCGGACTTAGAAATTTGCTGGGCTATGTCATGGTTGAGATCGGCGAATTCACTTTCTGGGCAATCCTGCGTCGGCCATGCCTTCGTTACGAAACGGAGGGGCTGAGGCACGTCGTTGTGTTCGGCAATCCAGTGATTCTCGATGGCGTCGCCGTCAGAAGCTCTATGCAGCTTCAGCGGGAAACGGTGCAGGAGCGATTTAAAAAACTCTCACAGCAGATCGGAACAGGCAGCATGGCGTTCAATGGCGGTAACTTGTCGGCGCTTGGCGGTGAATCGTTGGATATTAATTTGGTTGGTTTTGGCCAGAGTGCCCCGATCCGGTAGAGTAGCGTGCGGCTTACTGGTTCCACCGCGCACCACACAGGTGGCGCGGTTCCCGTCGGTCGTGGAAAGCCAGTTATTCTGAGCTTCGAACTTCTAAACGCATCCATGGTAACTAACGGACCACGTTTTCAGATGATTTTGTGGGGGAGCAGCTAATGTCGGACGCCAAAGATGAATATGCAAAGAGCGTCAATGAGAAAGCCATTGATAGCTCAAACATGGTGCTCAAGACGCTTATCCTAATACATGGAGGATCTGCGGTTGCATTGTTGGCTTTTATCGGAAATCTATCGGGAAAGACCTCTCCCATTCTTGGGGGTAAGATCGGAAGCCTCGCTACTACAATTATATGGTTCGGCTGGGGAGTGGCGATCACGGTAGCCGCGATGACCTGCGCGTACTTCACCAACTATCTGACGGTTGGTCATGCATTCGCGGACATTGAAGAGACAAAAAAGCGCTATGCTTTTTGGAAGGCGGCATTCCATATACCAGCAGTGTTGCTGACTTTATCGTCGCTCTGCCTGTTCCTCTTTGGAATGTATCAAGTACGGGACGCAATTTCCGCGGCACTGCGATGACCAAGCTGGCGAGGCGTACAGCCCTCCCCTAACCTTCACGACGCCCGGCCTTATTCAGTCACGCCTCAGCGCTCCCTGAAGCGCTTCACTTCGTTTAAGGTGACGAGACGCGGCACGAGGCGTTCGATATCTTTCCGTAATGGTAAGGCGTCGAACGCATTCTTCCTGGCGATATTGTCGCACCAGTCGTCAAGGCCTGCTTCGATCCGTCTCATCTCAGGCAGCTGCAGCATATAGACAGCGACAAAAGCGGCTGGCGTACTCTGCCTGCAGCGCGACATTCAGGATGAGAGTCGCGCGACAATCAAGATGAGAATCGGTAGTGGGGTGTGGC